>CAKUPH010000056.1 GCA_934675115.1 uncultured Oscillospiraceae bacterium | reverse complement strand
GCCGCAGATTGTGCTCGATAAGCTTATTCCGGGCGTCCAGATCGCCCTGAGCCATCTGCTCCAGCAGCTTCTGCTCCTCCTCCCGCTTCAGCGCACGGGGAAAGGAGCCCGTCGTCCCCGCCATCCGCAGAGTGAAAAATAATCCGTTGAGCGTTAACAGCAGCCACGCCGTCCACATATCGGACCACCTCCGTGTCCTCAGTGTATGCACGCCCTGCGTGTCCCTATTTCCCGCGGCTCAGCCGTCGGAGTACGACGTGGACTATGACACCGCCCTGCGGGACGCGGAGGAGTTCGTCCAGCAGCTGCGCGACGTGGGAGCGCTGGAAGAATGATCGACATCCACGCGCACATTCTGCCCGGCCTTGACGACGGGGCCCGGGACACGGAAACCGCCCTTGCCATGGCGGAAATGGCGGGCGAGAGCGGCGTCCGCACCATCATTGCCACCCCCCACTGCAATCTGCCGGGGAACCGTCCCAATTTCGCCGATGAGACGCTTCAACGTACTTTTTTCGCGTTCTGTCGATCGATACACAACGCAAATATTCCCGTCAACATCCTGCTTGGCATGGAGATTTTCGGCACGCCGGAGGTGCCGGAGCTGCTGCGGACGGGAAAGCTCATTCCGCTGGCGGGTTCCCGCTGTCCCCTGATTGAGTTCCCCTTCCGGGACTACGGGCAGCAGGCCACCGAAATTCTGGCCGGGGTGGCCGCGCTGGGCTTCCGCCCCATCGTGGCCCACCCGGAACGCTACTACTATGTCCAGCAGTCCCCTGAACTGCTCAACCGCTGGGTGGAGCTGGGCTGCCTGCTTCAGGTAAACAAGGGCAGTCTGCTGGGCCGGTTCGGCTCGGCGGAGGAGGCAACGGCGCTGGAGCTGCTGGACCGGGGCTTTGTGTCCTTCGTGGCCAGCGATGCCCACTCCCCCATCGTGCGGACCCCGTGGATGGCCGACGTTCAGGACCTCATCGCCGACGAGTACTCCCCGAAACTGGCCCGGCGGCTGCTGGAGGACAACCCTCAGACACTGCTGGATGGCCGGGACGTGGAGACGGCCGAGCCGGAGTGGTTTTAAGAATTTTCGCAAGGAGAATGCTGCGTGAAGAAGAGCAAGGCTAAAATATGGCTTCTTCTGGCGGCGGCCGCGCTGTGCTGCGCCGCCTTTGTCTGGTATGTCTGCATGGAACGCCGGGACGAGGACCGGGAGTCCCCGGAGATCAGCTTCACGGGGGACGAGATCTTCCTGTCCGTCTCCTCGCCGGAGGCGGCACTGCTGGAGGGCGTGTCCGCGTGGGACAGCCGGGACGGCGTTGTCACCGGCTCCCTCGTGGTGGAGAGCGTGTCCAGCATTTCTGCGGACAAGGCTGTCACCGTGACCTACGCCGCCTTTGACCGGGCGGGAAACGTGGCCAAGGCCCAGCGCACCGTCCGGTACACCGACTATGAAAGTCCCCGGTTCGCCCTGTCCCAGCCGCTGGTGTTCGCCGCCGGGCGCTACACCGACGTGATGAAGCTCATTGCCGCGGAGGACGCCATCGATGGCCCCCTCACCGACAAGATCAAGGCCACGCTGGTGGGCGGTGAGGGCGGCATCAGCGAGGTCGGCGTCCATGAGGTGGAGTTCCGTGTGACCAACAGCATGGGCGAGACCATTTACCTCACCGTGCCGGTGGAGGTGTACCAGACCGGGGCGTACAATGCGTCGCTGACGCTGAGCGAAAACCTGCTGTATCTGCCGAAAAATGCCGTTTTTTCTCCCCGGGACTATCTGACGGGGATGACCGCCGCCGGGCGGGAGATCCCGCTGGACGGCGGCGAGGCCGAGGTGTCCGTTGCGATTCAATCCAATGTGGACACCCGGACCCCCGGCAGCTACAGCGTGACCTATACCGTAAAAAGCGGCCCGTACACGGGGTGCACCCGGCTGATGGTCGTGGTGGAGGAGTGAGGGACATGCCGGACAACAGAGAATCTCAGGCGGAGCAGCTCCTGCTCCCCTCCTTCGAGCCGATCACCATCCTGCGGGACGTGCTCCGGCGGTGGTACCTTATCGTGGCCGCCGCCATTCTGGCGGGCATGGCCGCCTATGTGGTGTCCGGCATGCGCTACAAGCCGGTCTACCAGACCAACACCACCTTCGTGGTGTCCGCCCGGGGCAGCAGCACCACGGTGTACCAGAACCTCGCCGCCGCAACCAATCTGGCCTCGGTGTTCTCCGAGGTGCTCAACAGCTCCCTGCTCCGCTCCGCCGTGCTGGATGAACTGGGCATGAGCGGCTTTGACGGCACCATCAGCGCCGCCGCCGTGCCGGAAACCAACCTGCTCACCCTGCGGGTGACGGCCTCCGACCCCCGGACGGCCTTTCTGGTGACCCGCTCCGTCATCGATAACCATCATATCGTCTCCTATCAGGTGCTGGGCGACACCGTACTGGACGTGCTTCAGTCCCCCAAGGTGCCCACTGCACCCATCAACTCCCCCGGGGAGCTGGCCAACGCGAAAAAAGCCGCCGTCCTCGCCGCCGCAGCGGTGTGCGTCCTGCTGGGGGCCCTCTCCGCCCTCCGGGACACCGTCCGCAGCCAGCAGGAGGCGGAGCAGAAGCTGGACTGCCGGATGCTGGGTTCCGTCCGGCACGAGCGGAAGTACAAGACCCCCGCCGCCATGCTCCGCCGGAAAAAGACCAGCATCCTCATCACCAGCCCCTCCACCAGCTTCCTGTTCGCCGAGACCATCCGGAAGCTCCGCCGCCGCATTGAGCAGCAGATGCCCGCGGGGGGCAAGGTGCTGATGTTCACCAGCGTGGCGGAAAACGAGGGAAAATCCACGCTGGCGGTGAACATCGCGCTGGCTATGGCCCAGAAGGGCAAAAGGGTGCTGCTCATCGACGCCGACCTGCGCAAGCCCGCCTGCCACAAAATTCTGGAATACTCCTGGCGCGGCCCCGGAACGGCGGAGGTCGCCCTCGGCAAGGCGGCGCTGGAGGACGCCGTTCTCCCCATGAAAGACAGCAGCCTGAGTCTCCTGCTGGCCCACCGGGGCGCGGCCTCGTCCACGGATCTCTCCGGCTCCGACGGCATGGCCGCCCTCATCGCCCGGGCCCGGGAACTGTATGACTTCGTGGTCATCGACACGCCGCCCATGTCGGCGGCCCCGGACTCGGAGTGCATCATGGAGCTGGCCGACGCCACCCTTCTGGTGGTGCAGCAAAACGTAGTCACCGCCAACGCCATCAACAGCGCCTGCGCCGCCCTCCGGAGCGCCCGGGCCAAGCTGCTGGGCTGCGTACTCAACAACGCCTACGGCGGCTCTGACGGCGGCCACAGCTATGGCTACGGATACGGCTACGGCCGCTACGGCAAGTACGGAAAGTACGGCGCATACGGTGCATACGCCGCGAAGACCCACGGGGAAAGCGGGGTGGAGACAACGAAATGAATCACGAGCGCAGCGAAACCGAGATCATGGGCATCGACCTGCGGGTGCTGATCGCCGACGTGCTCCGGGGTGTGAAGCGCCTGCTGTGGATGGGCGTGCTGCTGGCCGCGCTGGGGGCCGGGGCCTTCGCCCTGCGGGTCTGGCGGAGCTACAGCCCGCTGTACCGGGCCTCCGCCTCCTTCACCGTGTACGTCACCAACCCCCTCTACTCCGGCAGCCGGACCTATAACGCCAGCACGGCGGAGCAGATGGCCAAGACCTTCCCATACATTCTGACCAGCGGCGCACTCAGCGACGCGGTCCGGACCGAGCTGGGTCTTGCGGCTCTGCCGCCCATCTCGGCCAGCGTACTGGAAAACACCAATATCTTCACCCTGTCCGTCACCTCCGGGGACCCCCAGCTGGCCTATGACGTGCTCAACGCCACCATCCGCTGCTACCCCAGCGTGGCGGAGTTCGTGGTGGGTCCCACGGTGATGAATCTGCTGGACGAAAGCGGCGTCCCCGCCTATCCCATCAACAGCCGGAACTATATCGGCGCAGCCAAAAAGGGCGCTGTGACCGGCATTGCCCTGTGGGCGGTGCTCGTGCTGTTCTACGCCCTCACCCGCTCCACCATCCACAACGAAAAGGAGCTGGAGCGCATCGTCAACCTCAAATGCATCGGGATGCTGCCCACGGCCCGGGGCCTCCGGAAGGGGCGGGGCGGCAGGGCTTACCCAGTGCTGGAGCAGGAAGGCGACCGGTCCGGCTTCTCCGAATCGGTGCGGCTGCTGCGCATCCGCATTGAAAAGGAACTGCACCGGCAGGGGAAGAAGGTCCTGCTGGTGTCCAGCGCCGTCTCCGGCGAGGGCAAGAGCACCGTGGCCGCCAATCTGGCCGCCGCCATGGCCCGGAAGGGCCGCAGGACGCTGCTCATCGACTGCGACCTGCGCAATCCCTCCGCCGCCGCCATCTTCGGCGCGGAGAATGCCGCGGGCCTGTCCGAGTACCTGAACCGCAAGATCACGGCGGAAAAGATCATCCGCCCCATGGACATCGACAACCTCTTCGTGGTGTTCGGCGGCGCGCCGGTAGGCAACGCCTCCGAGCTGCTGGCCCGGAAGGAGCTTCAGGACTTCATCGGCACCGCCCGGCAGGTCTTTGACTGCATCATTCTGGACACGCCCCCTTGCTCCCTGCTGGCGGACGCGGCGGAGCTCACCGGCCTTGCGGACTGCGCCGTGATGGTCATCCGGCAGAACACCGCCTCCCGCGCCCGCATCCTCGACGGGGCGCAGCTTCTGGCCGACGGCGGCCTGTCCCTCATCGGCTGCGTCCTCAACGGCGTGGAGCGGGGCGACATGAAGCACGGCTACGGCTATTACGGGTACGGCTACGGCAAATACGGATCCTACGGGGAGAGCTGACCAGAAAAGAGAGAATAAAGAGAGAGACATCGTCTTTCGGGGAGAGAAATCGTGACAGTTTTTAACGTACAGTATGACCGGGTGCGGATCTCGCGGGTCCTGACCCTGCTGGTGCTGGACGGCATCCTCATCAATGCCGTGGCGCTGACGGCGCTGTATACCCGGTTCGAGTTCAGCATCCCGGCGCTTGCGGAGTCCAGCTTCGTGGAGGTCTATCTGCGGCTCGCGCCCTTCTACACCGCGGCGGCACTGGTGATCTTTTCCCTGCTCCGCCTGTACCGGAGCCTGTGGGAGTATGCCAGCATCGGCGAGCTGCGCAACCTCATGCTGGCCGGGATTCTGGCCAGCGGCGCGCTCATGGGCATCTGCGCCGTCAGCGGGCAGTATCTGCCCCGCAGTATGCCGGTCATCAACGCGGTGTATCTGTTTCTGGTCATCGGCGGCGTGCGGTACGCCTACCGTCTGGCCCGGCGCATCGCCAAGCACCCGGTGGAGCAGCGCCGCCGCACCATGCTCATCGGCGCGGGCGCGGGCGGGGCGCTGGTACTGCGGGAGCTGCGGCGCAGCCAGCTCAGCCAGAACAACGTGGTGTGCATCATCGACGACGACCCCCTCAAGCAGGGCTCCTACCTGCTGGGGGTCAAGGTAGTCGGCGGCCGGGACTGCATCGAAGCGGCCGCCGCCCGATACCGGGTGTCGGACATCATCCTCGCCCTGCCCTCCGCCGCCCCCGGCGAACGGCGGGCCATCGTGGAGATCTGCCAGCGGACGAAGTGCCGCATCCAGACCCTGCCCGGCCTGTACCAGCTGGCCAGCGGTCAGGTCCGGGTGGAGCAGCTCCGCAATGTAGACGTGGAGGACCTGCTGGGCCGGGACAAGGTGCAGGTGGATCTCTCCGGCATTTGCAGCTATTTCACCGGCAAGCGCGTCCTCGTCACCGGGGGCGGCGGCTCCATCGGCAGCGAGCTGTGCCGCCAGATCGCGGCCCTCAAACCGAAGCAGCTCGTCATCTTCGACATCTATGAAAACAACGCCTACGCCATCCAGCAGGAGCTTGCCCACACCCATCCGGAGCTGGATCTGGTGGTGCTCATCGGCTCGGTGCGTGACCGCGCCCGGGTGGACAGTCTCTTCAAGACATACCGGCCCGAGATCGTCTGCCACGCCGCCGCCCACAAGCACGTCCCCCTCATGGAGGACAGCCCCAACGAGGCCATCAAGAACAACGTGTTCGGCACCCTCCACGCGGCGCAGGCGGCGGACGCCTACGGTGCGGAGATCTTCGTCCTCATCTCCACGGACAAGGCGGTAAATCCCACCAACATCATGGGCGCGTCCAAGCGGCTGTGCGAGATGATCGTGCAGGTCATGGGCAAGCATTCCAGAACGAAATACACGGCGGTGCGGTTCGGCAACGTGCTGGGCTCCAACGGCAGCGTCATCCCCCTGTTCAAAAAGCAGATCTCCTACGGCGGCCCCGTCACCGTCACCCACAAGGACATCATCCGCTACTTTATGACCATTTCCGAGGCGGTGTCGCTGGTGCTCCAGGCCTGCGTCTACGCCGAGGGCGGCGAGGTGTTCGTGCTGAACATGGGCGAACCGGTACGCATCGACGATCTGGCCCGGAACATGATCCGCCTGTCCGGGCTGGAGCCGGACGTGGACATCGCCATTCAGTACACCGGCCTGCGCCCCGGGGAAAAGCTCTTCGAGGAGCTGCTCATGCAGGACGAAGGACTGGACAAGACCCCCAACGAACTGATCTTCATCGGCCACTTCAACGACTTTGACGAGGACCGGCTCACGGAGGCACTGGCGGAGCTGCGGTGCGCCAGCGAGCACAACGACGACAATATCCGCACTCTGGTGGAGAAATTCGTGCGCACCTACCACCCCGCGGAAGCACAGGCCCCGCAGGAGACCGCCGCCGGCCGTCCTGCCTGAACAATACACTGATCCGGGAGGTTTTCCGATGAAAAAAGGCGTCAAAATCCTACTTTGTGTTCTGGTGATCCTCGTGGCCGCTGCGGCCGGCGTCTGCGTCTGGCAGTGGGACAACCTCATGGCCGTGAAAACGTCCCTGTCCACCTCTCGGGAAGACATCGCAGACCGGGTGAAGCAGAACGACGAGAAGATTGCGCAGGCCGTTCAGGACGTGGACGGCGTCACCGCCCGGGACCTGACGGACGAGGAAAAGGAGGCCCTGCGCCGGGGCGAACTGGACCGGGACGCTCTGCTGGACGTACTGACCGGGGATCCGGCGGACTCCGCCCCGCCGGAGGTCTCCCCCGCCCCGGACGGCTCTTCCGCTCCTGAGCCGTCGGCGGCCCCCGCTGAGAGCCGGCAGCCGGAAAACGAAGAGAGCGCCAACGAAAAGCTCCTGTCCCGGTATCTGGCGGAGATCTACGTCATGAAGGCGGAGTACACCGCATGGCTGGAGGACACCTATGACCGGGCCATCGAGGAGTATAACGCGCTGGACGAGGACCAGCGCACCACCTCCGCCAAGTACAGCATCGGCATGAGCTGCATGAAGGAGGCGCTGGCCAAGGAAAAGGAGTGCGACGCCCGCATGACGGAGCTGGAGCAGAAAATCACGGCACTCCTGAAGGACATGGGCCGGGACACCTCGCTGGTGGACGAGATCCAGTCCGCCTACGAGGAGGAAAAGTCCCTGAAAAAGGCCTACTATCTGGGCCTGCACAATTGAATCCGGGCAAAACAGTTAAAAAAGAAAACCGCGCGGCATACCGGAGTATGCCGTGCGGTTTTTCATTTTGTTTTTACAGAAATCAGAACGCCATCAGGTGAGCACCGGGATCATGCCCTCCCAGCTGTGGTACAGCTTGGACAGCGAGGACTCCTCGTCGTCCTCCGCCCAGCGCCACGTCAGTGCCCCGGTGGGGCAGGAGTGGACGCAGGCGGGCTGAAGCCCGGCCCTGATGCGCTCGATGCAGCCGTTGCACTTCTCCACCTTCTCCCGGGGGCGCTTCGCGCCGGTGGGCCGGAAGGACGGCGCGCCGTAGGGGCAGGCCATGGCGCAGGAGTGGCAGCCGATGCAGTTGGTATTGTCGTACAGGGTCAGGCCGGTCTCCCCGTCCTTATACAGCACGCCCACGGGGCAGGCGGTGACGCAGGGCGCGTCCTTGCAGTGGAGACAGGCGATGGACATGGACACCAGCTCATCGCCGCTTTCGTACTGGTACACCTTGCGGTAGGGCTGCTGCTTCACTTCAACGTCCACGTCGTTCTGATCCATGCACGCGATGGCGCAGGCGCCGCAGGCGGAGCATTTTTTCTCGTCAAACTCAAACAGAATCTTCATGGTCCTCACTCCTCCTTTCCCGCCGGAGCCACCGTGCAGCGGACGCTGCGGTAGCCGGGAAATCCGGAGTACGGGTCGTTGTGTCCGGGCGGGATGATGGAGTTGACGTCCGCCTCCCGGTAGCCGTGGTACATGTGCACCGTGCCGGGCTTCACACGGATGGTGGGGTTGGCGGCCACGGTGATGGAGCCCACCCGGGTGGCGATGGCAATCTTATCGCCCCGCTTGACGCCCATCCGGGCGGCGTCCTCGCTGTTGAGGTCGGCGGTTGGCTCCGGCCGCATGGAGCGCAGCCACGGCACGTCGTGGAGCCGGGAGTGCAGAGTGGTCGGCAGGCGCGCGCCCGCCACCAGCCGGAAGGGATACGCCTCCGGGTCCTCGTCGTCGGCGCTGTCCCGCCATGTGGGCAGCGGATCAAGGCCGGGGTGCTTTTCAATGATGGTGGAGTACAGCTCGAACTTTCCGGTGGGGGTCTTGAAGCCGTGCTGGCCCACGGGGATCATCTCCACGCCCTCCAGCTTCTGGGGAAACTGGCTGTGGGCCTTGAGGAAGTCCACGTCCACCGGCGTCTCCCGGAGCATGTAGCGCACGCAGGCCTCGGAGCCGGCCTTCAGCAGATCGTCGTCCACGTCCAGACGGCGGGCCAGCTCCACGAGGATCTCGTCGTCGGGCTTCGACTCGCCCAGCGGCTGGATGACCGGCTCCGTCCACTGGCCGAAGCCGCCGCCGTACACCTTGAACTCGCTGCGCTCGAAGGAGGAGCAGCAGGGCAGCACGATGTCCGCGTACTTGGCGGAGTCGGTGAGGAACAGGTCGATGTCCACGAAGAAGTCCAGCTCCTTGAAGGCGGCGGACAGCTCCTTGTCGCCGTTGAACATACGGAAGTTCATGCCGTGGGCCCACAGGGCCTTCACCGGATAGGGCAGGCCCTGGGCGATCTGGCGGGCAAGGTCGCAGCCCTGCATCTCGCCCACCACCTCATCCCACAGGGGGAAGCGGACCGCGCCCACAGGACGGGGGGCGTCCTTGGGGTATTTTTCAAAGGGGAACTCATGGTCCAGTGTGGCAAAGCCGGCCATGGAGTGGGCATAGGTCAGCGGCTCGGGCACCATGCCGCCCGGCCGGTCGTAGGTGCCCATAAGGGCGGAGAGGGCCATGACGGCCCGGTGGGTCTGCATGCCGTTGATGTGGTGGACCAGCGCCGCGCCGGACTGGTTGATGGCCAGCGGCATGTTCTCGTGGA
The DNA here is from genome assembly GCA_934675115.1 of uncultured Oscillospiraceae bacterium. Classification (GTDB taxonomy): domain Bacteria; phylum Bacillota; class Clostridia; order Oscillospirales; family Oscillospiraceae; genus Enterenecus. The sequence continues at coordinate 4,230 of CAKUPH010000056.1, read as the reverse complement.
TCATCTTCGCGGCCAGACGGACGGACTCGGCGGGGGCGTCGGTAAGCTCCTCCACCCGCTCCGGGGTGAAGTCCATGACGTAGGCCTTGTATTCCTCATAGCCGTAGACGTTTTTCTCGATATAGTCGTGGTCCACCCAGTCGTTGACGATCAGCTCCCGGGCGAGGCCCAGGGCGAGGGCGCAGTCGGTACCCGGCTTGACGCGGATGAACAAATCGCACTGCTTTTCCACGGCGGGGGTGATGCGCGGGTCAATGATGATGACCTTCATGCCCCGCTCCCGGGCCTTTTCCACGCCGCCGGCCATAAGGTACTGGGCGTAGTAGCCGTTATAGCACCAGCCGAGGAAGATGCCCGCGTTGCGCAGGTCGGGGGCGGCAAAGTCCGCGCCGGTGGCGATGCGCCACGACATGATGGTGGAGGTAAAGCAGGATGAGGACTCGGTTCCGTAGTTTACGGAGCCATAGTCGTAGCACATCCGCTGCAAAAACGGGCGGTACCACTTATTGTAGCCGGAGTAGAACGCGGTGGCGCAGGCGCCGTATTTCTCCCGGACTTCCTTGAGCTTTGGGATGATCTCGTCCCACGCCTCTTCCCATGTGATGGGCTCGAACTTGCCCTCGCCCCGCTCGCCCACCCGGCGCAGAGGGGTGAGGACCCGGTCCTTCCGGTAGATGTACTGCCGGTTGGACTGCCCCTTGGGGCACAGCAGGCCGTGGTTGGTGGGGTGGCCATCGGTGCCCTCCACCTTGATGATCTTCCCGTCCTTCACATAGCAGGTGACGCCGCAGTGGGGGCCGGGGGCGCACACGTCGCAGAAGCTATTTCGGGTGATGATGCCGGTGTCCTCACCGGGGATCTTGCTGTGCAGCTTTTCTTCCAGCGTGCTCATGCCTTGGCACCTCCCTCAAACAGCGTCAGAAATTCGTCGGTAAAGCCCTCCCGGGCCAGCATGCCCCGCAGCGCGGTGGGCAGGGGCGCGTTGTTGCCGGTAAAGCGGTTCATCATGTAGTTCTTGACCACGCCGCTGATGTGGTAGCTGTCCAGCATATTCACGCACATGAGCTGCCCGCCGGCCACCACGGCCTTGACGTAGCGGTCGTCGGTGGGCTTGCCGATGGTGTGGATCTCGCCCTTGGCGTTGACGTCGCCGAAGGAAATGAAGTCCATGCCCATGAAGTGGGTGATGTTGTGGAGAATGTTGCCGGAAAACACCGCGGGGTCCCCCGCCATGCAGTGTCCGGCGGTCTGGCCCTGATAGGCGGCGTTGGCCCACAGGCCGATGATCTGGTGGCCGCCGGTCATGATGTTGCGGCCCTCGCAGCAGTCGCCCGCGGCGTAAATGCCGGGGGCGGAGGTCTCCATGCTGTCATTGACCACAATGCCGCGGTTCACCTCCAGTCCGGCCTCCCGGGCCAGCGCGGCGCGGGCGCGGGTACCGATGCACAGCACCAGCAGGTCGCTGGTCACCGGCTCGCCCTCGGCGAAGGAGGTGATAACGCAGTCCGGCCGCTCTTCAGCTTTCGTGACGGCGGCGCCGAAGCGCAGCGCGATGCCCTTTTCCGTCAGCCGCCGCTCGATCTCGGCGGACACGTCGTCGAAGGCGGACAGCGGGAAAATGCGGTCAGCCATGTCGGCCAGCGTACAGGCAAGGCCCTCCTCCTGACACAGCTCCACGATCTTGATGCCCACCATGGAGCCGCCGATGACGGTGACGGAGCGGATGTCGCCCTTGCCCAGCCGGTTCCGGAGGGCCTGCGCGTCAGCCACCGTGCGCATGCACAGCACCCGGTCGCCTATGGTGACGCCCAGCGGGGGCACCACCGGGTCCGCCCCGGTGGCCAGTAGAATGGCATCAAAGGACTGGCTGCTGCCGTCGGCACAGGTCAGCGTTTTCGTCTCCGCGTCCAGCTTCGTCACCGCCACGCCGCTGTGGATCACCGGGGAGAAGCGCTTTTCGATCTCCTCCAGCGTCCCGAAGGGGAACAGCGCCTCGAAGGGGATGCGCCCGGCGGCGTAATAGGTGGTGAGCATGGGGTTGGCCGGCGGCTGGGTCAGATCAGAGTAGACGTGGATCTCCGCGTCCATGTCGCTCTCCCGCAGGGCAGCGAGGGCGTGATATCCGGCGCAGCCGAAGCCGACGATCGCATATCGCTTGGTCATCATTCACACCTGACTTTCAATCGGAATTCGCGTTTATTTCGGAATATGCCCCAATTCTTTGGCCACGATGCCGAACAGATCTTTCAAAAAGGGCGTCATCGGAGCGTTGGGGTCATAGATACAGCCATAGGATATAGTGGCCGTCTTTCCCAGCGGGATGGCCTTGATGGGACATTTGGAGTAGTGGTCCCGGAGGGCGGAGGTCAGCCCCGCGGCCCGGTTGCGGCACACCATGTCCCGGCACAGGTCGTAACTGGAAACATGGAGGGCCACCACGGGCTCTACACCCGGCTCCAGCAGGTTTCGGGCCATCAGAACCTCCGTGCTGCACAGGGCCAGCGGAATGGCGGCAAGCTCGGCGGTGGAGATCATTTCCCGGGAAGCCAATGGGGAATGCTCCGCCACTCCAAGCATCAGATCATCCCGAAAACAGCGGTCGAACACCAACTCTCCGCTGTTCAGCCGCAGAGACTCCGCCTCATGAAACGCAGGCATGCTCACGATCCCCACGGAATTATCCGTGAATTCCACCTCGTCCGCGATCTCCGGCGGCGTCAGCTCCACCACGTTCAGATGGATGCCGGGATATCGCAGGTTCAGGGCGGACATCACGTTGGACAGCAGGGTGGCCGAAATGAGCGGGGTGACATAGATGTGATAATCCACCGGCGGCCGACCATCATGATTGCTGTCACGGCTGATCTCGCTGAGCATCCGCTGATAGAGGGCGTCCACTTCCCTGGCCCGGGCCACCACCACCTCGCCCACGTCGGTGAGCAGGATGCGGTTGTTGCTGCGGTGGAACAGCGTGACGCCCAGTTCTTTTTCAAGGTTGCTGATGATGCGGCTCAGGCCCTGCTGGGTGATGTAGCAGGCCTCCGCCGCCTGACTGATGGAACCGATGTCGGCCACCTGAATCAGGTATCTCAAATCCTCCATGCGCATGATGCGTTCCTCCTTGTAAATATTCCTGCCCACATTATAACACAAAGGAATGCAAGGAGGGGGCATTCTCTATCACAAATATAACAAGAAGCATCTGCCAACGCAAACAAGGTATGGTTGTATCGTTGACAACAAAGGACTGTTGGCCGCAAAAACAGGCGGAAGGAGCTGCCCGCGAACAAGGCAAATGGAAATTAAAAGAGTTTAGGGCATCTCAAGGGCGCAAAAACCACAGCGCGGTAAGCCCCGCACCTGAAAAAGGTATAGAAAAGGCAGATCAGGCGGAACGCCGAAGCTGTTTGGCAGAACGGTAGGAGTGAGAGCCGTACAGAACGGCGGCCAGCGCAGCCGCTAAAGCGGAGATGTGGGCCAGCGTATTGAGGTTTGCCGCACTGTTTCCGTTACGCACCCATAATCGTTTCTGTCCGGACGCCTTAAAGCGGGAGTTGTATCTTTCGCGCTCTGTACGCAAGGCATAGATACGCTTAAAACGCAGGCATTCCCTGTCAATGGAAAGACTGTAGTCTGTTGGAATGGTCTTATACTTGGTGCAGCCCCGGTTTTTCTTCCCATTGTTCCAGTTTTTGTGGCTGCAGGGGCGGTTTTGGACTGGCGAAAGGGACAGCATTATTTCTGCCAAATCCCCCCTCTGCCATCGGTGGTCTTGCCATCCTTGCTCATGGCGAGACCAGCTTCACAGATAGGATTGCCAACGGATAGCTTTTCAGGGTTCTTTGTATTGCGCTTGTTTAACGGGATCACGGCCTCTCCCTCATAGGCGTCCTTCACTAAGTTGTAGACGGTTTTCACATCGTAGCCCTTATCGCCGAGGAAGGTACACTCGCGAAGAGGCAAAACGGCATCAGCAGAACGAAGAATGTCCGGAACAGCCGATGCATCGGTTGTGTTAGCCGGCGTGGTCAACTCGTAGAGCGGCAGCCCGGAGATGCAGTCCACCAGCACATGGCTTTTATAACCCCAGTAGAACTCATACCGCCGCTCATTGTGCTGGTTGGAAGCCGAATGGACACCCAGGGCGCAGCCAGGATCTGCTTTGGGCTGCTTTTCCGGGTTGAATTTATCCTTGGTAAAGGACTTGGGATTGTTCTGCTTTGTATTTGC
>CAKUPH010000055.1 GCA_934675115.1 uncultured Oscillospiraceae bacterium | reverse complement strand
ACCACAGGCACTTTGCCCTTGTCAAGAGCGAATTGATATTTTATAATGTGTCTGTCTTTATAAAAATGTATCAGGAGGAACAGGTTCCATGCGCATCATGGCCATAGACTACGGCGACGCCCGAACGGGAGTCGCCATTTCGGACGCCACCGGCCTGCTGGCCGGCTTCACCACCGTCATCCACAGCCGGAAGAGCGAGCAGGTGCTGGACGAGCTGGCCGCCCTCATCGCCGCCCACGGGGTGGACGAGCTGGTGATGGGCTTTCCCCGGAACATGGACGGCACGGAGGGGCCCCGGGCGGAGCTGTACCGGGACTTTGCCGCCCGGCTGGCGGAACGCGCCGGGATAGAGGTGTGCCTCTGGGACGAGCGCCGCACCACCATCGAGGCCCACCAGATCCTCCACGCCTCGGGGAAGAAAATGAAGAACCACAAAAAGAACGTGGATGCGGTGGCTGCTACTCTTATTCTGGAAGGATATTTAAGCAGACGGCAGAGGTAAGGCTGACACCATAAAATCGTGGGGAAAAGTTCCGGCATTTCCGGAACTTTTTCGTTCTTTGCTCGTCTAATCAGGTAATAAACAAGGAAATGAGGTGCTGATATGAAAAAGAGACTGCCCCTTCTGCTTCTGGCTCTGCTGATGATCCCGGCGCTGCTGACCAGCGCCCTTGGCGACGTGCTGTGGGAGCCATATGGCAACAGCTTCTATGAAAAGCACCGGGACGACTGCGTGTACGAAAGCCGCTCCTATCTGGCCAATGGCGCGGATGGCTACGTCACCTTTTACAGCGCCCCCGGCTCCGGCAGCGAGAGCTTCAACCTGCCCAACGGAGACACCGTCTCCATCGGCTTCACCTACGACGACAACGGAACGGTCTGGGGCGTAGGCGAGTACAGGGTACAGAAGGGGGACGGCTACAGCTGGTACGACGGCTGGGCCCCCATGTCCGAGCTGGCCCTCGTCTACGACAGCCAGTGCTTTGAGGAGGACCACGCCGACGAGTTTGAGCCCTGCTCCGGCAATGCCTCCGAGCTGGGCGAGGTCATGCTTTACAGCTATCCCGGCGGCGTTGCCGTCACCTCCGCGCCGCTGGACGTCAGCGATACCGACTGGGCGGAGTACGACTTCACCTACACCGACGCCAGCGGTCTGCGATGGTCGATGCTCGGGTACATTTTTGGCTACCGCAACGTCTGGTTCTGCATCGACGACCCGGCAAATGAAGCGCTGGGCATCGACGCCCCCATGGCCGCCGCTGTCGTCCGGGGGGAGATGGAAAAGCTGACCCCCGTGGCCGCGTCCGTCCCCGCCGCCCGGCCCTTCCCCATGTGGGTCATCCCGGTGATCCTCATCGTGCTGGCCGCCGCCGTTACCGCTGTGCTGGCGGGCCGCCGGAAGGCGAAAAAGCGCGGCTGACCTACTTCCGGAACAGCTCCCGGACGCCGATGACCAGCAGAAAGGCCCCGAAGCACTTCCGCAGCAAGTCCACATCCATCGCCGTGGCCGCCCAGGCCGCGAGAGCCGTCCCGGCCAGTCCCGCCAGTATGGCGGGGGCCAGGGCGGCTTTTTCGATATAGCCGTTTTTCGCGTGGGCGGGGAGGCTGGCCGCCGCCGTGGGCAAAAAGTACAGCAGGTTGATGCCCTGCGCGACATTCTGGGCCACCCCGGCGAAGCTGGTCATATAGATGAGCAGCAGGGACCCGCCGCCGATGCCGAAGCCGGACAGCACCCCGGTGACCGCCCCGGCCAGCGCGGCGGCGAAAAAGCCCGTCACAGCAGCGCCCTCACCCCGCCGTACAGGATGAGCAGGGCGAAGGCCCGGCGCAGCCAGACCATGGACACCTTTTTGTAGAGCTTTCCCCCCGCCAGTCCGCCGATGAGACCGCCCAGCAGGTAGGGCAGGGCGGCTTTGCCGTCCAGCCCGCCCCGGAAAAAGTAAATACTGGAGGACAGCACGCACAGCGGCGCGATGACCGCCACCGACGTGGCGAAGGCCTTCCGCTGGTCAAGGCCGCATTTGCCCGCCAGCATGGGCACGAGGATCATGCCGCCGCCCCCGCCGAAAAAGCCGTTGACCAGTCCCGCCGCGCCGCCCGCCGCCGCGCACCAGAACTGTGTTTTCTTGTCCAAAACCATCACTCCTTTCCGCTAATCTGCCCGATCAGGCGGTTTTTATGCGGGAAATGAGCGTTGCGGAATGTCGTAAAATGTGATATTATACATGTTGTAAACATCATGCCTTGCCGCGATCACGCAGTATGAAATCTGATGCGGGCACCGACAAAGAGGAGAGAGCTTATGCCGAAGTCTACCAAGCTGGACATCCTGCACACGCTGCTGGAGATGCTCCGGGACACGCCGCTGGACGAGATCACGGTCAAGGACCTGACGGAGCGCTGCGGGATCTCCCGGCAGGCGTTTTATTATCACTTTTCCGACATTTACGCCGTGGTGGACTGGGGCCTCCAGCAGGAGCTTCAGAAGCTCCAGTCGATGCCGGAGCTGGTCACCCAGTTTGGCCGGGACGCGGTGGTGCAGGAGGCCATGGAGCGGATGCGGGCCAACCGGAGCACGGTGCTCAACGCCTACCGGGCCTTTGAGCGCAGCTATGTGGAGCACTATCTGAAAAAGTGGATCTATCCCGTCCTCCATCATCAGGTGGGGCAGGAGGCGGAGGGCCTTCAGGTGACGGAGGACCAGATCGCCTTTGTGGCGGAGCTCTACACCGTGGGTCTGCTCAGCGTGGTGCTCAACTGGCTGGACCGGGGCATGGCCGGTCAGACAATGGAGCATCTGGACGACTTCCGCACGGTCATCGACGGCAGCACCCGCTACGCGCTGCTCCGGCTGGAGGAGAAGAACCGCGGCGTCTGATCCGGTCAGAATTTGACAGAAAACAGGGGGTGTCTATGGAAAATTGGTCTTTCTTGTGATTTAATGAGCGGGAAAATGGGAAACGCACAAGGAGGCATCATTTGTTATGAGCATTGCAGACAGCGTGAAGAAGATCGGCTTCCGCAAGGTTTATGATTATCTGGACAAGGACCCCGACACCAATATGCCCAAGCTGATGGAGTGGGTGGACAAGTTCGCGGGCGACGGCCCCAACAGCTTCCCCGCCCAGCGCGCGGCATTCCGGAATGTCATTCAGGATCCCAATAATAACTGGTACCGGCTCATCAAGAGCATGTGGACCGACGTGGACGACGGCGTGCGCCGCACGTTCTTTGAGAACTTCATCCTCAACGGCAACCTCATCGGCTGGACCGTGCAGGAGCAGAACCGGGAAAAGTACGGCTGCAACATCCCCTGGGCCATCCTGCTGGACCCCACCTCCGCCTGCAATCTGCACTGCACCGGCTGTTGGGCGGCGGAGTACGGCAACCGGCTGAACCTGTCCTTTGACGAGATCGACGACATCATCACCCAGGGCAAGAAGCTGGGTATTTACATCTACATTTACACCGGCGGCGAGCCGCTGGTCCGCAAGAAGGACCTCATCGCCCTGTGCAACAAGCACAACGACTGCGAGTTCCTGTGCTTCACCAACTCCACCCTCATCGACGAGGAGTTCGCCGACGAGATGCTGCGGGTGAAGAATTTCGTCCCCGCCATCAGCGTGGAGGGCTTCGAGGAGGCCACCGACGGCCGCCGGGGCGACGGCGTGTTCCAGAAGGTCCGCCATGCCATGGCGCTGCTCAAGGAGCGCAAGCTGCCCTTTGGCGTGTCCTGTTGCTACACCAGCGCCAACATGGAGTCCATCAGCAGCGAGTCCTTTGTGGACGGCCTGATCGAGTGGGGCGCCAAGTTCGCGTGGTACTTCCACTACATGCCCGTGGGCAAGGATGCCGCTCCTGAGCTGCTGCCCACCCCCGAGCAGCGGGCGGAGCTCTATCACCGCATCCGCGACAACTACCGCCACACCAAGCCCCTGTTCATGCTGGACTTCCAGAACGACGGCGAGTACGTGGGCGGCTGCATTGCCGGCGGACGCCGTTACCTCCACATCAACGCCAACGGCGACGTGGATCCCTGCGTGTTCATCCACTACTCCGACTCCAACATCCGGGAGAAGTCCCTGCTGGACTGCCTGCGCGGCCCCATCTTCATGGCCTATCACGACGGGCAGCCCTTCAACGAGAACCACCTGCGCCCCTGCCCCATGCTGGAGAACCCGGAGCTGCTGCGCAAGATGGTGGCCGAGACCGGCGCCCACTCCACCGACCCCGAGGCCCCCGAGACGGCGGACGAGCTGTGCTCCAAGTGCGACGCCTACGCCGAGGCGTGGAAGCCCGTGGCCGACGAGCTGTGGGCCTGCAAGCACAACTGCGCCGCCTGCGGCAAGTAAGCCGCAAAGCCTGCGCTCCCGAGCGGGGCGCCGTTAGAAAAGCAAAATAATCCCCGCCCGTTTCCCCATGGAAACGGGCGGGTTTTTGTGATTTTTGCGGAAAAATCAGTTGATGACCGCCTTGCGCCAGCCGCCCCATTTCATGTAGCACAGCTGCATGATGATCTGAAGCAGGGAGGCCAGCGGTGCGGCAAGGCCAATCTGGAGCAGGGTGACCCCCGCCATATGGCTCATGAGCCACACCACCGGCACCCGGATCGTGAAGGTGGAGATAAGGCTGTTGGCCAGCGTGAAGCCCGTCCGGCCGCAGCCGCTGAAAAAGCCGTTGAAGCAGAACACCACGCACACCATCAGACAGTCCACGCTGTAGGTGCGCAGGTAGAGAGCGCCGTGGCCGATGACGGCGGGATCGTCGATGAACAGGCCCATGGCGAACTGGGGGAAGATTTGGAGGGCGGCCAGCATGAGCACGCCGAAAATCAGCGAGTAGACAAGGCCGTATTTCATGGCGGAGATGGCCCGGTCCTGCCGCCCCGCGCCGATGTTCTGGGCGGTCATGGCGGAGATGGCGGACATGAAGGCGATGGGCACCAGCATCCCGAAGCCGATGATGCGCTCCACCACGCCCACGGCGGCGGACTGGTCAAGGCCGATGCCGTTGACGATGGCGGTGATGAGCAGGAAGGACAGGCCGACGAGAAAATCCTGCATGGCCATGGGTGTGCCCAGCCGGAGCAGGAGACCGGCCTTATCCCGGCGGACGCGGAACCAGCGGCCGGTGAAGAACCGGGCGTATTCCCCCCGGAACAGCACGGCGAGGGCAAGGCACATGCTCACCGCCTGGGCGAACACGGTGGCGATGGCCGCGCCCAGCGCCCCCATGTGCAGCGGCCCCACCAGCAGCAGGTCGCCCACGATGTTCACACAGCAGGAAATGGTGACGAAGATCATGGGCCGCCGGGAGTCGCCCATGCCCCGGAGCATGCCGCAGATGACGTTGTAGCCGGTGATGAACAGAAGGCCGCAGCAGCAGGTGAAAATATACTGCCGGGCGGGGAGAACGGCCTCGGCGGGAACCCGCATGGCGGATACCATGGCCCCGGTGGCCAGCGCCAACACCACCGTGGCCGCCGCGGCCACGGCGGCGAACAGGGCGAACATGGTGCCGATGGTGGCCTTCACGTCGTCCTCCCGCCGGGCGCCGGTGTACTGCCCGATGAGAACGGTGCCGCCTGCGGCAAAGCCGGAGATCAAACCGGTGAGGGTCTGCATAAGCTGGCTTCCGGTGGCCACGGCGGAAACCCCCGCCGCGTCGCCGAAGCGGCCCACGATCATCAGATCCACCGCGCCGTAGAGAAACTGGATGAGGGTTGCCCCCAGAAAGGGCAGGGCGAACCGGATCAGGGCTGTGCGGACGTTGCCCTGCGTCAGCTGGTTTTCAGACAAAAAATCATGCCTCCTTCAAAGTAAACGTAAGAATCATACCATATTATAATAAATTGTCAAGCGCGGGGAGAGGCAACACGGCGGGCAACACGGCGGGAAACCGGCCCGCGGCTTCACAGGGCGGCGGCTCTGACAGGAAAAACGAAAAATAATTGAGATTTTCCTTGCTTTTTTCGCCGCCAGTGGTTACAATGAAGCGACAACTGAATACAGTTGCGAGAAATGCAGTAGAAAGGAAGTCAAGCAAAATGCCCAAGAAACTCGTTCGGGCCCTTTTGCTGATTGCCGTCGCCGCGATGCTGCCGGTCTCACTGTTTGGCTGCTCTGACAAGAGCCCCGCCAATACGGGAGATACGGGGAACAGCGCTGCGCCTACGGAATCTGCACAATCGGGCGAGCCATCCAATGGAGGTTCAGTCACGGTAGGTATCGCACAGGATTTGGACAGCCTCGATCCCCACAAGGCGGTAGCCGCGGGGAGCAGCGAGGTGCTGTTCAACATCTTCGAGGGGCTGATGAAAGCCAGCTCCGACGGCGGGGTCGTGCCCGCTGTCGCCAGTGACTACACCGTTTCTGAGGATGGAACCACGTACACCTTTACCATGCGCGAGGGCGTCACGTTCCACAATGGAGATCCGGTCACCGTCGAAGATGTGATCTATTCCCTGGAACGCTGCGCCGGATCGGAGAACGATGGAACGCCTCTGATCTCGGCGTTTTCTAATGTGACGGACGTCTCCGCGCCGGACGACGGCCATGTGGTCGTCACGCTGGCGGAGCCTACGCTGGAGTTTATTTACTCCATGACCGCCGCCATCATCCCTGCCGGGAGCGGCGACCAAATGTCCACCAATCCCGTGGGCACCGGCCCCTTCGCCTTCGTGTCCTACACCCCGCAGGAGAGCATGGTCGTCAAGAAGTATGACGGCTACTGGGGCACCCCGGCCTATCTGGACGAGGTGACCTTCAAGATCATCACCAACGCCACCACGCTGGTCACCAGCCTGAAGAGCGGCGCGCTGGACATGGCCATCCACCTGCCCAACACCAAGGCCGTGGAGCTTGAGGGCCAGTTCGCCATCTATGAGGACACCATGAAGCTGGTTCAGGCCCTGTACCTGAACAACGCCGTGAAGCCGCTGGACGACGTCCGGGTGCGTCAGGCCATCTACTATGCCGTCAACGTGCAGGAGATCATTGATTTCGTGTGCGACGGTGCGGGCGTGGCCACCGGCACCAGCATGTACCCCGCCTACACCAAGTACTTCCTCCCCGAGCTGGCGGAGACCTACACGCAGGATCTGGAGAAGTCCAAGGCCCTGCTGGCCGAGGCGGGCTATCCCGACGGCTTTGACCTGACCATCACCGTGCCCAGCAACTACGACCAGCACGTGGAGACCGCCGAGGTCCTCTACGAGCAGCTCAGGCAGGTGGGCATCAACGTCACCATCCAGCCCGTGGAGTGGGAGACCTGGGTCAGCGACGTGTACCGCGGCCGGGACTATATGTCCACCGTCTGCGGCATCGCCGCCAGCGACATGACCGCCCGGGAGATGCTGGCGCGCTACGTGTCCGATAACAAGAAGGACTTTATCAACTTCAGCGACCCCGACTACGACGCCGCGGTGAACGCCGCGATGGCGAGCCTTGACGACGCGGAGCAGACCGAGCTGTACAAGCAGGCTGAGCGCATCCTCAATGAGCAGGCCGCCAGCATCTGGATCCAGGATCTGTGCGACCTGACGGTCACCGTTCCGGAGCTGACCGGCGTGACCTTCTACCGCACCTATGTGCTGGACATGAGCACCATCCACTTCAGCGCCTGATCCCAGTCCATACACCTGAGCTTACGCCGGGGCTGCCGTCTGTGGCGGCGGCCCCGGTCCGCGTTATTTCCGCCCGCGTCTGTGTTTTCCGGGCGCGGAGCCTGCCGGGCCTGCTGTTTGCCCGGCGGAATCGAAAGGGGGCATGACCCCGTTGGCCAAGACCATTCTCAAGCGGCTGGGCCTGCTGCTGCTCACCCTCGTGCTGGTGACGGCGCTGGCGTTTCTGGCCTTTTCCATCGTCCCCGGCGACCCCACCAGCTCCATCGTGGGCGTGGACGCCACCGAGGAACAGATCGCCACCGTCCGGGCCCAGTTGGGGCTGGACCTGCCCATCTGGCAGCGGTATCTCAACTGGGTGGGCAGCTTCGTCACCGGCGATTTCGGCCGGTCGTACAACTTCGAAATGCCGGTGGCCGACCTGCTGGCCCCCCGGATCGGCGTGACGCTGACGCTGGCGGCTATCGCCTTTGTGCTCATCGTGGCGGTGTCGCTGCCGCTGGGCATTCTGGCCGCCCGGCATCAGGGCGGCGTCATCGACCGGGTGCTCACCGTGCTCAACCAGATCACCATGTCCATCCCGGGCTTTCTGGTGGGCATCGCGCTGACCTATATCTTCGGGCTGGTGCTCAAGTGGTTTACTCCCGGAGCCTACGCCCCGCCCAGTCAGGGCGTGGGGCAGTACCTCTGGTATCTCTTTTTCCCGGCTATGGCGGTGGCCCTGCCCAAGGCGGCCATGACCGTCAAGATGCTCCGGGGCTCCGTCCTCAGCGAGATGGGGGCGGATTACATCCGCACGGCGTACAGCAAGGGCAACACCATGACCTCAGCCCTGTGGCGGCACGTGCTGCGCAACGCCATGATCCCGGTGGTCACGTTCCTCGCCATGACCATGGCGGACATCGTGGCCGGCTCCATCGTGGTAGAGCAGGTGTTCGCCATCCCCGGTCTGGGGCAGATGCTCATCTCATCCATCGGCAACCGGGATTACCCGGTGGTGCAGGCGGTGGTGGTCATCATCGCGTCGGTGGTGGTGCTGTGCAACTTCGCCGCCGATCTGCTCTACCGGGTGATGGATCCCCGGCTGCGGGGGAGGTGACGGCATGAAGAAGCACAACTGGTATCTGACGGTGGGCGTCGTCATCACCGCCGTCATGGTGGCCTTCATTCTGGTGGGGATGTTCTGGACGCCCTATGACCCCACGGCCATGAGCTCCGCCAACAAGTATGCCGGACCCAGCCTGAACCACATCTTCGGCTGTGACCAGATGGGCCGGGACATCTTCTCCCGGACGCTGGCCGGGGCGGGGACCACCCTCACCATCGCGCTGGCCACCGTGGCCATCGGATTTTTCGCAGGACTGCTCATCGGCGCCCTGTGCGGCTACTACGGCGGGCTGCTGGACACGGTGTGCATGCGCGTGTGCGACGCCATCGCCGCCTTTCCCAGCATCCTGCTGGCGCTGGTGGTCATCGCCGTCATCGGCCCGGGCAAGTACAACGTCATCGCGGCGCTGGGCCTGCTGTTCATCCCCAGCTTTGCCCGTCTGGTGCGGGGGGAATTTCTCAAGTACCGGGACCGGGACTTTGTCCGGGCGGCCCGGCTCGCCGGCGTGTCCGGCGCGCGGATCATTTTTGTCCATATCCTGCCCAACACGTGGCCGGTGCTGCTCAGCGGCCTGACCATCGGCTTCAACAACGCGGTGCTGGCCGAGGCGTCCATGAGCTATCTGGGCATCGGCGTCACCCCGCCGGACGCGAGTCTTGGCCGGATGCTCAGCGAGGCCCAGAGTTTCCTGTTCACCGCCCCGTGGTACACGGTGTTTCCGGGGCTGACGGTGGTGCTGCTCATTCTGGGCGTGGGCATGATCGGCGAGGGCATCCGGGAAAGGATGGGTGAGATCGTATGATGCTGAATATCGAGCACCTGTCCGTGGTGTTCCGGGACCGGGAGCAGCCCTTCACCGCGGTGGAGGACTTCAGCCTGCAAATGGACCGGGGCGAGATCGTGGGTATCGTGGGTGAGTCCGGCTCCGGCAAGTCCATGACCGCCCACGCCATCATGGGCCTTATCAAGCGCTCCGCCGTCACCGTGTCCGGCAAGGCGGAGTTCGATGGGGAAAACCTCCTCGCCATGAGCCGGGAAAAGCTCCGGGGCTATCAGGGCGAGGAGCTGTCCATCATCTTTCAGGAGCCCATGACCAGCCTGAACCCCACCATGCAGATCGGCAGGCAGGTGGAGGAGTCCCTGCGCATCCACACGAAGCTCTCCAAAGAGGAACGGAAAAAGAAAGCGCTGGAAGCCATGGCGCTGGCGGAGCTGGACGACCCGGAGAAGCTGTACCGCAGCTATCCCCACGAGCTGTCCGGCGGTATGCGCCAGCGGGTGATGATCGCGTCGGCCATCGTGCTGCGGCCCCAGCTGCTCATTGCGGACGAGCCGACCACCGCGCTGGACGTGACGATTCAGGCCCAGATTCTGGAGACTCTCAAGGAGATCAACCGTAAGGAGGGCACCGCCATCCTGTTCATCTCCCACGACCTCGGCGTGATCAAGGCCCTGTGCCGCCGCGTGGTGGTCATGCAGCACGGACGCATTGTGGAGCAGGGGGACGTGGAGCAGGTATTTTACCACCCCCAGCAGGAGTATACGAAAAAGCTCATCGCCTCCCGCCCCACCCGGCGGAAGCTGAAAGGGGGCGGCGGCAATGGCTGACGGCCAGATCCTGAAGATCGACCACCTGAACAGCTGGTATGGCAAGGGCAAGAGCCGCCGTCAGGTGCTCCGGGATGTCTCCCTCACCCTCGGAGAGGGGGAGGCGCTGGGCATCGTGGGCGAGTCCGGCTCCGGCAAGACCACGCTGGCCAAGGTGGTGCTGGGCTTCGTGAAGGACACCGCCGGCACGGTGGAGCTGAACACCACCCGGCCCCAGATGGTGTTTCAGGATCCGTACAGCTCCCTGAATCCGGCGAAGACCGTGGGCTGGATCCTGGAAGAGCCCCTCCGGGCCATGGGTATCCGGGACAAGGCGGAGCGCCGCCGCCGGGTGGACGAGATGCTGGGGCAGGTGGGCCTTTCTGAGGAGCACTATAACCGCAGGCCCTCCCAGCTGTCCGGCGGGCAGCGGCAGCGGGTGTCCATCGCCTCCGCCCTCATTCAGGGCAGCAGGCTCATCGTGCTGGACGAGCCGGTGTCCGCGCTGGACGTGACCTTACAGGCGCAGATCCTGCAATTATTGGCCGATTTGCGGGAGAAATTCGGCCTGTCCTACCTGTTCATCTCCCACGATCTGGCGGTGGTGTATCAGCTGTGCGACCGGGTGTGCGTCATGTACCACGGCGAGATCGTGGAGCAGGGCGACGTGGACACGGTGTACGACCATCCGCAGGATGATTATACGAAAAAGCTGCTGGCCGCGTCGCTGGCGCTGGATTAAACGAAAAAACGTCCCCGCTGTCTCAGACAGCGGGGGCGTTTTTTACAGATGCTGATAGAACAGGCTCTTTGTAGTTCCGGCTTACCGGATGCCGGTGACCTCGTACCCGGCCTCCTCCACGGCGGCGCGGATAGCGTCGTCAGACACGTCGCCGGTGACGACGGCGGACTTGGAGTCCAGATCCACCACGGCGGTGACGCCGGGCAGGGCGTTGAGGGCCTTGGTCACGTGGGCCACGCAGTGCTGGCACATCATGCCTTCGATCGTAACTTTCTTTTCCATGGGTTTTGTATCTCCTTTCAGTTCCGGAACGGCGGAGCCGTTCTCAGGGTTGACGGGTCCGGACTTGGCGGCGGGGGCCGCCTCCTGAATGCTGGGCTTGAAGAACCGCAGGCGCAGGGCGTTGGTCACCACGCACACGGAGGACAGGCTCATGGCCGCAGCGGCGAACATGGGGGAGAGCTGGAGGTGGAAAATGGGATAGAACACGCCGGCGGCCAGCGGGATGCAGATGATGTTGTAGAAGAACGCCCAGAACAGGTTCTGCTTGACGTTGCGGATGGTTGCCCGGGACAGCTCCACGGCGGTGACGGCGTCCACAAGGTCGCTCTTCATCAGGACGATGTCGGCGGACTCGATGGCTACGTCGGTGCCCGCGCCGATGGCAAGGCCCACGTCCGCCCGGACGAGGGCGGGGGCGTCGTTGATGCCGTCGCCCACCATGGCGACCTTCTCGCCCTGTGCCTGAAGGGCGGCCACCTGCCGCTCCTTATCGGTGGGCAGAACCTCGGAGATGACCTGCGTCAGCCCCAGCTCCTTGCCGATGGCCTCGGCGGTGCGGCGGTTGTCGCCAGTGAGCATGACCACCTTCAGCCCCAGCTTCCGGAAGCCGTCGATGGCCGTCCGGCTGCTGTCCTTCACCGTGTCGGCCACGGCGATGATGCCGATGGGCTTCCCGTTCTCCACGAAGAACAGCGGGGTCTTGCCCTGTTGGGCCAGCTGGTCGGCGATCATCTGGTCCTGCCCCAGCGAAATGCCCGCGTCGGCCAGCATGGCGGCGTTGCCCGCGATATACCGTGCGCCCTGCACCTCGCCCCGGACGCCCTTGCCGTGGACAGCCTCGAAGCCGGTGACGGCACACAGCGGGATATGGCGGCGCTCCGCCTCGTCCACCACGGCGGCGGCGAGGGGGTGCTCAGAGGGCTTTTCCAGACTGGCGGCCACGCAGAGCAGCTCCTCCGCGGTGGTGGAGCCGAGGGGGTAGAGGTCGGTGACCCGGGGCTTGCCCTCGGTGATGGTGCCGGTCTTGTCCAGCACCACGGTGGTGACGGAGCGCAGGGTCTCCAGACCCTCGGCGGATTTCACCAGAATGCCGTGCTCCGCGCCCTTGCCGGTGCCCACCATGATGGCCACAGGGGTGGCAAGGCCCAGCGCGCAGGGGCAGGAGATGACCAGCACCGCCACGCCGGAGGTGAGGGCCATCTCCACCGAGTGGGTGGCGATGAACCAGACCACGGCGGTGACGAGGGCGATGCCCATGACCACGGGGACGAACACACCGGCCACCCGGTCGGCCAGCTTTGCGATGGGGGCCTTGGAGGAGGCGGCCTCGTCCACCAGACGGATCATCTGGGCGAGAGTGGTGTCCTGACCCACCCGGGTGGCCCGGATTGTGAGGGCGCCGGATTTGTTGATAGAGGCGGAGATGACGGTATCTCCCGGCTCCTTGTCCACGGGGATGGACTCGCCGGTGAGGGCGGATTCGTCCACGGAGGATGCGCCATCGGTGACCACGCCGTCCACGGGAATGGAGCCGCCGGGCCGGACCAGCAGCAGGTCGCCCAGCTGGACCTGCTCCACCGGCACTTCGACCTCTTTGCCGTCCCGGAGGACGGTGGCCGTTTTTGGGGCGAGGTCGATGAGCCGGGCAATGGCCTGTCCGGTCTTGCCCTTGGAGCGGGTCTCCAGATATTTGCCCAGGGTGATGAGGGTGAGGATCATGCCGGCAGACTCAAAATAGAGGTCCATGGAATACTTTTCCACCACGGCCATATCCATGTGGCCCAGACCCCAGCCGATGCGGTACAGGGCGGCGACACCGTAGATCACGGCGGCGGCGGAGCCTACGGCAATGAGGGAGTCCATGTTGGGGGAGAGGTGGAACAGCGTCTTAAAGCCCACCCGGTAGTATTTCTGGTTGATGACCATGATGGGCACGGTGAGCAGGAACAGGGTGAGGGCGTAGGTCATGGCATTTTCCATGCCATGGAAGAAGTGAGGGATGGGCCAGCCCATCATGTGGCCCATGGACAGGTAGAACAGGGGAATGAGGAAGATGAAGGAGGCGATGAGCCGGGTCTTCATGCTCTTCAGCTCATCCTCCATGGTGTTGGGAGCGGGGACGGGGGCGGCGTTCTGCCCCGGCGCGGCGGGCAGGGATGCGCCGTAGCCCGCCTTCTCCACCGCGGCGATGACGGCCTCCGGCGTGACGGAATCGTCGCCGTCCACTGTCATGGAGCCGCCCAGCAGGTTCACGTTCACGTCCTGCACGCCCGGCAGCTTCCGCACGGCCTTGTCCACATGAGCGGAGCAGGCCGAACAGGTCATGCCGGTAACGGTAAATTTCTGTTTCATGATAAAACCACCAGACTTTCGATAAACGGTGCTCCGCTCATGTGCGCCGCAGGTGCGGCGTAAAATTCGGAGCGAAGCGGAGAATTTCCCGAAGGGCGGATTGATTTCGCCCAAGGGGTCAAAAATAACGGGGTCCCCGCAAAATCAGGAATTTTGTGGGGAGACGGAGCACGCCGAGCAGGTCATACCGGTAACGGTAAATTTCTGTTTCATGATAAAACCACCAGACTTTCGATAGAAGGTGCTCCGCTCATGTGCGCCGCAGGTGCGGCGTAAAATTCGGAGCGAAGCGGAGAATTTCCCGAAGGGCGGATTGA
>CAKUPH010000054.1 GCA_934675115.1 uncultured Oscillospiraceae bacterium | reverse complement strand
GCTCAAGACCGGCGCCAGCGGCGCCAACGCCGAGACCAACGTGACCTCCGGTGCGGAGCTCAACCCCGGCAACGGCATCCTCATTCAGGCCATGGACAATGACGACGCCACCACCGGCATGATCTCCTTCTCCGAGGGCTTCAACAGCACCCACAATGAGGCCGCCGGCTGGCACAAGGCCGGTAACGGCGCCGCCGCCGACACCACCAGTACCTTCAACTTCACCGGCGTGAAGCTGACCGGTGACATCTTCAACGCCACAGGCTACGAGAGCGCCCCCGGCATGTTCGACCCCACCCCCGCCCCCATGGCTGCCGCTGATCTGGCCATCAATCTGGGCAAGGGCGCCAGCCTGACCGGCATGATCTCCGCCACCGACGCCATCCACGTGACCAAGGAAGGCTCCGACGCCGTCAAGGCCGCCAAGGCCGGCGAGAAGGCATCCGAGGACTGGCTGAAGTACCAGCTGACCAGCTTCAAGATCGGCGAGTACTACAACATCGGTCAGGTGGCCAACAAGGAGTATTTCAACGGCTACAACACCGTGGACGTTACCCTCACCGGCGACGCCGCGTGGAAGGTCACCGGAAACGGTACCGTCAATAACCTCACCGCCGCCAGCAAGGCCATCACCTCCGACAAGGCCGTGACCATCACCGTCAAGGGCACCCTCAAGCTGGACGGCGCGGTCATCACCGACACCAAGGTCGTGGGCAACGTGACCTATAAGGTGGACACCGATTACATCGGCAAGTACTCCGATCTGGACGCCGACGCATGGTACGCCAAGGGCGCCGACGGCGAGACCCTCAAGTACGTGCTGGCGCAGGGCCTGATGGAAGGCTCCGACGGCAAGTTCAGCCCCAACGCCGCCCTCACCCGTGAGCAGCTGGCCGTGGTGCTGTACCGCGCCTCCGGCTCCCCCGCCGTCACCGGCGAGCTGAAGGCCCCCGACGCCTCCAAGGTCTCCGCCTGGGCGTCCGACGCCATGAAGTGGGCCGTGGAGCAGAAGATCATCACCGGCAACGACAAGGGCGAGCTGAACCCCAAGGGCACCGTTGACCGCCAGACCATGGCCGTCATGCTGTTCCGCTGGGCGGACGGCAAGGTGGCCGACGGCGCGGATCTGAAGGACTTCAGCGACGCCGCCTCCGTGGCGGCCTGGGCATCCGATGCCATGAAGTGGGCCGTGAACGAGGGCCTCGTGCAGGGCGCGGGCGGCAAGCTCAACCCCGCCGGCTCCGTGACCCGGATCACCGCCGCCATGATGCTGGGCCGCTATCAGGCCAACAAGGGCTGATGGTTCCGGCAGACGGACAAAGCGATAAATAATCATCAAAGCCCCGGAGCGCTCACGCGCTCCGGGGGCTATTTTTGCGAAAAACACCGGCAAAATGCGGCGGTCGTGATTTCCGCGGAAAACGACAGGCCCATGGAAAAAACCGGGCGCGTCCGCCGGGAAAAACCGTCGAAAGCGTCAGGTAAAAAATCAGCAAAGCCCCTATCATTCGACGGGCGGTTGTAGTATACTGAGACAAAGCCGCAGGCCCTGCATCCCTAAGGATGCGGGGGCGAAGGCGGCCAACGGGAGCGGGCTGGAGCGCCCGCCGGGACACAAAAGACGGGCGGCAGGCCGCCGGAGGCAGCGCATGAGGGAAAATGGCTGGATGACAAAAGAAGAGCTGGCCCGGTTCGCCCGGGGCGAATGCTGCCGCGGCTACCGCTGGCTGGGGGCCCATTTTACCCGGGAGAACGGCGCGGACGGCGTGCGCTTCGCCGTGTGGGCGCCGGGGGTGCGGAGCGTCCGGGTGGTGGGCGAGTTCACCAGCTGGCAGCCGGGGGAGTGCTGGCTGCGCCATGTCAGCGGCGGCGTCTGGGCGGGCTTTGTGCCCGGCGTGGCCGAGGGGGCGCTGTATAAATACCTTATCGAGACGGCGGCGGGGGAGCTGCTGTACAAGGCCGACCCCTGCGCCTTTGCCGCGGAGCTGCGGCCGGGGACGGCGTCCCGGGCGGTGAAGCTCACGGGCTACCGCTGGCGGGACGGAGAGTGGATGGCGGCGCGGAAGGGCCGGGACCATTTCCGGGAGCCGCTGAATATTTACGAGGTCCACCTCGGCTCGTGGCGGCAGCACGACGTCCCCCGGGCGGGGGAGCAGGACGTGCCGCCGGGGGCGTTCTATACATACCGGGAGCTGGCGGACACGCTGGTTCCCTACGCGAAGGATATGGGCTACACCCACATCGAGCTCATGCCGGTGATGGAGCACCCGCTGGACGGCTCGTGGGGCTATCAGGTGACGGGGTATTTCGCCGCCACCAGCCGGTACGGCGGGCCGAAGGACCTGATGTACCTCATTGACCGGTGCCACCGGGCGGGGCTGGGGGTCATTCTGGACTGGGTGCCCGGGCATTTCTGCCGGGACAGCCACGGGCTGGGCCGGTTCAACGGCGAAAAGCTGTACGAGGATCAGGATCACGTCCAGTGGGGGACGTACACCTTCGACTTCGGACGGGGGGAGGTGCGGTCCTTCCTGCTGTCCAGCGCGGTGTTCTGGCTGGAGCGGTTCCACGCCGACGGCATCCGGGTGGATGGCGTGACCAGCATGCTGTACCTCAACTACGGCGTGGACGACCCCGCCCGGCAGCGGCGCAACCGGAACGGCGGGGAGGAAAACCTCGAGGCCGTGGAGTTCCTGCGGCAGTTCAACCGGACGGTGGGGGAGCAGTTCCCCGGCGTGTTCACCGCGGCGGAGGAATCCACGGCGTGGCCCATGGTCACAAAGCCGCCGGAGCAGGGGGGGCTGGGCTTCCACTACAAGTGGGACATGGGGTGGATGAACGACACCCTGCGGTATTTGCAGACGGACTTCCCGTGGCGGCCCGGGGCTCACGAAAAGCTCACCTTCTCCATGATGTACGCCTTTTCGGAGAATTTCATCCTGCCCCTGAGCCACGACGAGGTGGTACACGGCAAGTGCTCCCTCATCGGGCGGCAGCCGGGGGATTACTGGCGGCAGTTCGCCGGGCTTCGGCTGCTGGCCCTGTACCAGATGACCCACCCGGGCGGAAAGCTGAACTTCATGGGCAATGAGTTCGGCCAGTTCATCGAGTGGCGGTTTTACGAGGGGCTGGAGTGGTTCCTGCTGGACTACGACCACCACCGGCAGCATCAGGAGTTCATCCGGCAGCTCAACCGGCTGTACCGCGCGGAGCCAAGCCTCTGGCGGCGGGAGCACGGCTGGGACGGCTTTGAATGGATCGACCCGGACGACCGGGCGGACAGCATTCTGAGCTGCGCCCGCCGGGGGGATTCGGACGATGTGACCCTCGTGGTCATCAATTTCCGGACGGACAGCCACTTCGGCTTCCGGCTGGGCGCGCCGGAGCCGGGGCGCTGGCGGGAGATCTTCAACAGCGACGAGGAACGCTTCGGCGGCAGCGGCCTGCACTACAACCCCGGCGTCTTGCGGACGGAGGAAATTCCGGCCAACGGCCGGGCGCAGTCGCTGACCCTCACGGTGCCGCCGCTGGGCGGCGTGATCCTCCGGTGGGACGGCGGAGCGTTGGAACCGGAGCCGCGGGCAGAGAAATAGAATAGACAGAGAACACGCGCGCGTACCCTCCGCCGGAATGGGCCGGCGCGGCGCCGCCCATGGGAGATGACCATTTTATGTTTGTAGGAAAAGAGGACTTCAAGATCGCGTTCCGCAACGGCTGTATCGACATCGCGGGCAAGCCGCTGGAGCTGTGCAGTGATCTGGAGAAATATCAGGTGCTGGTGAGCCTCATCAAGAGTCAGGCGTCCAAGGTGCGCACCGAGACCATCGAGCGGGTGCGCGCCGGGCAGGAGAAGGAGGTCTACTACTTCTCCATGGAGTTTCTCATTGGCAGGCTGCTGAACAATTATCTGCTGGATCTGGGCATCCGGGACATCGTCCGGGACGGGCTGCGGGATATGGGCGAAAATCTGGACTCCATCTGCGAGCTGGAGCGGGACCCGGGTCTCGGCAACGGCGGTCTGGGCCGTCTGGCCGCCTGCTTTATGGATTCCATGGCCTTCCTCGGCGTGCCCGGGGGCGGCATGGGCATCCGCTACCGCTTCGGCCTGTTCCGGCAGAAGATCGTGGACGGCTATCAGACGGAGGAGCCGGACGCGTGGCTGGACGCGGGCTACCCGTGGGAGACGGCGAAGCCGGATCAGGCGGTGGTGGTGAAGTTCGGCGGCTATGTGGACCGGGAATATCACGACGGACGGATCACATATCATTACCGGGGGTATGACAAGGTGCTGGCCGTGCCCTACGACGTGCCTATGGTGGGCTACGGCGGGCGGACGGTGAACCCCCTCCGGCTGTGGTACGCCCAGCCGCTGGAGGAGAAGTTCGACCTCGGGGCCTTCAACCGGGGGGACTACGCCGCCGCCGTCCGCCACCGCAACGAGATCGAGGCCATCACCTGCATCCTCTACCCCGACGACAGCACCCAGGCGGGGAAAAAGCTCCGGCTCCAGCAGGAGTATCTGCTGGTGGCCGCCGGGGTGGGCGACCTTGTCCGGCGGTACAAGGCGCAGTACGGCGCGGGGGAGTGGTCAAAGCTGCCTGAGCGGCTGGCCATCCACATCAACGACACCCATCCAGCCCTGTGCGTGCCCGAGCTGATGCGGCTGCTGCTGGACGACGAGGGGCTGGAGTGGGACGAGGCGTGGGACATCACCTGCCGCACGGTGGCCTACACCAACCACACGGTGCTGCCCGAGGCGCTGGAGAAATGGCCCATCGACATGCTCCAGTCCATCCTGCCCCGGGTGTATATGATCGTCGAGGAGATCGACCGGCGGTTCCGGGAGGGCTTTGACAAAAGCGGCCCGGACTGGCAGGAGCGGCTGCGCGCCACCGCCATTCTGTGGGACGGTCAGGCAAAGATGGCCAACCTGTCCATCATCGGCAGCCACTCGGTGAACGGTGTGGCGGGGCTGCACACGGAGATCCTGAAGCGGGATACGCTGAAGGACTTCTACGCCCTGTACCCGGAAAAATTCAACAACAAGACCAACGGCGTCAGCCACCGGCGGTTCCTCATGGAGTCCAACCCGGGCCTGACGAAGCTCATCACCGGGGCCATCGGCCCGGGATGGATGGAGTCGCCGGAGCGGCTGGAGGAACTGCTGCCCCTCAAGGAGGACGGGGCCTTCCTCGACGCGCTGGCCGCCGTCAAGCGGGAGAACAAGGTCCGGCTGGCGGAGCACATCCGGCAGGCCAACGGCATCGCGGTGGACCCGGACTCGGTGTTCGACGTGCAGGTCAAGCGCATCCACGCCTACAAGCGGCAGCTGCTGTACGCCTTCAAGATCATGGACGCGTACAACCGGCTCAAGGACGACCCCAACGCCGATATCCGGCCCCACACCTTCATTTTCGCGGGCAAGGCGGCGGGCAGCTACGTGTTCGCCAAGGAGGTCATCAAGCTCATCAACTCGGTGGCCGACGTGGTGAACAGCGACCCGGACATCGGCGGACGGCTCCGGGTGGTGTTTCTGGAAAACTTCCGGGTGTCCACCGCCCAGCTCATTTACCCCGCCGCCGAGATCAGCGAGCAGATCTCCACCGCCGGCAAGGAGGCCAGCGGCACCGGCAACATGAAGTTCATGTTCAACGGCGCGGTGACGCTGGGCACCATGGACGGCGCCAATGTGGAGATCCACGACCTTGTGGGGGAGGAGAACATCCGCATTTTCGGCCTGCGGGCGGAGGAGGCGGAAGCCCTCCGCGCCGGGGGCGGGTACGACCCCGCCCGGCTGGCGGCGGAGGACCCCCGGCTGCGGCGGCTCACCGACCAGCTGGTCAACGGCTTCTTCCGCCGGTCCGGCTGCGACTTCTGGGGGGTGCGGGACGCGCTGCTCACCTACGGGGACGAGTACTTCGTGCTCCGGGACTTCGACGACTACGTGCGGACGTGGGAGGCCCTGAGCCGGGACTACGGAGACCCGGCGGCGTGGAACCGGATGTCCCTCCACAACATCGCGAAGGCGGGGTATTTCTCCAGCGACCGCACCATTTCCGAATATGCCCGGGATATCTGGGGCGTCCGCTGCGACCGCCGCTGACGGCCCGCGCACACCATACAAAAGCGAGGAGGATCTGAATTGAGCAAAAAAGAATGCGTCGCCATGCTTCTGGCCGGGGGACAGGGCAGCCGCCTGCTGGCCCTCACCCGGCGCAACGCCAAGCCCGCCGTGGCCTTCGGCGGGAAATACCGCATCATTGATTTCAGCCTGTCCAACTGCGCCAATTCCAACATCGACACGGTGGGCGTGCTCACCCAGTACAAGCCGCTGATCCTCAACTCCTACATCGGAACCGGGGAGGCGTGGGATCTGGACAGCTCCGATGGCGGCGTCCACGTCCTGCCCCCCTACGCCACGGAAAACGGCGGTGAGTGGTACAACGGCACCGCCGACGCCATCTATCACAACATCGACTTCATCGAAAATTACGACCCGGAGTATGTGGTCATCCTGTCCGGCGACCACCTCTACAAAATGGACTACAACCTCATGCTGGAGTTCCACAAGGAGCGGCACGCCGACCTGACGGTGTCCGTCATCGAGGTGCCGTGGGAGGAGGCCGGGCGGTTCGGCGTCATGAGTGTGGACGGCGAGATGAACATCACGAAATTCGCCGAAAAGCCCCGGCATCCGGACAGCAATCTGGCGTCCATGGGCCTGTATGTGTTCAGCTGGGGCGTGCTACGGCAGGCGCTGCTGGAGGATCACGCCGACCCGGACAGCGAGAAGGACTTCGGCAAGAACATCATTCCCCGGCTGCTGCGGGAGGGGAAAAAGCTGTGCGCCTACAAATTCTCCGGCTACTGGCAGGACGTGGGCACCATCGACAGCTACTACAACAGCCAGATGGCGCTGCTGGAGGATCAGCCGGACTTCAACATTTTTGAGGACGACATGCGGATCTTTTCCAACGCCAACATCTCGCCTCCCCACTTCGTGGGCCGGAACGGCGAGGTGGACCGGAGCCTTGTGTGCAACGGCTGCATCGTGCTGGGCCGGGTGAAGGATTCCATCCTCAGCTCCGACGTGTACGTGGGCGAGGGGGCGGTGGTGGAGAAGTCCATCCTGCTGCCCGGCGCCCGGGTGGAGGGAAACGCCCGGGTGTTTCAGGCCATCATCGGGGAAAACGCCGTCATCGGCGCGGGAGCCTGCTTCTGCGGCGGCACCCGGCAGGATCACATCGCCCTGCTGGGGGACAGCGAGCGGTTCGAAAGTCTGTAAGGGAGGGGACGGAATATGAAGCGATTGATGGGTCTGGTGTGCGCAAACTACGCCAGCGACCGGTTCGGGATGCTCACCGAGGAGCGCCCCATTGCGTCCATCCCCTTCGGCGGGCGGTACCGTCTGGTGGATTTTCCCCTGTCCAACATGGTCAACTCCGGCATCAACACCGTGGGGCTGGTGACGCCCTACGCCTACCGGAGCCTGCTGGACCACGTGGGCAACGGCAAGGCGTGGACGCTGAACCGGAAGGTGGGCGGGATGTTCATCCTGCCCGGCTCCGCCTACGGGGTGAAGAACGCGCAGGGCAAGTTCCTGCTCCGGGACGTGATCCGCAATCAGGCGTATCTGGAGCGCTCCCGCCGGGACATCGTGGTGGTGACGGCGTGCAGCAAAATTTTCAACATGGACTTCCGGGAGGCGGCGGAGCAGCACGAGAAGTCCGGCGCGGTGGTCACCCTCCTCTACAAGCGGGAGGAGAACGGCGGGGACGGCGGGCTGAACGTGGCCTGCGACAGCCGGGGCCGGGTGGCCGGGCTGTACACCGCCGGAGCGGGGGAGACCTGCCGGTTCATGGACGCGTTCCTCATCGACCGGGAGCTGCTGCTGAAATTCATGGAGTGGTACGAGGCCATGGCCTACCTCGACCTCATGGAGATCATCCGGGAAAATCTGGACAAGCTGCCGGTGTACGGCTATGAGTTCCACGGGTACATGCGGGCCATCGACAGCGACGCCGACTACATGGCGTCCAGCATGGAGCTGCTGGAGCCCCAGGTGATGAAGGAGCTGTTTCTGGGCGAGCGGATCATCCGCACGAAAATTCAGGACGCCGCGCCGGTGAAGTATTCCGCCGGGGCGCGGGTGAGAAACTCCATCATCGCCACCGGCAGCATCATCAAGGGCACGGTGGAGAACAGCATCATCTTCCGCGGCTGCACTGTGGAGGAGGGGGCCGTGGTGCGCAACAGCGTGGTCATGCCCAAGAGCGCCGTGGCCCGGGATGTGGAGATCGAAAACGTCATCTGCGACAAATACGTGACCATCGGGGACGGGGCCCGGCTGTTCGGCAGCGCGGCCAAGCCCCTGATCGTCACCCGGAAGCAGTACAGCTGAGCGGCCGGACGGCCGGGGAGGAACACTATGTCAGCAAAAAAACCGAAGGTACTGTTCGCCGTCTTTGAGGCCGTGCCGTTCGTCAAGACCGGCGGACTGGGCGACGTGGGAGGGAGCCTGCCCCCGGCGCTGTGCCGGGCGGGGGCGGAGGTGCGGGTCATCCTGCCTAAATTCGCCTCCATTCCGCGGGAATACCAGGATGCCATGACCCACGTGACGGATTTTTACCTCTATCTGGGCTGGCGGCGGCAGTACTGCGGCATCGAGATGCTGGAGCGGGACGGCGTGGTGTGGTACTTCGTGGACAACGAGTACTACTTCGGCCGGGAGGCCCCCTACGGCTACTATGACGACGGCGAGCGGGTGGCGTACTTCGCCAAGGCAGTGTGCGAGTGCATCCAGTATCTGGATTTCCTGCCCGACGTGCTCCACTGCAACGACTGGCACACGGCCCTCTCGCCGGTGTTCCTCCGGGAGATGTACCGGGAGGTGCCGGGGTACGACCGCATCCGGACGGTGTTCACCGTCCACAACCTGAAATTTCAGGGGATGTTCGACGGCTTCATGCTGGGGGACGTGCTGGGGCTCCACGACTGCAAAAACGCCCGGGATCAGCTCATGCAGGGGGACGCGGTGAACTTTATGCGGGGCGCCCTCAATTACAGCGACCGCATCACCACCGTCAGCCCCACCTACGCCGAAGAGGTGTGTACTGACCGGTACGGCGAGGGGCTGTGCGATGTGTTTGACCGCCGGAAGGATATACTCAGCGGAATTCTAAACGGAATTGATACCAGATCGTATAATCCGCAGACCGATCCGGCGCTGTATGTGCGGTACGGTGCGTCCGCTCCGGAGAAAAAGCGGGTCAACAAGCTGCGGCTTCAGGCGGAGCTGGGGCTGGAGCAGGACGGGGACATCCCCATGATTGGGCTGGTGAGCCGTCTCACCGACCAGAAGGGCTTGGATATTGTGAGCCGGGTGCTCCACGAGGTGCTGGCGGAGCGGGTGCAGCTGGTGGTGCTGGGCGTGGGCCAGCGGGAGCACGAGGACATGTTCCGGTATTTCGCGGACAGCTACCCCGAAAAGGTGTCCGCCAATATCTGCTTCGACGAGGGGCTGAGCCGGAAGATTTACGCCGCCGCCGACCTCGTTCTGGTGCCCAGCCAGTTCGAGCCCTGCGGCCTGACCCAGATGATCGCCATGCGGTACGGGACGCTGCCCGTCGTCCGGGAGACGGGGGGGCTGAAGGACAGCGTCATCCCCTACAACGAGTACACCGGCGAGGGCAACGGCTTCAGCTTCGCCAACTACAGCGACCGGGAGCTGCTGGACGCCATCCGCCGGGCGCTGGCCCTGTACCGGGACGACCGGGAGGCGTGGGACGGTCTGGTGAAGCACGCCTTCGGGGCGGATTTCTCGTGGCGGAAGCCCGCGCGGCAGTATCTGGCCCTGTACCGGGGGCTGCTGGAGGAATAAATGGATCAGACGGGCGGCGTCCTGACGGCGCCGCCCGAAGCATTGAGGTGAGGTCATTCCATGAAGATCCGACACGATTCACACGACCTGCGGGACCGCAGCCCCTTCGGGGCCGTGCCGGTGGGCGGCAGGGTCCGGCTGGGGCTGGACGTGAGCGAGCCGCCGGCGGGAGCCCGCTGCTTTGTCCGGGTATGGGAGAAGCGCGCGGGGGCGGCCCTCGTCCCCATGGAGTGCGTCAGCTGGGGGGAGACGGCCCGGTTCTCCGCCGAGCTCACCGCCCCGGAGGAGGGCTGCCTGCTGTGGTACTGCTTCGTCGTCGAGGCCTACGACGGCGCGCGGTTTTACTACGGCAACAACGACGCCGGGCTGGGCGGCGTGGGGCGGATGTACGACGGCAGCCCCAAAAGCTATCAGATCACGGTATACAAGCCCGTAAAGACCCCGGACTGGTACAAAAACGGCATTGCCTATCAGATCTTCCCCGACCGGTTTTTCCGGGGGGAGGACTGGCGCATCCGGCAGGAAAACGCCCGGCGGCCCGAGGGCTGGAAGGGCCCCCGGCGGGTGCTCCAGCAGGACTGGGACGACGTGCCCTTCTACTGCCGGAACGAGAAGGGGGAGGTCACCCGGTGGGCGTCCTTCGGCGGGACGCTGGAGGGCATCCGGGAAAAGCTGCTGTACCTCAAGAGCCTTGGGGTGACGGCGGTCTACTTAAATCCCATTTTCGAGGCGGCCAGCAGCCATAAGTATGACACCGCCGACTACCTGCGCGTGGACCCGGCGCTGGGGGACGAGGACAGCTTTCAGGCCCTCATCGACGATGCGGCGGAGTTGGGCATCCGCGTCATTCTGGACGGGGTGTTCAGCCACACCGGGGCGGACAGCCGGTATTTCAACCGGCTGGGCAACTACGACACCGTGGGCGCCTGCCAGAGCAAGGATTCCCCCTATTACGGCTGGTACCGATTCCGGAGCTGGCCGGAGGACTACGAGTGCTGGTGGGGGGTGACGGATCTGCCCAACGTGGAGGAGCTGGAGCCGGGCTGCCGGGCGTTCATCTGCGGCGAGGGGGACAGCGTGGTGCGGCACTGGCTGCGGAAGGGCATCGGCGGCTGGCGGCTGGACGTGGCCGACGAGCTGCCCGACGAGTTCATCCGGGACATCCGCCGGGCCATGGAGGAGGAAGCGCCGGACAGCGTCCTGCTGGGCGAGGTGTGGGAGGACGCGTCCAACAAGGAGAGCTACGGCCGCCAGCGGGAGTATCTGCTGGGGGAGGAGCTGCATTCCACCATGAACTATCCCTTCCGGACGGCGGCGGTGGATTTCATGCTGGGCCGGATGGGGCCGGAGGAGCTCCGGGACCGGCTGACGAGCCTTCAGGAAAACTATCCGCCGGAGAATTTTTACGGGGCGCTGAACCTCATCGGCAGCCACGACCGGCAGCGGGTGCTGACCACGCTGGGCGAGGCCCCGGCGGAGGACAGCCTCACCGAAGGGCAGCGGGAGCGATACCGCCTGCCCGGGGACAAGCGGGAGCTTGCCCGGCGGCGGCTCATGGTGCTGTCCCTCATCCAATTCACCATGCCGGGGGTGCCGTGCGTCTACTACGGCGACGAGGCCGGGGCGGAGGGGTACGCCGACCCTTTCAACCGGGGGACGTATCCCTGGGGCCGGGAGGATCAGGGCCTGCTGGCTCACTACCGGATGCTGGCCGCCCTGCGGCAGCAGTACCCGGTGCTGTCCGGCGGACAGTGCGGATTTCAGGCCTTCGGCGGCCACGTTTACGGCTGCCGCCGGTGGGACGGGAAGATGAGTGTTCAGATCCTCGCCAACCGGGGCATTTTCGAGCATGAGACGGTGGAACTGCCCATGGAAAAGCCCTTTGCCATGGAGCTGACCTCCGGCCGGTGGCTGGAGGGGCGGGACGGGACGCTTACCGTCCATCTGGAGCCGCTGAGCTGGGCGGTGATCGCCTTTTACGACCAGCGTCCGGCGACCATCCGCCTTGACCGGGCGGCGGGGGTGGTGTGCCACGTCACCGCCGTGCCGGGCCGGAAGGGCCGGGCGGACCTCACCGACTGCTATGCTTTTGTGGATTTTCTGTCGTTGGCGGGGCAGAAGCTGTGGCAGGTGCTGCCGCTGAACCCCGTGGGGCTGGGCGGCTCGCCCTACGTCAGCCCCGGGGCCTTCGCCGGGGAGCCGTCCCTCATCGACCGGGCACGGGAGCCGGACTGGAGCGGCTACGAGGATTTCTGCCGGGAGCAGAAATCCTGGCTGGATGACTACGCCCTGTACGCCGCCATCCGGGAAACGCGGAACGCCCCTTG
Organism: uncultured Oscillospiraceae bacterium; assembly: GCA_934675115.1. GTDB lineage: Bacteria > Bacillota > Clostridia > Oscillospirales > Oscillospiraceae > Enterenecus. Next base: position 1,908 of record CAKUPH010000054.1, on the reverse strand, counting down.
GCAGGAGTGGCCGCCGGAGGAGCGGGACCGGACGGACATCCCGGCGCTTTGGGCGCGCTATGGAGATCGGGCGGAGGCGCTCCGCCGGGAGCAGTTCGCGTTCTGGAGCCAGTGGGCGGCGGTGAAGCGGTACGCCAACGAAAAGGGCGTGAAGCTCATCGGCGACCTGCCCCTGTCACCGGCGGCGGACTCCGCCGACGTGTGGGCGAACCGGGAAGTGTTCCAGCTGGACAGCCGGAGGTACCCGAAGCTGACGGCGGGGGTGCCGCCGGACTACTACTCCCCGGAGGGGCAGAACTGGGGCAGCCCGGTGTACGACTGGGAGGCTGCGGAACAGCAGGGCTATGGCTGGTGGCTCCGTCGGCTCCAATGGGCGGCGGAGTGCTTCGACTATGTGCGGCTGGACCACTTCCGGGGCTTTTCCGAATACTACTCCATCCCTGCGGGCAAAAGCGGGAAATGGGGCGGCTGGCGTCCGGGGCCGGGGATGAAGCTGTTCCGGGCGGCGGAGGAGCGGCTGGGCCGTCTGCCGCTGCTGGCGGAGGATCTGGGCACGCTGGACGCCGGGGTGTACCGGCTGCTGGCCCTCACCGGCCTGCCCGGCATGGACGTGTACCAGTTCGACGGGGAAAAGCTGCCGGCCATGGAGGAAACACGGGCGGCGGGGCGGATCTTTTACGGCTCCACCCACGACAGCCAGACGCTGGCGGGCTGGTGCGCCAGGCACGGCGAGCGGGCGGAGGACGTCATCCGGACGCTGTATCGCTCCGCCGGGGGCTGGGTGATGCTCCAGCTTCAGGATCTGCTGGGGCTGGGGGACGAGGCCCGGTTCAACACCCCGGGCACCGTGGGGCCCCACAACTGGAGCTGGCAGGCCCGGCCGGAGCAGCTGGACGCCGGGACGGCGGAGCGGTTCCGGCATCTGACGGAGGAGTGCGGGAGGTAGAATAATTGACAGACCGAAAAAGAAAATTGAACTTTTCATACAATTGGTTATATGTTACAATCATCCTTGTGTGATAGAATTGGCTTGCTTCCGGTGTGACGCGGATGGCCGCGGCGGAGCAGCCGCAGGGGAAATGAGGTTTGCCATGGAGTTGAAGCACGTAAAGATCTTTGTCTTGGCCGCCAATTTGCTGAACTTTACCAAGGTGGCGGAGTTCTCGTTCCTGTCCCAGTCCTCGGTCACGAAGTACATACAGTGTCTGGAGGAGGAGCTGGGCGGAAAGCTGTTTCTGCGGGACGGGCGGAAAACGGAGCTGACAGAGCTGGGAAAGCTGTTCCTGCCCTATGCATCGTCCCTTCTGGATACGGAGCAGGAGTCCATGGCCGCGCTGCGCAGCTATCAGAGCGGGCTGGAGCGCACGACGTTCCGCATCGGCGTGGAGGATGCGCTGTTCGTGGCGCCGCCGGGCGTGTTTTACTGTGTGCTGGTCAGCACCCTCAAGGCGCTCCGCAGCCAGCATCCCGGCGCTATTTTTGACGTCCGGTTTGAAAGCAACGGCACCCTTCAGACCCTGCTGGAAAACGATCAGGTGGATATTGGGATACAGCTCATCAGCGATTACCGGGAGGACACGTTCCTGGCGTCGGAGTATTCCTGCGACGAGTTGGATATGAACGGCTTCCGGCTGGCGGTGTCCGAGGACACGGACACGTCGGGGGGCTACCGGGCGGTGCTGGCGCGGACGGAGAGCATCGTGTACAATATTTACTCCCTGCCCCAGAACATCCCCTACGCGCTGTCCAATCAGCTGGGGGCAAACTGCGCGTCCAAGACCTATCCCCACTGGATGGACCTCTATATGGAGATCGCCCTGAGCGGGGCGAGAATGGCGGCCATCATCGCGGCGTCCATGTCTACGGCGGACTCGCAGCTGTTGGTGGCATCCAGTTCATTCACGTCGG
>CAKUPH010000053.1 GCA_934675115.1 uncultured Oscillospiraceae bacterium | reverse complement strand
TTCTCGCCCTCGCTCCAGTCCATCCGCGCTGCGCATGACGGCTCGGGCGCTTCTCCGGTACAGGCGGAAAGGTATCGAGGAGCAGGCATCCTTCCCCGACCTTTTGTCCGTCTTGCCGCATTCCGCGGGGCATTGACGCGCCCTGTCTTTTCCCGCCGCGTCCGGTCCCGGCAGAAGCGGCCCGGGCTGCGCATTTCCCGGATCCCTTCCCCGCGCCGGCTCGTCCGCGGCGTTTGCCGGACAGAGCACATCTTATATCAAAACCGCCGGAGGGCGGATCTGATCTTGTTTTGCCGCTCCGCGCGGGTCCCTATCATGCCAAAACCCCGTACCCATGAGGGATCGCCTCATAGTTTACGGGTTTACGACACTCCCGGATGCGTTGGGAGGTCTTGGCGCATATGGTCCACGCGCAAAAGCAATTAATTATACCGCACTTTTTTGTAAAATGCAAGGTTTTTGTGTCTCGCACACACGAAAGCGTGGATAACTAATTTCGCAAATCAGCTTCTGCCGGAAAAATTCCGGCAGAAGCTGATCAATGCTGGGTTATGATTGCTGGTTATCCGCTGCGGAAGCATCGCGCGTTCCGCACCGCAGGCTTGGTGAGGATCGTTTCGTCAGGCGATGGGTGAGCGGCGCCGCTGTACCAAGGTACTGCAAGCCGATCCCCCGAAGCATGGCGGAACGAGATTTACCAGGAAGCCTTCTTGACGCCGGGGATCTGGCCCTTGTACGCCAGCTCACGGAAGCAGATACGGCAGATGCCGTAGTCGCGGAGGTAGGCGTGGGGACGGCCGCAGATCTTGCAGCGGTTGTTGCGGCGGCTGGAGAACTTGGGCTCACGCTGAGCCTTCAGGATCATAGATTTCTTAGCCATACTGTTCTTCCTCCTCTTAGCCGTTGGTGGTGAAGGGGGCGCCCAGGAGGGTAAGCAGTTCCTTGGCCTCTTCATCAGTCTTGGCGGTGGTGCAGATGACAATGTCCATACCACGGATCTTGTCGATCTTATCGTACTCGATCTCGGGGAAGATCAGCTGCTCCTTCAGGCCGAGGGCGTAGTTGCCGCGGCCGTCGAAAGCGTTGGGGTTGATGCCGCGGAAGTCGCGGACACGGGGCAGGGCCACGTTGAACAGGCGGTCCAGGAATTCCCACATCTTGTCCTGACGCAGGGTGACCTTCGCGCCGATGGGCATGCCCTCACGGAGCTTGAAGTTGGCCACGGACTTCTTGGCCTTGGTGATGACGGGCTTCTGGCCAGTGATGGTGGCCAGATCGCCCACAACGGACTCGAGCACCTTGGAGTTGTCCCGGGCCTCGCCGCAGCCGCAGTTGACCACGATCTTCTCGATGCGGGGGATCTGCATGGTGGACTTATAGCCGAACTTCTGCATCAGAGCAGGAGCGACTTCGGCGTTGTACTTTGCCTTCAGATTGGGGTTAGCCATTTGTTACTCCTCCTCTTTCTCAGATTTCAGCGCCGCAGTGCTTGCAGACGCGGACCTTCTTGCCGCCCTCGACCTTGTGGGCGACGCGGGTGGCCTTGTTGCACTTGGGGCACACGGTCATGACCTTGCAGGCGTAGATGGGGGTCTCCTTCTGGATGATGCCGCCCTCCTCGCCCTGACGGCGGGGCTTCTGGTGGCGGGAGGCCACGTTGACCTTCTCCACCACGACCTTGCGGGCCTCGGGGTCAACGGAGAGGACCTTGCCCTGCTTGCCCTTGTCCTTGCCGGACAGGACCACGACGGTGTCGTTCTTCTTGACGTTCATACTCATACCTCGTTACCCCCTTACAGCACTTCGGGAGCCAGGGACAGGATCTTCATGTAATCCTTGTCGCGCAGCTCGCGGGCAACCGGGCCAAAGATACGGGTGCCACGGGGGTTCTTGTCATCACGAATGAGGACGGCGGCGTTGTCGTCGAAGCGGACATAGCTGCCGTCGGAGCGGCGGACGCCGCGGGAGGAGCGGACGATAACGGCCTTGACGACCTCGCCCTTCTTGACCTGACCGCCGGGAGCGGCCTTGCGCACGGAGGCGACGACCACGTCGCCGATGTTGCCAAACTTACGCTTGGAGCCGCCCAGTACGCGGATGGTCTTGATCTCCTTGGCGCCGGTGTTGTCGGCAACCTTCAGATAGCTTTCTTCCTGAATCATACTGGCACCTCCTTCTTACTTCGCCTTCTCGATGATCTCGACCACGCGCCAGCGCTTGTCCTTGGACAGGGGGCGGGTCTCCATCACGCGCACGCGGTCACCCACGCCGCACTGATTGAGCTCATCATGGGCCTTCAGCTTATAGGTTCTCTTTACGATCTTCTTGTACAGAGGGTGAGCCACGCGGTCGGCGATGGCGACCACAACGGTCTTGTCCATCTTGTCCGAAACCACCAGGCCGACTCTGGTCTTACGAGAAGAGGTTCTCACTTCACTCATCGTCTAATCCTCCTTATCGGCTCTGCTGCTCACGCAGGATGGTTTTCACGCGGGCAATGTCCTTCTTGACTTCCGCGATCCGGATGGGATTGTCGAGCTGATTGGTGGCGTGCTGAAGACGGAGGTTGAACAGGTCCTTCTTCAGCTCAACCAGCTTGGTCTCCAGCTCGTTGGCGCTCATTTTACGGACTTCGTTAGCTTTCATCTTCATTCACCACCGTTCTCAACAGTCTCTTTCTTGACGATCTTGCACTTGACGGGCAGCTTGTGGCTGGCCAGACGAAGGGCCTCGCGGGCGGTCTCCTCGGAGACGCCGGCGATCTCAAACATCACGCGGCCGGGCTTGACAACGGCCACCCAGTACTCGGGCGCGCCCTTACCGGAACCCATACGGGTACCAAGCGCCTTCTTGGTAACGGGCTTATCGGGGAAGATCTTGATCCAGACCTTGCCGCCGCGCTTGGTGTAACGGGTCATGGCCACACGGGCGGCCTCGATCTGGTTGGAGGTGATCCAGGCGGGCTCAGTGGTAGCCAGGCCCCACTCGCCGTAGGAGACCTTGTTGCCGCGGGCGGCAACGCCGGTCATGCGGCCACGGTGCACGCGGCGATACTTGACTCTCTTAGGCAGCAGCATTACTGAGCGCCTCCTTCCTTAGGAGCAGCGGAACGGTTGCCGGCGGGGCGGCTGCCGCCCTGACGGTTGAAGCCGCCCTGACGATTGCCATTGCCGCGGTTGAAGCCGCCGCGGTTGCCGTCGCGGCGATCCCGGCGGGGACGCTGCTCACGCTCTTTGTAGTTCTTGGTGTCGATGGTGCGGGGGGTGGTGCGCAGGGTCTGGGTCAGCACCTCTCCCTTGTAGATCCACACCTTGATGCCGATGCGGCCATAGGTGGTGGCGGCCTCCGCGAAGCCGTACTCAATGTCGGCGCGGATGGTCTGCAGGGGGATGGTGCCGTCATGATACTGCTCGGTGCGGGCGATCTCGGCGCCGTTGAGGCGGCCGGAGGCCTGGACCTTGATGCCCAGGGCGCCCATGCGCATGGCGCGGCCCATGGCGTTCTTCATGGCGCGGCGGAACGCGATGCGCTTCTCCAGCTGCTGGGCGATGTTCTCGGCCACCAGCTGAGCGTTGATGTCAGGGTTCTTGACCTCGACGATCTTCAGATCGACGGCCTTGCCCAGCTTCTTCTCCAGCTCGGCGCGGAGCTTCTCGATCTCCTCGCCGCCCTTGCCGATGACGACGCCGGGACGGGCGCAGTGCACATAGATGCGGACCTTGGCGTTGTCGCGCTCGATCTCGATCTTGGGCACGCCGGCGGAGTACAGGCGCTTCTTCAGCTCCTTGCGGAGATTGTAGTCCTCAACCAGGAGGTCGCCCACTTTTTCATCGCGGGCATACCAACGGGAGTCCCAGTCTTTGATGACGCCCACACGGAGACCGTGGGGATTAACTTTCTGTCCCATTTACTCTTGACCTCCTTCTTTAGCGCTCTTTGACCACGACGGTCACGTGGGAAGTTCTCTTGTTGATGCGGTAGGCACGGCCCTGGGCCCGGGGCATGAAGCGCTTGATGATGGGGCCGGGGGTGGCGTAAGTCGCCGCAACGTAGAGCTTCTCGGGATCCATGCCGTGGTTGTTCTCGGCGTTGGCAGCCGCGCTCTTGACCAGCTTGGCCAGAGGCTCAGCGGCGGCCTTGGGGGTCAGAGCGAGGATGGCGTTGGCCTGGGCCACGCTCTTGCCGCGGATCAGGTCGCACAGGATGCCGACCTTGCGGGGAGAGATACGAACATATCTCAGTGTCGCTTTAGCTTCCATTCTCTCTCTCCTCCTTACTTACCGGTCTTGCTGCCAGCGTGCCCCTTGAAGGTACGGGTGGGAGCAAACTCGCCCAGCTTGTGGCCGACCATATCCTCGGTCACGTAGACGGGGACATGCTTGCGGCCGTCATGGACGGCGATGGTGTGGCCCACGAAGGAGGGGAAGATGGTGGAGGCGCGGCTCCAGGTCTTCAGGACCTTCTTCTCGTTGGCCTTGTTCAGTTCATCGACCCGCTTCAGCAGCTCGGGGGCGCAAAAGGGGCCTTTCTTGATACTTCTGCTCATCTTTTACTGCCTCCTTACTTCGCGTTGCGGCGCTTGACGATAAATTTGTTGGTGCGGTTCTTGGTCTTGCGGGTCTTGTAACCCATGGCGGGCTTGCCCCACGGGGTCACAGGGCCGGGACGGCCGACAGGGCTCTTGCCTTCGCCGCCGCCGTGGGGGTGGTCATTGGGGTTCATGACGGAGCCGCGGACGGTGGGACGCCAGCCCATGTGGCGCTTGCGGCCGGCCTTGCCGATGTGGATGTTGGCCCAGTCGGCGTTGCCGACGGTGCCGATGGTGGCCAGGCAGTCCAGCCGGACCAGGCGGACCTCGCCGGAGGGCAGACGGACCTGCGCCATACCGTTCTCCTTGGCCATGAGCTGAGCGGCGGTGCCGGCGGACCGGACCAGCTGTGCGCCCTTGCCGGGATACAGCTCGATGCAGTGGATCATTTCACCAACGGGGATCTCCGCGATGGGCAGCGCGTTGCCGGGCAGGATGTCGGCGCCGGAGCCGGTCATGATGATGTGGCCGGCCTTCAGCCCCGCGGGAGCCAGGATATAGCGGCGCTCGCCGTCCTCATACTCGATGAGGGCGATGTTGGCGGAGCGGTTGGGATCGTACTGCAGGTTGATGACGGTGGCCTTGCCGGCCTTGTCGCGCTTGAAGTCGATGATGCGGTACTTGCGCTTGTTGCCGCCGCCGCGGTGGCGGACGGTGATGCGGCCGTAGCTGTTGCGGCCGGCGCTCTTCTGGAGCACCTCGGTGAGGGCGCGCTCGGGCTTGGCCTTCTTGTCGATGCCCTCGAAAGCGGACACAGTCATGTGACGGCGGGAGGGCGTCGTGGGCTTATAAGTTTTGATAGCCATTTCTCGTTACCTCCTTACACCATGCCTTCGAAGAACTCGATGGACTTGGAGTCGGCGGTCAGGGTGACCATGGCCTTCTTCCAGCTGGCGCGGCGGCCGGCGGGGTAGCGGCCCATCCGCTTCTCCTTGCCATACATGTTCAGGGTGTTCACCTTGGCGACCTTCACGCCGAAGATCTCTTCGACAGCCTTGGCGATCTCGATCTTATTGGCGTCCTTGGCGACCTCGAAGGTGTACTTCTTGAAGCTGGCGGACTCCATGGACTGCTCGGTGATGATGGGGCGCTTGATAATGTCGTAAGCGGTCTTCATTATGCGAACACCTCCTCGATGGTGGCCAGCGCAGCCTTGTCGATGATCAGCTGGTTGGCGTTGGCAATGTCATAGACATTGATGAGGGCGGCGGGGGTGGTGACAACGCCGGGGATGTTCCGGGCGGACTTGACCACGTTGGGGCAGCCGGTGACCACCACAGCCTTGTCGGCCTCCACAGTGTTCAGGAACGTCTTGAAGGTCTTGGTCTTGATCTCGTCCATGCCCAGACCGTCCACCACCAGCACGCTGCCGGCGGCAGCCTTGGCGGACAGAACGGACTTCAGAGCCAGACGCTTGACCTTCTTGTTCAGGGTGTAGCTGTAATCGCGGGGCTTCGGGGCGAACACGATGCCGCCGTGGGTCCACTGAGGAGCGCGGGTGGAACCCTGACGGGCGTGACCGGTGCCCTTCTGGCGCCAGGGCTTCTTACCGCCGCCGGAGACTTCGGCGCGGGTCAGGGCGCTCTGCGTGCCCTGACGGCAGTTGGCCAGATGATTCTTGACCACGTCATGGACAACGTACTGGTTGGGCTCAATACCGAAGATGGCCTCGGAGAGCTCGACCTCGCCGATCTGCTTACCGGCCATATCATAAAGGTTAGCTTTAGGCATTTGTCATTCTCTCCTTTCTTACTTGTTACGCGCAGAGGCCTTCTGGGGATTGACACGGGCGGAAGCCTTCTGCGGGTTGACGCGGCCGGCCTCGGCGACCTTCTTCTCCATGACCTTCTTGACGCTGCTGCGCAGGATCACAACGCCGCCCTTGGGGCCGGGAACAGCGCCGCGCACGGCGATGACGCCCAACTCCTCGTCGACCTGGATGACGTCCAGGTTCATGACGGTGACCTGCTCATTGCCCATCTGGCCGGCGCCGATCTTGCCCTTGAAGATGCGGGAGGGATCGGTGCTGGAGCCCATGGAACCGGCGTGGCGGTGGACAGGGCCGCTGCCGTGGGTCTCCTTCAGGCGGTGGGCGCCGTGGCGCTTGATGACGCCCTGGTAGCCCTTACCTTTGCTGATGCCGGTGATGTCGACGCGGTCGCCGGCGGCAAAGGCGGTGGCGGTGATCTCGTCGCCCACGTTCAGGTCGGCGGCGTTATCGAGCTTGAACTCCTTGAGGACGCGCAGGGCCTTGCCGGCCTTCTTGCTGTGGCCCAGCTCGGGCTTGGACAGCTTGCGCTCGGGGACTTCCTCAAATCCCAGCTGGACGGCGGTGTAGCCGTCCTTTTCCTCGGTCTTCTTCTGCACGACGGTGCAGGGGCCCGCCTGAATGACGGTGACCGGGATGACCTTGCCGGCTTCATCGAAGATCTGGGTCATGCCCACCTTCTTGCCGATAATGGCCTTTTCCATGTGTATTCCTCCTTAAAGGTTATTGGTCGGGCGAGGTGACCATTGGACTGTCATTGCTCGGCCGACGTGACCCGTCCATCTCAACGAATGCGATGGACAGCGGTACAACAGAGTTTTGAGATCGAATCTTCGCTATCACGCTTCGCCTGTTCGCGACGCGCGGCTTCCCTCCGACTCGGAACACAAACATCCGGACTGTCGTCCTCCTTGGTTTATATTCCTCGCTCCGGTCCATCCGCGCTGCTCACGACGGCTCAGACGCTTACAGCTTGATCTCGATCTCCACACCAGCGGGAAGCTCGAGGCTCATCAGCGCCTCGACGGTCTTGGCAGAGGGCTTGACCACGTCGATGAGCCGCTTGTGGGTGCGGCGCTCGAACTGCTCGCGGCTGTCCTTGTACTTGTGGACGGCGCGAAGGATGGTCACGACTTCCTTCTTGGTGGGCAGGGGGATGGGGCCGGAGACGGTGGCGCCGCTGCGCTTGGCGGTCTCCACGATCTTCTCGGCGGCCTGGTCGATCAGCTGATGGTCATAGGCCTTCAGCCGGATGCGGATCATTTCTTTCTGAGCTGCCATTTGGTTTTTTCCTCCTTAAACATACGAAGTTGACGATTGGTGGGCCGGGGGCGGCCCGCTGTCCTGCCGCGCCGCTCATCACACACAATGCTCGGCGCTTCGGCTGTCACGCTTTACCATCTCACGACGGTTCAGCGCTTCTTCGTACGGGTGAGAGATTTCATACACGCTTTCGTGCGTATCACTCCTCAACATGAATAAAACCGGCGCAGAACATGGCCGGTTCTACCCATTCGCGGCGATATACGCCGTGACTGAGTCTCTCAGCCGCCCGATCTTACGGACATACTCCGCGGAAGTTACCTCGCAAGCGAGCAATCTCCCGCATCATCGCACTTGCGCCCACACAGGCGCTCGATTATTGTACAACACATGGCGCATGAAAGTCAAGGCTTTTTTGCTGTATTTTTTCACGATTCCCACGCCGCCGTGCGTGGAATCTCTTGTGGACATTTCCGGGGCGGCTTTTTCATGGGCATTGAGCGCGGAAAACGCCCCGCCGCCGGGAATACCCCGCGGCGGGGCGCTCAACTTTTGATGTACGGTTTTTACCGCGGCATGGGCGTATCGTCGTACTGGTGGGCGTCCAGATCGTCCTCGCCCAGCGGCTCGTCCATCTCGAAGGCGTCGTAATACTCCTCATCCTGAAACACGGGCTTGCGGTGCCGCACCAGCGCGGTGAGCACCGGGTAGAGCACCATGGCGATCAGTCCGCCGGAAAAGCCGTTGTTGTAGAGGTTCATGCCCTCCAGCGGCAGCCCTGCGTGGAGCACCACCGACGAGTGGATGAACCCGGCCAGAACGCCGTAGGGCCAGCCGAACACCCCGGAGAAGGGGGCCAGCGTCGTGCCGAACAGCCCGGCCAGCTGCAGGCCCGCCGCCGTGGTGGACACGTGGTTGATGACGCTGCCCAGCAGCACGCCCAGCATTACCGGCAGGATATTGACCGCGTGCTTGCCGTAGGCGGAAAAGCCCATGATAGTGAGGATGCCGCCCAGCGTCGGGCCGTTGAGGTCGCCGCCGATGAGCAGGATGTACCCCATGGCCAGCAGGCCGTTGACGCCCATGTTGATGAGCACCGGCCCGGGGCCAAAGGCCCGCAGGTAGTCGCTGGGGGCCCGGCCGCTGGTGTGGAGCATGGCGTAATAGCCCCGGAAGGCCTTTTTGCCCCAGCCGACGGCCCCGGCGCAGATCAGGCCCGCACACACGACGGCCACGCCGATGCCCACCGGCAGGCTGTACTCCGTGGCCCAGAAATAGGCCGTCTCCGGCTCCATGCCGAAGGTCTTGAGCACCGGTACCAGCATCATGGCCAGCAGGCCGCAGGCAAAGCCGACATTGTAGAGATTCATACCGTTCTGCGCCTGAAAGGTGTAGGCCGACAGCGGCGGAATGAGAAATCCGATGGTGATCCCCGCCAGCGTACCCAGCCAGAACCGGTCCTGCCTCCCGCTCAGGGCCATGAAACTCACCAGCGGGGACAGGGCGGTGGCCAGCAGGGCCACGTTCACGTATTTGGAAAAGGGCTCCGCCTTGATCCGGGCATACAGGAACGTCCCCAGCAGCACCGGCCAGATGTTGGCGATATTTTTCCCGAACAGGGAGAAACCCGCCATCAGCCCTACCGTCACCAGCGTAAAGCCGTTGAAGGGGTCTGCCGAGACGTACAGCAGGAACAGCGAGACGAGCGTTACCAGTCCGGCATTCACCAGCGCGGCCCCAGGCCCGGCGATTTCCATATAGTCGGTGATAAGCACATCCTGTGACGTGACGATGCGCTTCAGCCCCTGCGCCACCGCCGCCGGGCCGTCCACGCACAGGCCGATGAGAATGAGGATCAGTGAAAAGGTCAGCAGCGGATAGAGCATCTTTTCATAGCGGAATTGCGCCCGCTTTTTCAGCAGTCCCATCAGTGCCTCCCATCGAACGCCCCGGCGGGCAGCACGTCGGACAGCGCCACCAGCGCCCGGTCAAAGCCGTCGTCCCCCAGCCGGGGGCTTTCCAGCCCTGTCCGGCAGCCCTCCCGGATGGGAAGGGACACCGCAGCCCGCACCCCGGCGCCGGGGATGTTCTCCAGCACCAGCACGCCGCCGTGGACCTCCGCGATGGTCCGGGCCAGCCGCAGGCCGAAGCCCGCGCCGGACTCCGGCGACAGCGCCACGGAGCCGTCCGGCTCCTGAAAGAGGCGGGCCATGGTTTCCTCGGCCATGCCCGCGCCCTCGTCGCCCACGGTGAGCACCGCCCGCTTTCCCCGGGCGGCCAGCGTCACCGTCAGCGTTCCGCCGGGCCGGGCCGCCTTGGCCGCGTTGGACAGCAGGGCGTACAGCAGCTGCTCCAGCAGCTCCTGATCCGCCAGCGTCACCAGCGCCGTCCGGTCCGCCTGAAATTTTACCGCGAGATCCGCCGCGGCCAGCAGTTCGTCCGCGTGCTCCGCCGCGCCCCGGCACCAGTCCACCAGATCCATGGTGGCGAAAACGGCCCGCAGCTCGTCCTCGTCCTCCAGCCGCCGGGCAAGCTCCCGCTCGTTCAGCACCCGCACGGCCCGGCACGCCGCCCGGCTGGCCGCCGCCAGATAGGGCCGGTCCTCCTCCGACGCACGCCGCTGGAGCAGCTGCACCGCCGCAGAAATTTCGCTCAGCCGCGCCCGCAGCGCGCCGTCCACCTGCCGCGGCTCGGCGGATAATGGCTCTGTATTCAAGCGGATCCCCCCTGTCCTGTCATTCTATGCGCCCCGGCGTTCCGGCTCTCTCCGCCGAATCTTCCGGAGCCCGCATATTTCTCGCGTTTTTCGTCGATTATATCAGAAAACAGCCATTGCAACAAGAGCATTGTTGAAAGTTCTGCCATGCTTTTCCGTCGCATCTGCCCAAATTAAAAAATCCTATCGCTGTTTCCCTTGCAAAAACGGAAAACTACGATATAATGATGTGCGGGATGTGTATTCCCAATACCCGCCAGTTTCTGTCTGTCCGGCGGCAGCCGCCTTTCCCCGCCGCTCACCCCCCACAATTTAGTGATCCATCGGCGTTTCGCCGTTATCATTTTGAAGGAGTGTTACGAATGAGCATCAAAGTAGGCATCAATGGTTTTGGCCGCATCGGCCGCATGGTTTTCCGCGCCAGCGTCAACCACCCCGACATCGAGATCGTGGGCATCAATGACCTGTGCCCCGCCGACTATCTGGCATACATGCTGAAGTATGACACCATGCACGGCAGGTTCGACGGCGAGGTCTCCTCCACCGAGGACGCCATCGTGGTCAACGGCAAGGCCATCCCCGTCTTCGCCGAGCGCGACCCCGCCAACATCCCCTGGGGCAAGGTGGAGGCCGAGTACGTGGTGGAGTCCACCGGCCTGTTCCTGACCAAGGAGAAGGCTCAGGCCCACATCGCCGCCGGCGCCAAGAAGGTCGTCATGTCCGCCCCCTCCAAGGACGACACCCCCATGTTCGTCTGCGGCGTCAACCTGGACGCCTACACCCCCGACATGACCTTCGTGTCCAACGCCTCCTGCACCACCAACTGCCTGGCCCCCATCGCCAAGGTGCTGAACGATAACTTCGGCATCAAGGACGGCCTGATGACCACCGTTCACTCCGTCACCGCCACCCAGAAGTCCGTGGACGGCCCCTCTCTGAAGGATTGGCGGGGCGGCCGCGCGGCCACCGGCAACATCATCCCCTCCTCCACCGGCGCGGCCAAGGCCGTGGGCAAGGTCATCCCCGAGCTGAACGGCAAGCTCACCGGCATGTCCATGCGCGTGCCCACCCTGGATGTGTCCGTGGTGGACCTGACCGTCAATCTGGAGAAGCCCGCCAAGTACGACGAGATCTGCGCCGCCATGAAGGCCGCCAGCGAGGGCGAGCTGAAGGGCATCCTGGGCTACACCGATGAGGACGTGGTGTCCAGCGACTTCCTGGGCGACTCCCGCACCTCCATCTTCGACGCCAAGGCCGGCATCGCCCTGACCGACACCTTCGTGAAGGTCGTGTCCTGGTACGACAACGAGATGGGCTACTCCAACAAGGTGCTGGACCTCATCGAGCACATGTTCAAGGTGGATCACAAGTAATTCCGACTGAAAGCGGAAAATTGTGAACTTTTCAATGCGCTTCTTTTCAAGGACTGGTGTCCTTGAAAAGAAGCGCATTTTTTATGTCTGTTCAGGCGTTTGTCTTGAATCAGCGGAGCGCCTGTGGTATGATGTGCCTGCAACACAACTACAAGCAGTAATCGTTATACTGTTGATTCCTGCATGATAGAATAATGCGCAGAAACGCCGGGACATTATGAAAACGTCCCGGCGTTTTTTATTTTTTGTACATCCCGGCGCATACGGTCCCACTGTCCATATCGTGCCCGGGGAAAGGCAATAAAAGCCAGCCCTGCGGGTTTTCCGCAGGGCTGGCTTTGATCGTTTTCAGAAGCTTCCGGCCTGCTCCATATTCGCCCTGGCGTGGACCCGCCGGATGGTGCGTTCCAACTCTCGCGCGTCAAAATACTTCGCAATGGCCTCCGGCTTCAGCCCGATGCCCCGCAGGCAGAACAGCGCCACCTTTTCCAGCAGCTCAATGCTACTCATGCCGTAGTCGTACACCGGTTCGCCGGACAGATGGGTGAGCTTGAGGGACAGCATGACGTGGATGACCATCTGCATCCGGGTCTTGGGCGAGTCCTTGCAGGGGAACATATCTCCCGCCTCTTCCGCCGCCTTGAAGCTGGAGAGGGTAAAGTCGGTGATGAGGTGCCGCTCCAGCTCCGCGTGGTGGGCCTTGGCATAATCCGGGTTGTCCACAAGGCTCTGGCAGAACAGGCGGTCGAAGATCTGCTTGCGCTCCGCCTCCGAGGGGTCGTAGAGCAGCAGTGTACTGCTCAGGGTGTCAAACACGAAAAAGGTCAGAGCCTGAGCTCCGGGACCCAGCCGGCGCATCTCCTGAAGCGTGGGGCTTGCGCTCTCTGCGGTATAGCTCAGCACCGCCTCGTACAGATCCGCCTTGCTGTCAAAATATGCGTAGAGCAATGCCGGGGACATATCCGCAGCCTTGGCGATATCCTTGATTGAGGTCTTCGCAAAGCCTTTTTCGCTGAAGACGCGCATGGCCGCGTTCAAAATCGCGGCTTCACGCTTGTCATGAGACATTCTAGCCATTTCGCTTTTTTCAACATCCTTTCATATTTTATCAATTTTTTATTATATATCATTCTTGAATAGTCTGTCAAGTAATGAACCAAAGCGTCCCGGAATAGATATTAGCAGTTGATTTTTACCCCCTCTTCAACCAGCAAATTACATGAAATTAGCCTGCTTATTTTGTGACTATGTGTAGAATCTATCGTTTCCACTTGACAGAACGGTCAACAAGTAGTTAAATGCACTTGACTGAACGTTCAATAACATGACGAGTTTCACAAAAATCCGTCAGCAACTTCTATCCGGATAGTGAAACTGTTAAGGGGGACTATTATGGCTCAAGAGCTGAAAACGGTACAGCTGGAGGACGGGCTGTGGATGATCGACGACGGTATCTGTCACTGCTATCTGGTGACCGGCCACGACCACGCGATCCTGCTGGACACCGGTCTCGGCGTCGGAAATATCCGGGAGACCGCCGCCGGGATCACTGATCTTCCGCTGACACTGGTGATCACCCACGAGCACATGGATCATCTGGGCGGCGTTTCGCTGTTCACCGACGCGTACATCAGCGAGATCGAGGCCGGGTGCCTGCCCGACTCGGTCACCGCGCACTACGTGAAGGACGGCGACCTGTTCGACCTCGGCGGCCGCGTGCTGGAGGTCATGGCCCTGCCGGGCCACAGCGTGGGCAGCATTGCGCTGCTCAACCGCGCCGAGGGTTATATGCTCACCGGCGACCTGTTCGAATCGGAAAAGATCCTGCTCCACTGCCCTACCAGCGATCCGGAGCAGTATTTCGGCTCCCTCAAGCGGGTGCTGGCCCTCCGGGACCAGGTCACCCGGCTGTATCCCGCCCATCTGGACTATCCGCTGGGCATGGATCTGGTGGAAAAGGTATATGCCTGCGTGGCGGAATACCTCACCGGCAAGCACGAGGCAGAGCCGTACCTGCTGGTCATCCCCGGAAAGGAAGTCTGGGTTCGCCAGTTCACCTACGGCGGGATCTCTATTACGCTCCGGAAATGATGCAAACCGTTCTACTGTCGTATCGATATGAAACTGTATGAAACAGAGAGGGTGTAAGTTTTGAATAAACTGTTTAGTAAAGGCCCGGCCTACTACGTACACTGCGCGATTTCCCTGTTCCTGATGTTTGTCCTTCCCCACCTTGTGACCGTCTCCGGCGAGAGCGGCCTGACCCAGGCCGGCGCCGAGATGCTGTGCGTTTTGGCCGGCATGGTGTGGGGCTATTTGTTCTGCGGCATGATCTTCTCCGGCATCTTCACTCTGCTGGCCATGGGCCTGACCTCCTACACGTCCGTGTACGGCGCGCTGGGCGCCGCCTTCGGCAGCCCCGTGCTGTGGATGATGGTGGCCTTCGGCGGCTACTGCGGCATCTTCAGCACCTCCGGCGTCAGCGACTGGATGGCCAAGAAGATCATCAGCGCCAAGATCGGCCACGGTCATCCGTGGATCCTCGCCGCACTGGTATTCCTGTCCATGTTCATCATCGGCGGCTTCACCGTCGGTCTAGTCATGATGTTCGCCGTCTGGGAGATCATCTACAAGATGGGCGAGAACTGGGGCCTCGGCAAGGACAGCGACTACATGAAGTTCCTCATCGCCGGCATCCCCTTCGTGGTGCTGCTGTGCGGCTCCTGCCTGCCCTTCTCCGCGTACTCCATCTCCTACATCGGTATCCACGAGAGCTACACCGGCCAGGTGTGGAGCGGCGCTCAGTACACCGGCTTCATCCTGCCCCTGATGCTCATCAGCATGTTCGCGTACATCCTCGTCGCCCGCTTCCTGTTCAAGATTGACATCAAAGTCATCAAGGAGTACCGTGTCGAGTTTGACATCCCCAAGCTGACCGCCTATCAGAAGATCGTGCTGGCCTCTCTCATCGTGCTGGTCGTGGCCTGCTTCGCCGTGTCCGTGTTGCCCGCCTCCTGGGGCATCACCATTTTCCTGAACAAGCTGGGCGTGTTCGGCATCATCTTCGCCATTGACGCCATTCTGGCCATGTGCGCCTTCGCGCAGGGCGAGCCGTTCAGCAAGTCCATGGCCAAAGGCCTGTCCTTCGACCTGTACTTCGGTCTGGGCGCCGTCATGGCCATCGCCGCCGCCATCTCCTCTCCCGACTGCGGCATCTCCGCGTGGCTGGAGGGTCTGCTGACCCCCATCGCCTCCAACATGAGCTCCACCGTGTTCATCATCTTCATCC
>CAKUPH010000052.1 GCA_934675115.1 uncultured Oscillospiraceae bacterium | reverse complement strand
GTTCACCAGCGTGCGGATCTCGCTGTTGCCCAGCTTGGCCTTGGTCTGGCCCTCGAACTGGGCCTCGGTCAGCTTGACGGAGATGACGCAGGTCAGGCCCTCCCGGCAGTCCTCGCCGGACACCTTGTCGTCCCCCTTGAGGATGCCCGCCTTTTTGCCGTAGGCGTTGAGCACGTTGGTGAGGGCCCGCTTGAAGCCCTCCTCGTGCATGCCGCCCTCCGGGGTGTGGACGTTGTTTGCGAAGGAGACGATGATCTCGTTATAGCTGTCGTTGTACTGGAGGGCGATCTCCGCCATGGAGTCGTCCTTCATGCCGGACATGTAGACCACGCCGTCGTGGATGGCGGTCTTGTTCTTGTTGATGAAGGTGACGAACTCCCGGATGCCGCCCTCGTAGTGCATGGTCTCCTCCTGCTCCTGCCCGGGGCGGCGGTCAGCCATGAGGATCTTCACCCCGGCGTTGAGGAAGGCCTGCTCCCGCATGCGCTTGTGGAGGGTCTCGTAGTCGTAGACGGTGTCCTCGAACATCTCGGGGTCGGGCTTGAAGGTGACCTCGGTGCCGGTGTGGTCAGTGGTGCCCACGATCTTCATTTCCTGGGTGATATTACCCCGGGAGAACTTCATCTCGTAGATATTGCCGTTTTTGTGGACCCGCACCTCCAGCCACTCAGACAGGGCGTTGACCACGGACGCGCCCACGCCGTGCAGGCCGCCGGACACCTTGTAGCCGCCGCCGCCGAACTTTCCGCCGGCGTGGAGCACGGTGTAAACCACTTCCAGCGCGGGCCGTCCGGTCTGCTGCTGGATGTCCACGGGGATGCCGCGGCCGTTGTCTGTGACCCGGATCACGTCGCCGTCCAGGATCTCCACCGTGATCTTGTCGCAGTAGCCCGCCAGCGCCTCGTCGATGGCGTTGTCCACGATCTCGTACACCAGATGGTGCAGACCGGAGGACGAGGTGGAGCCGATATACATGCCCGGACGCTTCCGGACGGCCTCCAGTCCCTCCAGCACCTGAATCTCAGACGCGCCGTACTCGTGCTCGACGGCGGTGGGATTGTTCTGTTCCATCAAATCAGACATAGAAAAACCTCCATGGGAAAATTACAAGTCGTAAATGCCGCCGCTCTCCGCCCGGCGGAGCAGCGTGGCCGTGTTGAACTGGGTGACGTACACCGTGGGCGGGCCGTCCTCCTGACAGAGCACAAAGGATCGGGGCAGGTCGTCGCCTACCGTCACCAGCCGTCCCTCCTGCTCCGCCAGCTCCAGAAAACGGCGTGTCCGGTGGGACCATGTTGTATTATCAAGATCAAATATACCGAGGACCGCGTCCTCCGGCACCATGACCGATTGACCTAAGTGAAGAAACATTTAATATCCTTTCCGGCGGCTGCGAACCAACTGCACCAGTCCATAAGCCGCCCACAGCAACAGACCGTACACGGCCCAGTAAACCAGCACGCCATAAACCGGAAATACACGTTCTTTCAGACACAGATAATAAAGGCTCAGCAGAAGCCCGGCTCCGCCGCAGGCTCCCGGTATCCAGCGGGCGGTCTTCCCTTTGGAAAATATGGTGATCAGCAGCTGCGCCAGCGGGCCCAGCCACAGCGGGATGACCATAATGGCAACGGCCAAAAGAATGGCGCCTACAGCCATAGATCCAAATATCAGGTGAAACATCGGCGTCGCCTTTCTGCCCCACAAGGCTCGCCCTGCGGGGATCCCTTTTCATTTTAATGCTCGCCCGAGCTATTTCTTACACCAGCCTGCCGTCCGCAATATGAAATGCCGCGCCGGAGCGCAGCTGGATCAATTTCTCTTCTTCGCAGCACGTAATGAATACCTGACCGGAGGTGATGCGGTTGAGGACAAATTCCTGCCGGCGGCCGTCCAGCTCGCTGAGCACGTCGTCCAGCAGCAGCACCGGCCACTGGCCCGTGTCCCCGTAGAAGATTTCCCGGGCCGCCAGCTTCAGCGCCAGCGCCGCCGTCCGGGTCTGTCCCTGAGAGGCGTAAGCCTTCGCCGGATTTCCGTCGATGTCCACGGCCAGATCGTCCTTGTGGGGCCCAGACAGGCACAGCCGTGCGTCGATCTCCGCCTGACGGTGCCGCTCCTGATGCTCTAAAAGCTGGGGAAGCAGCTCCTTCGGGCTGCGCTCCGGGTCAGTAACGGTGGACACCGTCTCGTACCGCAGCTCCATCTTCTCCGATCCGCCGGAGCAGGCGGCGTGGATGGCGGGAGCCGTCTCCCGCAGCCGCCGGATGAAGTGGGCGCGGTAGTGGATCAAAATCGCGCCGCACTGGGCCATCCGCAGGGAAAAATCGTCCAGCGTGTCCAGCAGGTCGGGGTGCTCCCCGCAGTCCCGCAGAATGCGCAGCTTGTGCTCCTTGAGCTTTTTGTACTCCGCGAGGGCCGCGGCGTACCGGGGCCGGAGCTGGCAGATACAGTCGTCCAGAAACTGCCGCCGCTCTCCGCTGCCCGCCCGGATGAGGTACAGGTCCTCCGGACAGAACAGCACAGTGTTGAGTATCCCGGACAGCTCCCCCACCGTTTTCAGCCGCACGCCGTTGGACAGGATCTGCCTCCGGGCACCACGGTGGAGGGATATCTCCAGCGTGAAGTCCCGGTCCCGCCCGGCCACCTCGCCCTTGAGAAAGGCGTGATCCACGCCGAACTGGATCAGCTCCCGGTCGTATCTGGCCCGGTGGGAGGAGGCTGTGGACAGATAGGCGATGGCCTCCAGCAGGTTGGTCTTTCCCTGGGCGTTGTCCCCGTAAATGACGTTGACGCCGGGGTGGAACCGGGCGTCCAGATGGACATAGTTCCGGAAAAAGTCCAGCGTGATGCCTTTGACCGTCATTCCACCAGCAGAGCGATCTCGCCGCCCAGCTCCACCCGGTCGCCGGGCCGGATCTTCTTGCCCCGCATGGTGCAGACCTCGCCGTTCACCGTCACGTCGCCGTCCTGAATGGCCAGCTTCGCCTCTCCCCCGGTGGCCACGGCGTTGGCGAACTTGAGGAGGGCGTCCAGCTTGATGAATTCCGTAGTGATCTTGATATGCTCTTCCTGCATAATGGCCTCCAAATTTGCAAGGGTGGGGCCCTTGCGACCTTTTTTCGTAGTTTGCCGGAAGCTCCGGCGAAGCGTCAGGTTTCGCCTGACGGCGAGTTACTTTTTGCAGGAGCAAAAAGTAACCAAAAACCAAAGGGCTGCGCCCTTTGGGGAACGTTTTTTCTCGACCCCATTTCTTTTGTTTGCGTACAAAAGAAACGGTGTCGAACCGCCAAAGAAAATACGCCAAAGGGGTGCGTCAAAATCTTTTGGCTTTTGCCACTGACGGAAGAGCGTCCCTTCGGTAAGACGCTGCCGTTCTCTTTCCGCTGCCGCTGCGCTGGTGCGAACTTGCAGGAAATGCGCTCAGTAGCGCCGCCGCACCAGTGGCAAAGCACCGTGTAGGCGCTGACCGTTGGCCCGACTGGCTCTAACAACCACCATTGGAGCAGCAGCGGGAAATAGAGGTATTGTGTATCCTGTTACCCCGCGCCGGTAATAGACGGACGCACTCTTTGAATGCTCCCTCGTAAAAATCGGGTTCTTAGGGGAAAAACGCTGGAGCGCAGAACGCGCCCTTGGCGTTCGGAGCCGACCGCGTTTTCCCCCTAAGCGCATTTTTGCCTTCTTTTTGGGCGAGCAAAAAGAAGGTCGCCAACAGGCGAAACCTGCCGCTCCGCATCCGCAGGACGCAAATTCCTCGCCGGACTCCCGGCGAATACGGGAGAATAAGGTTCAAAGGGCTACGCCCTTTGATTTTTGGTTACTTTTTGCAGAAGCAAAAAGTAACTCGCCGTCAGGCGAAACCTGACTGCTTTTCTTCTTTCGCAAAGAAGAAAAGCGGTGGCAGGGCTTCGCCCTGCAAATCAGAAAGGAATCTCATGGACGAACGCACCCAACAACCGAATACCCCGCAGCCCGCAAAGAAGGAAAAGCCGCCGAAAAAAAAGCCCGGCTTTCTGGTGCGGGTCGTGCTTTTCCTCATCGCCCTGGTCATGGTGCTCATCGCCGTGGCGCTGGTGGCCTTCCGGGACACGCTGAACCTCGACTCCCTCAAGCGGTGGTTCACCTACCGGACGCTGGTGCTGTCCGACAGCGGGCAGGCCGCAGCCTTCCGCTATGACGGCGAGCTCACCGACACCTTCACCGTGCTGGACGGCGACCTGCTGGTGTGCTCCAAAAACGCCATCTCACTTTACTCCGGCAGCGGCACCCAGTACGTCAGCCAGCCGGTGGCGCTGGACAACCCGGTGGTGGACGCCAACGGCTCGCTGGCCGTGGTATACGACGCCGGCGGCTCCGACCTCTACATTCTGGGCCAGCGGTCCCTTATCTGGTCCGTTCACGACCTTGACTCCATTCTGGCCGCCCACCTGAACCGGAACGGCCAGCTCACCGTGGTCACCCAGGCCAGCGGCTACCGGGGCGCGGTGACGGTGTACGACAACACCTACGCGCCGGTGGTCAGCGTCCGGCTGTCCTCCGCCTTCGTCATGGACGCCGCCCTGTCCGACGACGGGCGCACGCTGGCCATCCTCACCATCGGCCAGCAGAGCGGCGACTTCACCTCCACGCTGGAGCTGTATACCCTCAACTCCGCCGCGGGCACGGCGGATCAGGCGGAGGACTTCACTCCCGACCTCACCGCCGATCTGGGCGGCAACGTCATCCTCGCCCTGCGGCACACCGCCGACAAGATCTGGGCGCTGGGCGACCGGGGGCTGTCCGTCACCGACCACGCCGGGGCCACCGCGTCGCTGGACTGGTCGGACCGTTACCTCAAGCTCTACGACCTGTCCGGCAACGGCTTCGCCGTGGCGCTGCTGGGCAAATACCGGGCGGGCAGTCAGGCTACTCTCCGGGTCATCGATGACACCGGCGCACTCACCGGCTCGCTGGAGCTGAACGAGCAGGTGCTGTCCCTGTCGGCGGCGGGGCAGTATTTCGCCGTCCTCACCGGCGACCGGCTGGACATCTACACCTCCGACCTGTCGCTGTACGCCTCGCTGGAGGGCACGCAGGGCGCCCGGAAGGTGGTCCTCATGAGCGACGGCTCCGCCATCCTCATCTCCGCGGAGACCGCCAGCTTCTACGTTCCCAACTGACACAGCTTCGTTTTCCACTGATACGGGAGGTGCGACATGCAAGCCTATATCATCGACATCGTCATCATTCTGGTGCTGGCCTTTTACGTCTGGCGCGGCGCGAAAAAGGGGCTGATCCTGACGCTGTTCAGCCTGCTGGCCATCTTTGTGGCCTTTTTCGGGGCAAAGGCGGTGGCCGCGAACTTCGCAAAGCCCGTGGCCAACATCATCCGGCCCTCCATCCAACTGACCATCGAGGGCGTCATCACCGGCAAGACCCCGGCGGACCTCCCGGCGGCCAGCCCCGCCCCCTCCGGGAGCCAGCCGGACACCTCCCCCGCGCCCTCCGAAAGCCCGGAGGCCTCCCCCGAAAATCCCCCTGCCGGCAACGGCGACTTCACCCTTCAGCAGATCCTCGACCTCATGGGAGAAAATGAGGTGTTTTCCGGCCTGCGGGGCTTCCTTGAGGACGCTATCGAGGAAAAAACGCTGGAGGTCACCACCACCGCGGCGGCGGCCGTGTCCGCCTATCTGGCCCGGCTCATCGCCACGGCGCTGCTGTTCGGCCTGTCCTTCCTGCTGATCCTGCTGCTGTGGTTTCTCATCAGCCGGGCGCTGGATCTGGCCTTCAAGCTGCCCCTCCTGTCCGCCGTCAACGGCATCGGCGGCGGTCTGATCGGCCTCATCAAGGGCGCGCTGGTGGTCATGGTGGTGGTCTGGCTGGCCCGGCTGGCCGGGTTCATCACCGACGCCAACGCCGGACCGGTGACCCGGCTCATGACCGTGCAGGCGCTGGGCGATCTGCTGCGGTCCCTCATGGCGTAAAGCGGCCGAAAAGTTCGCATAATATCTGAAATTTACCAGACTGCCATTCATGACATGTTCATAAATATCTGTTATAGTGCCTTAAAAATATATCTTTCCTTTTGAAAGGAGTACCGCAGCGTTATGCAGCCTACGCTATGCAGCCGCTGCCACAAGAACGTGGCCGTGGTGTTTATCACAAAAATCGAGGGCGGCGAGACAAAGAACGAAGGGCTTTGTCTCAAGTGCGCCCGGGAACTGGGCATCAAGCCCGTGGACGATATGATGAAGAAAATGGGCATCTCCGAGGAGGACCTCGAGTCCATTTCCAACGAGATGATGTCCGCCTTCGGCGGCGCCGAGGGGGCCGACGGCCTGCTCCCCGGCGACGAGGCGGATGACGACGAGGACGACGGCCGCACGGCCACTTTCCCCTTCCTCAACAAGCTCTTCGGCGGAAACGGCGGACAGAATCAGCCCGGCCCCGTCCGGGACGGCGAGCAGAACGGCCAGTCCGAGCCGCCCAAGGGCGAAAAGGGCAAGGAGGGCCGGGGAAACAAGCGCAAATTCCTTGAGAGCTACTGCATCTCCCTGAGCCGCAAGGCCGCCGAGGGCAAGCTGGACCGGATCGTGGGCCGGGACAACGAGATCGAGCGCACCATCCAGATCCTCAACCGCCGGCAGAAGAACAACCCCTGCCTCATCGGCGAGCCCGGCGTGGGCAAGACCGCCATCGCCGAGGGGCTGGCCCAGCGCATCCACGACCATCAGGTGCCCTACAAGCTGCTGGACAAGGAGGTCTACCTGCTGGATCTCACCGCGCTGGTGGCGGGCACCCAGTTCCGGGGGCAGTTCGAGTCCCGGATGAAGGGCCTCATCGACGAGGTCAAGAAGCTGGGCAACATCATTCTGGTCATCGACGAGGTCCACTCCATCGTGGGCGCGGGGGACGCGGAGGGTTCCATGAACGCCGCCAACATCCTCAAGCCCGCCCTGAGCCGGGGCGAAATTCAGGTCATCGGCGCCACCACCCTCACCGAGTACCGGAAGTACATCGAAAAGGACTCCGCGCTGGAGCGGCGGTTCCAGCCCGTCATCGTGGAGGAGCCGTCCATTGACGAGGCGGTGGAGATCATCCGCGGCATCGCCCCCTATTACGAGGAATTCCACAAGGTTACCATCAGCCCGGACATGTGCCGTCTGGCCGTCACCATGAGCGAGCGGTACATCACCGACCGCTACCTTCCCGACAAGGCCATCGACCTCATCGACGAGGCGTCCTCCGACGTGAACCTCCACAACAAGGATCTGGCCCGGCTGGCCGACATCGACAAGGAGCTGGCCGACTACGCCAAGGAGATGGACATCGTGCTGGCCGCCACCAGCGGCAAGGACGATCCCCGGGTGGCGGAGCTTGCCCAGCAGGAGCAGCGGCTCCAGCGGCAGAAGGACACCCTCGAGATGGCCGTCAGCCGGGACGACGCCGAGGCCCCCAACCGGGGCGACCCCGCGTTTCAGGAGCGGCAGGAGGGCCGCCGCCGTCAGATTGGCGAGCTTCAGGCCCAGCTGTCCGAGCTGGTTGCCCAGAAACAGGCCGTCCAGAACGAGATCAACGACCGGGCCTATCAGCGTCTAGCCGAGCTGAAGAGCCGTCAGGCCCAGCTCTCCGGCGAAAAGCAGGCCATCGAGGCCAAGGGCAACCCGCCCCTGACCGCCGCCCATCTGGCCCGGGTCATCGAGCTGTGGACCAAGATCCCCGCCTCTCAGATTCAGGAGCAGGAGTTCGAGCGCCTCGCCCGGCTGGAGGACCGGCTCAAGACCCACATCGTAGGGCAGGACGACGCCGTCCACGCCGTGGCCGCCGCCATACGCCGGGGCCGCGTGGGCATCTCCGCCAAGCACAAGCCGGTGAGCTTCATTTTCGTTGGCTCCACCGGCGTGGGCAAGACGGAGCTGGTCAAGCAGCTGGCCGCCGACCTGTTCAACACCCCCGAATCCCTCATCCGGCTGGATATGTCGGAGTTTATGGAAAAGCACTCCGTGTCCCGGCTCATCGGCTCGCCCCCGGGCTACGTGGGCTATGACGACGCGGGGCAGCTCACGGAAAAGATTCGCCGGAAGCCCTACTCCGTCATCCTGTTCGACGAGATCGAAAAGGCCCACCCCGACGTGCTCAACGTGCTGCTCCAGATTCTGGACGACGGCCGGGTCACCGACTCCCACGGCAAGGTGGTCAACTTCGAGAACACCGTCATCGTCATGACCTCCAACGCGGGCAGCAACACCCGCAGCTCCTCGCTGGGCTTCGACCGCTCCGCCGCGCAGGCCGGAAAGGAAAAGGCCATAAAGGGTCTGGAATCCTTCCTGCGGCCGGAGTTCATCAACCGGGTGGACGAGATCGTCTACTTCAACCAGCTCACCGAGGGCAACTTCAAGGACATCGCCCGCATCATGCTGTCCGAGCTGGACGGCGTCCTCCGGGACAAGAACATCACTTTCCATTACGACGAGTCTGTGCTGGACTATCTGGTGAAGAAATCCTACTCCTCTGCCTACGGCGCGCGGAACCTCCGCCGTCAGATCCAGAAGGATCTGGAGGACCCCATCGCCAGCAAGCTCATCGACCGGTACGCCGACCCCATCACCATGGTGAGCCTGTCCGCCGACGGCGAGCAGCTCAATATCGTCACCGATTAACATGAAAAATCCCCGCTGATGCCGGGTGGTCGTAAAACAGTAAAGTCAAAAAATGATGATAACCTTGTGTTTTCAAGGGGCGGCGTGACTTCGGTCACGCCGTTTCCTTTTTCATCAGCTCATTCAGAGGGATAAAGCCCAGCCCGTCGTACTTGATAAGGAAACGTCCCGGCTGATCCGCGAAGTATCGCGGGTAAGAATCGTACCGATGCCCTACCGCTTGGTTTCATTCAGCAAGAAGTGGATCATGCCATCGGGCAGCGTGCCGTAGAAGCCGGGGATGACGGCGCGCTCCACGTTGGCGAGTTTGTGGGCAATGGTTGTGTTGGTGGCCTCGACATCGAAGCTCTTGTCTTTGTCCTATTCTGCCAGCGTGCGTTCGAGCACGGCGGCATGCAACGCCGCCGCAGTGACGGCGGCGCGTATATCCGGTAAAAATTGTGGAGAATGGAGCGGTACGGAGCAGCCTGCCCCGACGTGATAGAAACAACCGTATGCGGCGGACAGATAATATCCAAAATCTTCTGTCATAAGCGTTGGCTGCTGCAAAACTGCAACGCATGGCTTGCCCAGAAGCTGCATGGCGATTTCATGAACCAACCGCGAAGCGCCATCGTCATTCACGATGCCGGGGTAGCTTGCGCACAGCTGCACGTCAATCTGCGTGCCGGTCTGCATGGCGACCTCTGCCGCTGTATCCGTGACCAGTGTGCGCATACGTACACGGCTGTCCGGACCGAGCGTGCGGAGGATGCCGGTCAGTTGCGCAGTATCAGCCACAACGTTGATGGCTGTCCCAGCCTGCAGTGTGCCGACGGTGACTGCGCAGCGCTCACCGTTCAACGCGCCTCTGAGTGAGACAAGCCGAACGGCAAGCTGCGCCGCAGCCTGCAGGGCGTCAATCCCCTTTTCCGGCTCTGCTCCATGGGCGCTCTTGCCGCGGATGGTAATGGAGAAAGTATCGGACGCAGCGTAGAATTTACCGTACCGGATCCCAACAGATCCAAGCGGCAGCTCCGGCGAGACGTGCGCACCGAATACGGCGTCTACGCCATGCAGGCATCCGGCGTCCACAAACCGCTGTGCACCGCCGCAGCCCTCCTCGTCCGGCTGGAATAAAAAACGGACGGATCCGCAGAGCGTCTTGCGGTGCATAGCGAGCAGTATTGCCGCGCCGACAGCAGCCGTCATGTGAATATCATGCCCGCAGGCGTGCATAACGCCGGGCGCCTGGGAAGAAAACTCTGCGCCAGTCGCTTCGGTGACGGCGAGTGCGTCCATATCGGCACGCAGAGCGACAGTCCTGCCGGGCTTTGTACCGTGCAGTGTCGCACATAGCGCAGTTCCGAACGGGTTTTCAACGACCACCCCCAGCGGCTCAAGAATGCTTCTCAGATAAGCTGAGGTTTTAAACTCTTGGTTACCAAGCTCTGGCGTGCGGTGCAGCGTCTGTCGGACGACCGTCAGAAAACTCTGCAGAGAAGCGGCTTCGGAGAGAAAATCTATCATCGGAAGCCTCCTTCTACGCGCAGCGTACAGATGAACCGCTCCAGCCGGTCAAGCCCTTCACGCAGCTGATCATCTCCATAGCAGTAGGTCAGGCGGATATAGCCCTCCGCGCCGAAGCAGCTGCCCGGTGTGGCGGCAAGACCTGCCTCGCGGATCATACGTGTGCAAAACTCGGCTGAGGTGAGGCCGAATTCCCGAATGGATGGGAAAACATAAAAAGCGCCGTCCGGCATACAGACTGGAAGCCGCATGTCCTGCAGGCGCCGCAGGACATAGCTGCGACGCACACGATAGGTCTCGAGCATTGGCGTGATGTCGCAGCTTAATGCACGGATGCAGGCAGTCTGAAACGGTGCGGGCGTAGAGACAACCATGAACTGATGCAAAAGCTCCAGTCGTTCCTTGACAGAAGCATCAGACAATAGATAGCCCATCCGCCAGCCGGTCATGGCATATGGTTTGGAGAAGCTCTGCACGAGCAGGATCTGCTGCCGCAGATCGCGGAACTCCGCAAAGCTGTGATAGCCGCCGGTATACTCCAACTGCCGGTACACATCATCGCAGATGACAAAGATCTCCCTGCCCTGCACCACATCATGGACGGCCTGCAAACTTTGCACATTATACACGCAACCGGTCGGGTTGTTAGGGGAGTTCAGAATGATGGCTTTGGTGTTTGGCGTTATAAGTGCACGCAACCGGTCGGCATTCAGCTGAAAGCTGTCCGGCGCAGTGTCGTATGGGATGAAGGTCCCGCGGCACAGGCCGATGATCTGTTCATACAGAACGAACGCAGGCGTCGGGACGATGACCTCGTCACCCGGGTTCAGAATGCCGAACAGGGCAACAAATAGCGCTTCCGTCGCACCAACGGTCAGAATAACCTCATCCGGCGTATAGTCCATGCCGTGCTTCTCGCTCTCAAAGCGGGCAACAGATTCGCGCAGGGCATATGTGCCGTTGTTGTCGATATAGTGGGTCTCTCCAGAATCCAGCGCCTCCGGCACGGCATCGCAGACTGGCTGCGGCGTGATAAAATCTGGCTCACCGAGCGTCAGGGCGATGCAGCCAGGCGTTTTGTTGGCAAGCTTGGAAAATTCCCGGATTGCGCTTCGTTTTGCACTGTAGAGAGCTTCATTTAGATGCATCACAACATCCCCTTTGCCTTCGTGAATATCTCGTCCACATCGAGTGCCGCCAGATAATCAGCGCAAGTCTCTGCCGACGAATGCACTGCACGCTATCGCAGATCTCGCAAACCAGCCGGAATAGCTCGCGTGCGAGCGCCGGATAATATCCGTTTTCCAGAGAGCAGCTGGCAGCCATGCAGTGCAAGCCGAAATGCTGAACCCCCTTTTCCTTCAGGATGGCATACGCGTCCAGCAATTGCGGCTTTGTCATACCGAATTTGAAATCGTACAGATGCCCCATAATATCATTTGTGATCTGGAATTTACCGGGGTTATAGCAGCAGACCGTGTCAGGCATGCCGATAGCACGCTCCATGTGATCGATCTTGGTCAGATCATCCAGATTGACGATCGCACCAGAGAGCATACTGCACCTCCAGCCGTTAAATCGTCCGCAGTGCCGATTCCAGCGCTGTTTTCATGGTGGTCTTACTGTCCTTTTCCTTGATGATGCGCGCCGGACAGCCGGCAACAACCATGTTGGCCGGTACATCGTCCACAACGACAGCTCCGGCTGCAATGACTGCGTTTTCACCGACATGCACACCCTCAATGACAACGGCGTTCGCACCGATCAGCACGCCGTCGTCAATAATGACAGGCTTGGCGGATGCCGGTTCGATCACACCAGCCAGAACTGCTCCCGCGCCCACGTGACAGTTTTTACCCACCGTTGCACGGCCACCAAGAATGGCCCCCATGTCGATCATACTTCCCTCACCGATAACAGCACCGATGTTGATGACGGCGCCCATCATGATGACCGCACTCTTACCGATCGTGACCTGTTCACGGATAATTGCGCCCGGTTCGATGCGGGCAGGGATATCCTTGAGGTCGAGCATGGGGATGGCACTGTTGCGGCAGTCGTTTTCAATGACGATATCGGCGATCTTCTCGCGATTGGCTTCGAGGATCGAACCGAGTTCGCACCAGTCGCCGAAGACAATTTTGTCACCTGCACCGAATACCTTCGCAGAGCCGTAATCGATTGGTGCGTTCTCTTTGATATAGAGCTTTACAGGCGTCTTTTTTTCGGCCTGTGCGATGTACCGGATAAGTTCCTGTGTGTTCATTGTACAGCCTCCCCATTGATAAGATCCTGCATGGTATAGAGTCCCGCCGGCTTTCCGACGAGGAAGTGAGCGGCCTGCATGGCACCATCGGCAAAGAGTGTGCGGTCTCTCGCTTCGTGACGGAGCGTCAACACCTCGGAGCCGGTGGCGATAAGAATTTCATGCGTGCCGGAGAGATTGCCAAGCCGCAGCGAGTGGATTCCAATCTGCTTCTTTTCCCGCTTACCGTTTTCATGGCGGCCAATGACAAGCTCTGCGCCCGGGCGGACGGAGGCAATGCTGCTTGCCAGCGTCAGCGCCGTGCCGCTTGGGACATCAAGTTTCTGGTTGTGGTGCATCTCGACAATTTCAATGTCCGCATCTGGGAACATAGCGGTCGCGCGGCATGCAATGTCAGCCAACACCGCAATACCGAGCGAGTAGTTGGAGGCAAAGAATACTGGAATCTCGGCGGCGGCCGCCTCAATTTGCGCACGCTCCGGTTCCGTCTGACCGGTTGTGGCAATGAGCAGCGGAAGCCTGCGCGCGAGACAATAGTTGACCAGCGCACCGGTGGCGCTGTGATGAGAGAAATCGATCACGCAGTCGGCAGATCCCTGATATTCAGCCAGCGTCCGCCAGCAGCCGTTTCCGCTTGTGGGATATTCTGGGCTGATGCGTGCAGCGACCTCGTTTCCGGCTGCTGCACAAATCAACTGACCCATGCGGCCGGTAGCCCCGTGTACAATAATCTGCATCTTGCGCCCTTCCTTATACACTCAGCTCTTGCGCGCGCATACACGACAGAAGGATCTCGCGGTGCTCAGGCTCCATCGTCGTCAGCGGCAGACGCAGATAATTCTCACAGAAGCCGAGCGCGGCCATCGCAGCCTTGACCGGGATAGGGTTGACCTCTGAGAACAGGGCATGGATAAGCGGTAGGAGCTCACACTGCAGCGCAGCGCTGCCAATGATGTCTCCACTCCAAAACCGGGTGCAGATCTCCACAGTCTTGCGGGGCAGGACATTCGAGAGAACGGAAATGACGCCGCTGCCCCCCATAGAGAGGATAGGGACGATCTGATCGTCGTTGCCGGAATAGATGCTGAGTGAATCACCCGCGAGAGAAGCCGTGGTCACAATGCTGGAAATGTCGCCGTTGGCTTCCTTGATGCCAGCAATCATTGGATGCTGTGCGAGCTTCTGATAGGTGGCAGGCTGGATATTGACGCCCGTGCGGGATGGAACGTTGTAGAGGATGAGTGGCTTGGTCGAGGCATTGGCAATGGCGGTGTACATCTGAACAAGGCCATTCTGCGTGGCCTTATTATAGTAGGGCGTCACGACGAGCATGGCGTCACAACCAACCTCGCAGGCGTACTTTGTAAGGCTGATGGCGTAGGCCGTATCGTTCGAGCCGGTACCGGCGATGATGGGGATGCGTCCGGCTGCGTGCTCTACACTGTAGCGCAAGAGTTTGCGGTGTTCTTCGTCGGTCAGCGTGGAGCCTTCGCCGGTAGTTCCGGCAATGACGAGGGCGTTCACGCCCTCAGAGATTTGCCAGTCGATAAGACGACCGAGTGCCGGATAATCGATGCCGCTGGCGGTCAGCGGAGTGATGAGGGCGGTTGCGACACCGCGGAAGATAGGATCGGAAGTCATAATACAGTCTCCTTTGTTCGAATATGACCATTTACTGCAATTTGAGGGCAAAAAAACGCGGCATATGCAAGTTGCATTTGCCACGTCCGTCATCCGGTATTCCGCCTGCCCTCCGATGAAAAGGCTCCAGTAGGAATCCGCAATTAATTCATAGTTCTCCGCAAATGCGACAGTCAGGCGGATGTTCTCCGCATGCCCAGGAAAGTTTCGCCTGCTTTCCTTCGGCGGCAGCCCCTTTCACCGAAGCAACGACCCTGCGATGGTCTTGCACTCCGGATACTCTTGACTTCCGCGCCTCTATCCTTTAACTGCAATATTTGGTTTTTCAAAGCATAGCATCAAACACGCAATTTGTCGATTGATGCTTTTTACAAACTTTTTTCTCTTTTTGCAGGTTTCTTTTGCAGGCTTTTCATATATTTTGGCAGAGCATAGCGGCTCACACGCCCCCAAAATGTATCACTGCCCTCGGCGTGCTCCGCGTGTTCTTGAAACGCTCGGCATCCACTTGTCAAAGCGGCTCATTTACCGTTTCCTGAGGTCAGGTGGGCATCGTTCCCCTCACGATGCCTATTTTCTTGCGAATATGCAGATATTTCTGCTGGAAATTGCAGTTGCGCAGGCTTCCGTATTATAGTACGATAAGATTAGAAAACTCTTGAATCGGAGGAGACCTTGTATGAATATCACCGTCTATCTTGGTGCAAATGAAGGAAATGACCCGATCTTACGAAAAGCGGTCGAGGAATTGGGAGCGTGGATTGGAAGCAGTGGAAATGCGCTGGTCTATGGTGGTTCTAAATCCGGCCTGATGGGTGCGATCGCGGACAGTGCCCTGAGATCCGGCGGCGAAGTCACAGGCGTCGAGCCGCAGTTTTTTATTGAAAATGAATTTCAGCATGATGGTCTGACCAAGCTAATCGTGACCAAGGATATGTCGGAGCGTAAGAATAAAATGATTGAACTGGGCGACGCCTTCATCGCTTTCCCCGGCGGCACGGGAACATTGGAGGAAATTGCAGAGGTCATGTCAAAGGTGTCCTTGAAGCACCTGAATGCACCGTGTATTCTCTATAACCTGAACGGTTTTTACAATGATCTGAAAGCTCTTTTGCATCACATGATTGAAAAAGGGCTGTCGTCCAAAGAGCGGCAGGCGGGGATCTACTTTGCTGAGAACCTCGAGGATATAAAACGAATCTTGAAATTTGTATAATGCTCGTTTTGTAATTACAAAATTCTCTTTGACCCAGTTTTGACCCAGAACGGAATTGGAACAGGCAGGGCTGGACGGAAACAACGGAAAATCTGCCGAATGAACGGCGGTAAAAAGGGCAAATCGGAGCCGAAACAGCTCCGATTTGCGCGTGAGACAACCTACGGACCAGAAGGCCGGGGGTTCGAATCCCTCA
>CAKUPH010000051.1 GCA_934675115.1 uncultured Oscillospiraceae bacterium | reverse complement strand
ATCTGAGCGGCGCCGCCGTTGAACAGGCCGCCCTCGTACTCGCAGAGATAGACCTCGTCCATCATCTTCTCGATGTCGCGGCAGTCGGTGCGGACCAGATCGATGACCTTCTTCCAGTTCTTCTCGCCGCCGCGCTCGAAGATGTCGCGGAAGGTGTCCAGCAGGACATAGTAACCGGTGTTGCGGCCGTAGGCCTCGTCGCCAAGGAACAGGGTGGCCCACTGCTGGTTGGTCATGGCGGTGGTGCCGGAGTCGGACAGCATATCCACAGTCAGCATACCGGAGGGGAAGGCGAACTCGTTCCAGTGGGTGGCGTTCAGAGCGCGCTCACGCTGCTCCACAGTGGCGTGGGGCAGATCCCGCACCACATAGGCGCAGTGCTGAGGCATGGAAACGCTCAGGGGATAGTTGGTGGCATTTTTGTCCATTTTGATTACCTCCATACAATTTGACGCGGAGCGTCTGATTTTTTAGAGGATACCCCGGTCGTCGAGCGTGGGCGGGTCGCCCCCGACTCCAACTGGCGGACAGCACCTTTTCGAGAATGATATTATCATCGTTTTCTCATTCAGTCAAGAAAAAACTGTGAAATACTCACCAAAAATACGAGGCTGTTCCTAAGCAATTTGTCTAATTCTTTTTTTTCCAGCCAATAATATGAGTTGAATTTTTTCATAATTATGATTTTTCTCTCTTGATTCGCCCCCTGTTCCATGATATGATACAGGCGATTCATGGGAAAGGCCCCTCAGGGCCGCGTTCCCGGAGAAAGAACGAATGAATGAATGAATGGGGTAAGGATTATGAACCGCGCCATGCTCAAGCAGTATACCAAGCTGGTGGAGTTTCTCGGTCTGGTGCTGGGCCCCACCTACGAGATCACCCTCATCGACGTCCACGGCAAGCAAAGCTCCATTGTGGCCATTGTAAACGGCTCCATCAGCGGGCGGGATCTGGACTCCCCCCCCACCGCCATGGCCCTGCGGGCGGTGGAGGACAACGCCAAGGGGGTTGACTACCGCACCAACTACAGCGGCCTGACGGGGGACAGCCGCACCCTGCGCTCCTCCACCTTTTATATCAAGGACAAGAACGAGGATCTGGTGGGGATGCTGTGCGTCAGCTTTGACGACAGCAGGTTTCAGGAACTGTCCAGCCGGCTGTTCCAGCTCATCCATCCGGATGTATATGTGGATAACAACATCGTCATCCGCAGCGACGTGCTGGAGTCCTTGGACGAGGAGGACACCGAGCGCTTCGGGGACTCCATGACCTCGGCGGCCAACTCGGTGATCGAGGAGGTGCTGGCCGAGGAGGATATCCCGGTGGAGCGGCTGAGTCAGGCGGAAAAGATCCGCATCGTGGCCCAGCTGGACCGGCGGGGGGTGTTCCGCCTCAAGGGGGCGGTGGCTCACGTGTCCAAGGAGCTGCGTTCCTCCCCCGCCAGCATCTACCGCTATCTGGCCAAGGTGCGTCAAGAGACAGAATAAGGGCGAAATTCGCCCGGAGCAGCTTCCGCGTAGAAACAGGCGGGGCCGCCGCGGAAGGAGTACGCGGCGGCCCCGCCTTCTGCCGTTTGCCGGGGCCACGGCCCTTATGTGCCGCGCCCGGCGGCCCCTTTTCTTCAATTTTTAGAGCAAATATTTTTCTCGTTGCGTTATGAGAATAATTGTGCTATCACAGTATGTAATTTTCTCGCCTCCGCATCTGGATTTCATGGATAGCTCGCATTTACTCCGGATACAGCTGGCCTTCCTCCCTCCGGGGCGGCGGCGCGCTGAGAATATTGTGGCGGTTTTCGAGGGATGATTCTCATTTTCTCCTGTGGGGCGTTTGCTCCCCCGCGATTTTGCTCTGTTTTTTTGCGCAAAATGTAAAGAACTTTATAGTTTATCTTTGGACAACATGCTATAAAAGGGCTTGAGGGAGGCTCCGGTATGACCATCTTCGAAAATTTTTCTCCGTGGATCCGATACGATCTGGAGGACTGGGGACCGCTTACCGACTCCAAATATCTTATCCGCCTGAAGGGCAAGACCGTGCTTTACAATCAGGAGGAGGACATCTCCAATATCTACATTGTCAAAAGCGGCCGTGTCCGGCTGTCGTACTTCACCAGCGACGGGGCGGAAAAGATCTATATCTTCGCGCTGGAGGGGTGCATGTTCGGGGAGGAGACCTGCTTTGAGCCAGAGGCCCAGTTCCTCCACGCGGCCACCATCGTGGACTGCGAGCTGTACCGGATCCCCAAGGATGAATTTCTCTCCTATCTCTCCATGGACATCGCCCTCAACGCACAGGTCCTCTCCTCCATGTCCCATAAGATCCATGTGCTTATGGAGCATATCCGGCGGCTGTGCTTTATGACCGCCCAGCAGCGGGTCGCCGCGGTATTCGTCGATCTGGCCCGCAACTTCGGCGTTCCCACCCCCGCGGGCCTGCGCGTTGAGCTGCCCGTCATCCAGCAGGGCATCGGCAATCTGGTTCGCGCCTCCCGGCTCACCGTCAACCAGATCCTTGTGGAATTTGAATCCAACGGCTGGCTGGCAAAAAAGGGGAACCGGTGGATCATCTATGATCTGGACGCCATTCGGCGTATTATCATTTCATCATGAAAAAAGGAGGCCACCCATGAAAAACGTCGCCATATTGGGCTTTGGCTGCGCCGGCTATCACTGTGCCATGTCCCTGCGATCCGAGGGCTTCGAGGGGGATATCCATGTCTTTTCCGACACCGACCTGCCTCCCTATAACCCCATGCTCACCACCTACTACGCGGGGCGCAGGCTCCCGTGGAAGGGGCTGTTCCCCTTCGGCTCGCTGAGCAGCATCGCCAGCTCCCTGCGCCTGACTGTACATACCAATTCGCCGGTGGCGCGGCTGGACTGCAAGGAGCGCGCCGTTGTGCTGGCAAACGGAGCGCGCTATGCCTTTGACAACGCCCTCATCTCCACCGGGGCCAAGGTCTTTGTCCCCCCCATCCCCGACCTGCCGAAGAAAAACATCTACGTCATGCGCACCCCGAACGACGCCAAGGTCCTCCGCGAGCGGCTGGACAAGGGCGACGTGAAGCAGGCGGTGGTCGTCGGCGCCTCCATGGTGGGCATCAAGGTGGCGGAGCTCTTTCAGCGCGCCGGCTGCCGATGCGTTCTGGCCGATCTGGCCCCCTCCCTCTTCCCGCTGGCCGCCGTGCCCGAGGTGGGCGAGGAGCTGGGCCGCCGGGTAGAGGCCAAGGGCGTGGAACTGAAGTTCGGCGTGGGCCTCTCCTCCATCCGGGAGACCCCCGAGGGGCTTCAGGTGTTTTTCGGCGAGGAGCGCGTCCCCGCCGACGCGGTGGTGCTTGCCATCGGGACCCGCCCCAATCTGAAATTTCTGGACGACGCCGGCCCTCAGGTGGACCGGGGCGTGCTGGTCAACGAGCGGATGGAGACCTCTGTTCCCGGCGTCTACGCCGCCGGAGACTGCTCCAGCGGCTACGATATCCAGAGCGGCCGCCACCAGATCATCGGCCTGTGGGCCAACGCCGCCTATCAGGGCGTTACCGCGGCGGGGGCCATGCTGGGCCACCCGGTGAGCTACCCCGGCACCCTTCTGCACAACATCACCCACTTTATGGACATGGATTTCATCGGCTTCGGCGACGTGAAGGCCGAGGGCGAGATCATCCGATGGCGCAATGAGGGCTTTTTCCTCTATGCCGTCCGCCGGGAGGGCAAGCTGGCGCTGGTCAATATCGTGGACAACCATATCATCAGCGGGGTCATCAAGAGCTTTATGTCCCGCAAGTTCCTGGGCAGCCGCGAGCCCATCAGCCCCATGCAGCGGGTCATCCTGCTGCGCAACGGGCTGAACGAGGATATCATTCATCTGTTAGAGAATACCGAACTGGAGGGAGGTCTCATCCATGGTTAAAAAAGAACGCCTGCTGAAGGCCAAGATCCCCGGACCCGAAACCGGGATTGAGGTCAAACACACCATCTGTGACGTCTGCTGTCCCTCCTTTCACTGCGGCATCGACGCCTATGTGAAGGACGGCAAGGTCATCAAGATCGAGGGCACCGCCGATCACCCGGTCAATCACGGCCTGCTCTGCCCCAAGGGGCTTTCCAACCGGCAGTATATCTACCGCGACGACCGGATCCGCACCCCCCTGCGCCGGGTGGGGCAGCGGGGCGAGGGCAAGTTCGAGCCCATCTCTTGGGCCGAGGCCTATGCCGAGATCGCCCAGAGGCTCAACGCCATCAAGGCCGAGAGCGGCGCGGAGAGCGTGCTGTTCTATTCCGGCTACTCCAAGTGGTACCGGCCGTTCTTCCACCGCTTCGCCTACTCCTTCGGGTCCCCCAACTACCTCACCGAGTCCAGCAGCTGCATGACCTCCACCTTCCTCAACTGGTGGGTCACCACCGGCAATCCCATGTGCTCCAGCGACGTGCTCAATGCCGGGGTATTTCTGGGCTGGGCCTATAACCCCTACTACTCCCGCCATCTGGCCGCCCTCAATGTGGAAAAGCGGAAGGCCGAGGGCATGAAGGTCATCATCGTGGATCCGAGGATCACCCCCGCCGCCCTGAAGCTGGCGGACATCCACCTGCGGCCCAGAACGGGCACCGACGGCGCGGTGGCGCTGGGTCTGGCCCACATCCTGATCCGGGACGGCAAGACCGATCAGGACTACATTGAAAAGTACGTCTACGGCTATCCCCAGTTTGCCGAATATGTAAAGGACTTCACCCCGGAGAGGGTGGAGCGGCTCACCGGCGTCCCCGCCGGGCAGCTGGAGCAGGCCGCCGCCATGATCGCCGGCAATCTGCCTCTGGCCATCAACGAGAGCGCCGCTCCGCTGGCCCACCACCGCAACGGCTTCCAGAACTATCGGGCCATCATGGCGCTGTCCGCCATTCTGGGCTGCTTTGACCGCAAGGGCGGACAGATCCCCATCCAGTTCAGCTATAACTATCTCCCTGGCGGCTTCCCCACCAGAGAAGACGAATTCATTATGGCCCACTACGACCGGGTGAAGGCCCCCGCCGTAGGCGCGGAGCGCTTCCCCGTCTGGAACGACTTCGTTCACGAGGCTCAGGCCAACGACCTGTCCCGGCAGATCGAGACCGGCAAGCCCTATCCCATCCGGGCCATGCTGGGCGTGGGCATGAACTACCGCATCTCCCCGGATGACGAGCGGCTGAAGAAGAATCTGATGAAGCTGGACTTCCTTGTGAACACCGATCTCTTCCTCACCGACACCTGCAAGCTCTGCGACATCGTGCTGCCCGCCTGCACCTCCTTCGAGCGCGGCGAGCTCAAGAGCTATGGCGGCGGCTACCTCTACTACACCCAGCCCGTCATCGACCGCCTCGGCGACGCCAAGCCCGACGTTGAGATCCTCTGTGAGCTGGCCCGGGCCATGGAGCTGGAGGATGAGCTGCTGCCCAAGGGACCCGAGGCCTGTCTGGAGTACATCCTTCAGGATCTGCCCATCACGCTGGATGAGCTGAAGGCCAGCGACAAGCCGGTGAAGGTCCCCGGCGTGAAGCCCTATGTGCCGGGCACCATGCTGGAAAAGGGCCTGAACACGGAGAGCGGCAAGTTCGAGCTGTGGTCTCTGGCCATTGAAAAGCACCCGGGCTTTGACCCGCTGCCCACCTACCGCGCCCCCTATGAGGACCGGCCGGACAGCGACCTGCCCATGGTGCTCTCCTCCTCGCCCCGGATTCCCAACGCCCTCCACTCCCGGCTCCACATGGTGCCGTGGAACCGCTCCCTGCGGCCTGAGCCCACGGCGGACATCAGCCACGCCGACGCCGAGGCGCTGGGCGTCGTTCAGGGGGACACCGTTGAGATCAGCTCCCATCAGGGCGCCATCCGGGTCAAGGTCAATCTGACCTACAAGGCCGAGCCCGGGGTGATCTGCCTCTACCATAGCTACGCGGAGGCCGACGTCAACACCCTGACCGACAACGAGATACTGGACCCCTACTCCGGCTTCCCCACCTACCGGGAGACCCGGGTATGCGTAAAGAAGGTGTAATGGCATGGAAAAGATGATTTTTGACTTTGACCCCTCCAAGTGCACCGCCTGCCAGGCCTGCGTCATGGCCTGCTTTGACCAGAACGACATCGACGTCCTCCACGGCCAGCATCCCTTCCGCAACGCGGCCGAGCTGGAGGCCATGGACAAGGGCAAGGCCCGCTTCAGCTTCCTGTCGGTGGCCTGTATGCACTGCGACGACGCGCCCTGCGTCATGGGCTGCCCCTCCGCCTGCCTGTATAAGGATCCGGAGAGCGGCCTGACCCTGTTCGACAACACCAACTGTATCGGCTGCCACTCCTGCGCCATGGCCTGCCCCTTCGGCGCCCCCTCGTTTAACGATGAGGGGAAGATGGTCAAGTGCGACGGCTGTGTTGAGCGGCTGCGTCAGGGGCTGATCCCCGCCTGTGTCAGGGTCTGTCCTACCGGCGCCCTCACCTGCGTCCCCGAGAGCCAGTATCATCAGGTGCAGAGCGAGAAATCTCTGCGCTCGCTCTCCAAGCGGCTCCTGCAGGACTGAGCCTGTGTCCCATATGGATCGGAAGGCGGCACTTCCATTCCAACCTGTATGAAAGAAAGGGAGGTTCTTATGAACGAAAATACTCGACTGGAGTTCCGGTTTGGCCTCTTCGGCAAGCTGATTCCTCTTCTTGTTGCCATCGGCTTTATTATTTACGCCGCCGTTAACGGCTCCAACGTCAACGGCTACGTGGTGGCCTTCTTCATGGCGATCATTCTGGGCGTCATCGTCGCCAAGGACGAGAAGGCCTATGGTCAGGCCATCATCTCCGGTCTGACGAAGCCCATGTTCCCCGTCATCGCGCTGGCGGTCATTCTGGCCGCCATCTCCGGCAAGCTGATCTCCGGCAGCGGCATGGTGCAGACCATCGCGGCCTATGCCGTTCAGGCCGGCTTCACCGGCAAGCTCTTTGCCGCCGCTACCTTCGTGATCTCCTGCCTGCTGGCCTTCTCCACCGGCACCTCCGTGGGCACCTACATGGTGGTCATCCCCATCCTGTTCCCCGTGGGCGTTATGACCGGCGTGGCCCCTGTCTACATGCTGGGCGCCATCGTCTCCGGCGCGGCCTTCGGCGATAACCTGGCCCCCATCTCCGACACCACCATCGCCTCCGCCACCACGCAGGAGGCGGATCTGGGCCGAGTGGTGCGCACCCGTCTCAAGTACTCCATCCCCGCGGCCCTCGCCGCTCTGGTGTGCTTCCTGCTGTTCACCAAGACCGAGACCAGCACCGCCGCTCTGGAGGCCGCTCAGATCACCCCCAAGCCCCTGTCTCTGGTGATGCTGGCTGTGCCCGTGGTCATCATCGTGCTGTGCCTGATGCATAAGCATCTCATCACCGCTCTGGCCTGGGGCGTCATCGCCGGTATCGCTGTCGGCCTGATCAGCGGGATCTACAACTTCTCCGCTCTGCTGAAGTTCCCCGGCGGCTTCGCCGTTGCCGGCCTGCTCCCCGAGTCCATCACCGGCTGCATGGGCACTGTCGCCATGCTGATCGCGGTATTTGCCCTGCTGGGCGTCATGGAAAGCAGCGGCCTGTTTGAGGACATCGGCAAGGCCCTGTCCGGCCTCGCCAAGGGCCCCGCCTCCACCGAGATCACCATCATCGGCTGCGTGGGTATCCTGAGCATGATCACCGGCGTTATCTCCGTGGCCATCGTGGCCATGGGCGATCTGGTCAAGGAGCTGGGCGAAAAGGCCGGCCTGAACCCCTACCGCCGGGCCAACCTGATGGACTGCACGGGCTGCGTGTTCTGCTTCCTGGCCCCCTGGACGGTCCACTGCGTCATCCCCGCCATGAAGGCCGCGGAGTTCGGCGAGGCCTTTGCCGTCGCTCCCGCCTCCATCCCTCTCGTGAACTTCTACTCTCTGTCCATGGCCGTTATCCTGATCATCGCGGTTGCGACCGGCTACGGCAGAAAGAACAAGTAAGCTCTGACCATGAGCCTGTTCCGATATCATCGTTTCTGACAGCATCTGACAGCAGAATTGCCGCCTGTCTGTATCCCACCATAATATATTTTACGTAGCTCTCTCAAATTTTCCCTTCATAAAGCAGCGGCCCCTCCCGGTTCCGGGAGGGGCCGCTGCTTTGTTCCTGTTATTTGAGAAAGCACTGACGGAGGAAGCGGTCGGTGAGGGAGCTTTCTCTCTGGCAGAACTCTATTGTGTAGTTGTAGAAATCCGCCGCGGACTGGAGCAGATACCGGTCCCGCTTTTTTGTGATGCAGGTGGGGACATCGAATTTATAGTCTTTGACCCGGAGCATCCCGGCCAACTCGCCGGGATTGGCCTCAAACCGGCGCATTATGATCCGCGCGGGGACGAAGGCTACGCCGGCGCCGGAGGCAATGAGCCGCTGGATGGTGCTGGGCTCGTTGCTTTCCAGAATGATGTCAAAATCCAGCCCTTCGTCCTCGAACAGCATGTCCAGATAATTGCGGTCGGCTTCGGAATAGTTGAGGATGAAGCGCTCATGAAGCAGTTCGTCCCGGGTAACTTCCCGCGCTCCGTAAAGGCGGTGCCCCGGGCCGACGATGGCCAGAAGCTCTTCCGTGTAGAGGGCGCGGCAGTCCAGACGGGAGTCGGGCAGGGGACAGGGCGAAATGGCAAAGTCGATCTCATCGTTGAGCAGCAGCTCTGTCAGCGAGTTGATGCGGATCAGCTGCTGCGAGATGTGCGTGTCCGGCTTTTTTTCAAGAAAGCTCAGCACCAGCTCGTTGCAGAGATCGTGGATAGAGCTTGCGATAGATACCTGAACGGCGGCGTTTTCGCTCAATTCGCGCACCGCGTTGATGCCGTCGTCCAGTTCGTGGAGAACACGGTCAACGTATTGCAGCAGCAGACTGCCCGCGTCGCTCAGCTCGATCCCTTTCCCCTTGCGGCGGATGAACAGGGGGCAGCCCACGCTGTTTTCCAGCCGGTTCAGGCTCTGGCTCAGGGAGGGCTGGGAGATGAACAGCTCCTGCGCGGCCTTCGTGATGCTGTGCAGGCGGGCGACCTTTTGAAAATAGCGCAGCTGGATCAGTTCCAAAAAGATACCTCCTTTTTCCGGGGCGGATAGAAAAACGCGGCAGGAATTTGCGCGGAGGCCGGGGAAATGCGGGCATAACAACTGCCTATGGGTCGGCAGGCGGCCGCCGGTGTTTTTCGGTATTATAGCACACGGATGCCGGCGGAGGAAGGGGGAAAGCCAGACTATTTGCATGAAAAACACATAGGTTCAAAGTTATGACCTCATGCTGAGACGATATTTCCCAGACTTCGGCTGCTGTGATAGACTGAGACTGCAAAAGGAAATTATGACAGGAGAAATGGAAAAGGGGAACGATCAAATGAACAAATATTCTCAACTTTTTTCTCCGTTGAGAGTGGGAAACCTTACGCTTCGGAACCGGATCATGACCGGCCCGATGTCGATCGTGGAGCTGGACGCCAAGGAAGGGCTGACCGAACGGGCCATTTCCTATTATGAGAGTCTGGCGGCCGGCGGCGCTGCGGTGGTCACGCTGGGTGAGTCTATCATTCCGACGGACTGCGGCAAGACCCATGAACAGCAGATCATGCTGGGCCGGGATGAGGTGCGTTTTTCACTGAAAAAGCTCACCGACGCGATCCACGCCCACGGAGCTTACGCCAACGTGGAGATCAGCCATGGCGGAGCCATGGCCGACCCGAAGTATAACGACGGACGCAATTCCATTGGGGCCACCGGCTGCATCGACGAGTGGGGCGATGAGATCATCCAGATGGATACGGTCATGATGGATCAGGTGGCGGACGCCTTTGCCGACGCGGTGGAAACCGTGCGGGACTGCGGCTTTGACATCGCGCAGATCCACTATGGGCACGGCTGGCTCCTGAGCCAGTTTCTCTCCCCGCTGTATAACAGGCGAACCGACGAGTTCGGCGGTTCCAGAGAGAACCGGGCCAGATTTCCGCTGATGGTGGCCCGGCGGATCCGGGAGCGGGTAGGGCATACCATCGCGCTGGACATGCGCATTTCTGGCAGCGAGTTTCTGGAGGGCGGCGCTGAGATCGACGACTGTGTCTATTTTTGCAGCCGCATGGCAGAGGAAGGCCTGACGGATATGATGAACATTTCCGCCGGCGCACCCTGGACCACCCGGATGGCCATTTCTTCCTTTGAGGAGCGTGGCATCAACTCGGAATTTTCCTACGCGGTGAAGCAGGCGGTCAAAAATATCCCGGTGAGCAGCGTGGGCGGATATACGGATCCGGAGCTGATGGAGCGGTTCCTCGCGGAAGGCCGGGCGGATGCGTTTGTGCTGGGCCGGAGCATTCTGGCAGATCCGCAGCTTCCGGAAAAGGCCCGCACCGGGCATCCGGAGCAGATCCACCAGTGTATCCGCTGCTTTATCTGCAATGAGACGCAGTACCACAGCTGCCGAACGCTGGAATGCTCGATCAACCCGCTGGCGGGCCGCGAGTGGGAGGCGAAGATGTTCCCGCCTCCCTCGCCCAGACGAAAAGTGCTGATTGCGGGCGGCGGACCCGGCGGCATGGAGGCGGCGATCACCGCGGCCCGGCGCGGACATGATGTAACGCTTTATGAGGCCCGGAGCGAGCTGGGCGGCGCGCTGACCTTTGCCCGGCATGTGCCCTTTAAGGAGGACCTCGCGAAGTATATCGATTCTCTTCAGGCGGAGCTGGAGACAACGGATGCCAGAGTGCTGCTCAACACGACGCTGACGCCGGAGGAGATCGCCCGGGAGAAGCCGGATGCCGTGATCTGCGCGGTGGGCGCGGAGCCTGTTATCCCGCCGATTGCCGGCATTGACGGCGATAACGTGGTGCTGGGGGCGCGCCTGTACGACGATGGCGGCGCTGCGGTCGGCAGGCGGGTGGTGGTCATCGGCGGCGGCCTGATCGGCTGCGAGTCCGCCCTGCATCTGGCGCAGGAAGGGCACGAGGTCACCGTGCTGGAGATGCGGGACGAAGTGCTCATCGACTGCACCCACGATCACCGCCGATTCATGATGCCCCGGCTGGAGACGGCGGCAAAGCTGTGCTGCGGCCTGAGCGTAAACGCGGTCACGCCGGACGGCGTCACCGCAAAGGACCGCGAGGGGAACGAGCGTTTCTTCCCGGCGGATACGGTGATCTGCGCCGCCGGGCTGAAGGCCCGGATGGCGGAAGTCGAGAAGCTGCGGAGCGCGGAGTATGATTTCTGGGTCATCGGCGATGCCAAGCGGGCCAGAAAGGTCCATGAAGCGGTGCGGGAAGGCTTTGACGCGGCCACGTTTCTGCGCTGAAAAACAACCTTGGGCGGATGCGATAAAGGAGGAAACACGCATATGAACAAACTGCTGAGTATGTACGAGCATCAGGACAGACCGGAGCTGGACTATCCCGGCGGCCCGAAGACCCGGATGGTATGCGATGTGGCCGTAATCGGCGGCGGAGGGTCCGGCCTGGTGGCGGCGGTGCGGGCGGCCCAGCGGGGCGCCAGCGTCATTGTGGTGGAGAAGATGGATCAACCGGGCGGCAACAGCTGGTTTGCCGGCGGCCTTCTGACGACGTATTCCAAATTCCAGAAGGAACTGGGAATGCCGGATATGACCAATGAATACTACAAAACGGCCTACCGGCAGAACAAGTATACGCTTGATCCGGCCATTTTCCGCCGTTACATCGGGAATACCGGCACGTTCTACGAGTGGATGGCGGATCTGGGGCTGGACACCGATAATATCCGCTATGTGATGGATGCGGTGGCCATGGTCAAGGAGCG
Organism: uncultured Oscillospiraceae bacterium; assembly: GCA_934675115.1. Taxonomy (GTDB): domain Bacteria; phylum Bacillota; class Clostridia; order Oscillospirales; family Oscillospiraceae; genus Enterenecus. The sequence continues at coordinate 3,718 of CAKUPH010000051.1, read as the reverse complement.
TAAGGACCCCGGCTATCTGAACAATCCCCAGTACGGACCGGGGCTGATGGGCTCCATTATTCTTTCCGTTGTGCTGGAGGCGATGAAGGATCTGCCTATTCAGGTGCTGCTGAGCACGAAGGCGGAGGGGCTGCTCACCGGTGAAGACGGCGCGGTGACCGGCCTGACCGCAAAGGGACAGGATGCGGATTATGAGATCTGCGCCGGGAATGTGATCCTTTCTTCCGGCGGCTTTGGCTGCAATACGGAGCTGCTCCGCCGGTTCCTGCCCAAGTATTTCTCCCGGGATACTTATTGTTCCCACTACTGCCTGCTCAGCACCACCGGAGACGGTATCGCTATGGCGGAGCGGATTGGCGCGGAGGTTGGCAAAAATATCAGCGTTGGTCTGGGTGCGCTGGCTCACAACCCCGGTTCGTTCAGCATCCAGAAGCTGTTCCGCAGCGCCAAGGGCGTGATCGTCAACCGGAATGGCGTGCGTTTTGTGGCCGAGGACGATACGGACGACGCCGAGGTGGCGGTGGATATGCAGCCCGAGGGCCTTGCCTACTACATCTTTGACGAGGCGATGAAGCCCGTGCTCTATCAGGAGGCGGTGGACGGCGCCCGGTTCGGCGACGCCATGCCGCCCATGGAGCAGCTGGACGCGGATCTGCTCCGGGAGCACGGCGAGGGCAAGGTGTGCATCGCAAAGACACTGGCCGAGGCGGCACAGTTTATCGGTACAGACGAGCAGACGCTGGCGGATACGCTGTCGCGGTATAATGCGATGTGCGAGAACAAGCTGGACGACGAGCTGTTCAAGGATCCCGCAGAGCTGGTGAAGATCGAGTCGTTCCCGCTGTATGTGATCCGCTGCCAGCGCAACTTTGATGTGACCATGGGCGGCGTGTCCATTGACGCGCATCTCAGGGCGCTGATGCCGGATGGAACGCCGATCGGCGGCCTTTATGTGACCGGGGACCTGGCCAGCAACTGGATGGGTGAGGAATATGGCCCGCTGTTCTCCTCGTTTGCATGGGCCATGAACTCTGGATATCTGGCAGGAGAGGAGGTCACGCCCCAGTAAACAGTCTTTGGCGAGAACCCCGCGAATGAGCGATTGAGAGAGAAAACCACCGGTTCTGAAAGGAGAGCGAACTATGAGCGATAAAACGGTCGTGACAAAGCTTCAGACTCAAGAGGGATTTGCAGCGTGGCGGATCAAGATCGTCCTGATTTCGATGCTGGGCAATTTCTTCTTTGCCAACCTAAGTTCGGATATGCTCAACCTGCACTATTCCTATATTTGCGATGTATGGGGGTGGGCACGCACCTTTGTCTCGTGGCCGGGGACAATCGCGTCGCTGATCGGCATCCCATTCAGCTATGTTCTTGGCACTATGACCGGTAAATATGGCGGACGCCGGATTGCCACGCCCACATTTATGACGCTGGGTCTGGCTACAATCTGCATCGGCATTTCTGCAGCCAATGGAAGCTATCCACTCTATTTTGCCGCCCGACTTCTGTCTACGATTTCCATGAATGCCATGTATGTGGCGATTTATGCCATTACTAACAACTGGTTCATCAGTACCCGGGGCCGGATCTTGGGTTTTGTTACCTGCGCCAACGCCATGAGTCCCATAGCTATCAATCTGATTACACGTATCGTCGTGGCCACCCAAAACTTCCCTCTGGCAAACTACTGCTATGGCGGAGTGCTGATCGTGGTGGGGCTGCTCACATTTGTTCTCACCCGGGATAAACCGGAGGATGTTGGCCTGCTACCCGATGGTCTGGTTAGGACAGAGGAAGAGATTGCCGTTATGGCAGCTAAGGATCCCAATGAGTGGAGCAATAAGAGGCTGTTGCACACGAAGGAGGCATGGCTGCTGGGTATCGCTGTGGCGTGCTGTCAGCTGAACATGGGCGGATTCATGAGCATTTTTATTCCCAGAATGCTGGAGTTGAACGTCAATATTATCACCGCCGTCAACTACATGTCTGCAGTGTCCTTGATTGCCATCGCACTCAGTGTGCTGTGGGGCGTGATTGATGATAAGTTTGGCACGCCCCGGGCGGCTACGATTCTGGGCTGCGGCTATGTGTTGGCCAATGTTTCCATGCTACTGGCAGGGGTGACGAAAAGTACTGTTTTTGTCATGCTGGCTGTGTTCTTTGCCGCGTCCATGGTGGGCGGCCTGCCCAATCTGCATCCCTCGCTGTATGCCTTCGTGTTTGGCCGTAAGCAGTTTACCTATGTAGAACGGTCTATCGGTGTGGTCAGAAGCCTGATTATGGCCCCTATCAGCCTGTTATGGAACTATATTTACGTCTGGACAGGAACCTATCAGGCGGTCTATATCGTCTGCGGCGTGCTGGCGCTGATCGCCACCATCTGCTATGCTTCCGTTCGCAAGACTTACGATCCGGAGCGCCTGAACCTCAAGGGTGTCGTTAATTTCAAGTAAAATTCAAGCATGCTCACTCTTCTCTGAAATGAAAGGGGCTCCCGCTTTCCGGCGGGAGCTCCTTTCGGTTTTTAATTATTCGCCGGGTTCCAGCCGCACCTGAAGCTTTTTGTAGCCGTCGAAGTCGGTGACGATGGTATACCGGACGTCCTCCGTCCCGGCGGGGACGGCGCAGGTGTCCATGACGAGGTTCCGACCCTCCAGACAGGCCACGGCGAAAAATTCGAAGGGCGCTTCGCCGATCTCCATGGCGGCGGTCTCGCCGCTGCGCAGGGGCACGCCGTGCTCCCGGCACAGGGCGGGCACGTCCCCGGTCTCCGCGCCGTCGATGAGGGGCCGGACATGGCCTGGCAGGCAGTAGTAGGTCATGGCAAAGCAGGCCAGCGCCCGCTGGCGGTGTACGATGAGTCGTCTCATAAGATCCTCCGTCTGCCGGGACAGGCCCGGCGGTTGTTTTTTACCGTGGGTACTATTATAACATCATGCGCAGAAAGGCGCAAATCCATTCAGCGGGCGCATGGCCGTCCCCGCCGCCGCATACAGTATAGCAAACTGTCAGACGGAGGGAGCTTCATGGAAAAAATCAGAGTGTTCTGCCTGAACCGGCGCTTTCTGGCGGCCATTGCCTGCCTGCTGGCCGCGGCGGCCATTTTTACACTGGTGAATCACCCGGCGGTGGTGGGGGCCAACGCGGCGACGCGGCAGCTGCCCATTTACTGTGTGCAGAAGGATTACAAGGTGCTGTCCATTTCCTTCGACGCGGCGTGGGGCAACGAGGACACCCAGCAGCTCATCGACATTCTGGGGAAATACAACATCAAGGCCACATTTTTTGTGGTGGGCGCGTGGGTGGACAAATATCCGGAGTCGGTAAAGGCCCTCCACGACGCGGGGCACGAGGTCATGAGCCACTCCAACTCCCACGCCCATTTCAACAGCCTGTCCACCGACGAGATCATCGCCGACCTGAATACCTGCAATGACAAGATCGAGGCCGTCACCGGCGTGCGGCCCACGCTGTTCCGCTGCCCTTACGGGGAGTATGACGATCACGTCATCAACGCCGTGCGGTCGCTGGGCATCGAGCCTATCCAGTGGGACGTGGACAGTCTGGACTGGAAGGAGCTTCCGGCGGACGAGATCACCGCCCGGGTGACGGGCCGGGTGCAGCCCGGGTCCATCGTACTGTTCCACAACGCGGCCATCCACACGCCGGAGGCCCTGCCCGGCATCATCGAGGCCCTTTTGCGGGAGGGCTACCA
>CAKUPH010000050.1 GCA_934675115.1 uncultured Oscillospiraceae bacterium | reverse complement strand
CTGCGGTGCTTCTGGTGCCACAACCCTGAATCCCAGAGCCCCGTGCCCCAGCTCTTTGTACTCCGGGAAAAATGCACCGGCTGCGGCCGGTGCGCCCCGGTGTGCCCCGCGGAGGCCATCCGGGTCGAGCAGGGCGTTATGGAGTTCGACCGCGCCAAGTGCGTGGGCTGCGGCAAGTGCGCCGAGGTCTGCCCCAACGGCGCCCGTACCCTCATGGGCAAGTACATCACCGTGGACGAGGTCATGACCGTCGTGCTCAAGGACAAGAGCTACTATAAGAACACGAAGGGCGGCGTGACAGTATCCGGCGGCGAGCCTGCCGTCCACCCCGGTCTGGCCCTGCCCATCCTGCGCCGCTGCAAAGAGGCCGGCATCCACACCATTTTGGATACCTCCGGCTTCGCCCCGTGGGAAAATTACGAGCAGCTGCTGCCCTACGTGGATCTGTTCTTCTACGACGTAAAGTGCATCGACCGGGATCTGCACATCAACGGCACCGCCGTTCCCAACGACATCATCCTGGAGAATGCCAAAAAGATCGTCGCCAACGGCGGGAACCTGCGGGTCCGCGTACCCGTGATCCCCGGCTTCAACGACGACGTGGAGGAACTGCTCAAGATCGCCCGGTTCACCCAGGACGAGCTGGGCCTCGGCCCCGACGACATCAACCTGCTCAAGTACAACAAGCTGTGCGAGAGCAAGTACGTCCGTCTGGACGAGAAGTTCAAGGGCGCCACCGACACGGTGCCCCCCGACGAGGAGCTGGAGCGGCACATGGAGGAGCTGCGCGCCCTTGTCCGCGAACAGTTCCAATAAGGATAGAATGAACCGCATCCCCGGGCTGCGGGCCCACTGGGGACAGATTGTCCCGCGGCCCGGGCAGCTTCAGACAAGAAAGGATCGGTGATAGGAGAAAGGACGTATCTCTCGCCAATAAGGCAACCACACGGCAGAAAAGAACCCGGCGAAACCTTGCATGAAAAATATATCGTTACAGAGAAAGGAAGATAACCCTATGTTATTTGCCAAATCGAAGCGGTTTCCTGCAATCCTCGCACTTGTACTGGCTCTTGTTCTCACCCTGACTGCCTGCAGCGGCGGCGCCTCCAAGCCCTCTGATGCCCCCGCCCCCAGCGATTCCAGCGCCTCCTCCGACAACACCACCCAGCCGGCCGGCGACGGCGACATCGTGATCACCAGCACGGAAAAGGTCACCCTTCAGCTGTCCACCACGCTGGCTTCCACCCATAACCTGGTCTCCATCATGACCAAGGAATTCGCAGAAAACGTCAACAAATTCACCAACGGAAACGTGACCGTCAACATCGCCTCCGACGGCCAGCTGTTCACCACCGACGGCGCCGCAGACGCGCTGAGCTCCGGCGGTCTGGACCTGCACACCGGCTCCGTGGCGTGGCTCATGGGCTATGACCCCGTGCTCCAGTACGCCGGCTTCGCCTTCGGCGCCACCAGCATCGACCAGTGGAAGGCGAGCATCGACGTCATCGAGCCCATCACCGAGAAGGTGCTGGCCGACTACGGCATCGTGAACCTCTGCCTCTATCCCTACAGCGCCACCGTCTGGGGCACCAACAAGCCCATCCGCCTGCCTGAGGACATGAAGGGCATGAACATGCGTTCCGCCGGTCCCGTCTGGGCCAGCGTGTACAGCGATGTGGGCGCCACCGGCACTGCTCTGGCCTCCGCTGACACTTACGACGCCATGGACAAGGGCACCATCGACGGCTATTTCACCGGCTTCAACTCCATCATGGCCCGCGGCCTTGACGCCGTGACCAAGTACGTGGTCGGCATCATCGAGATCCCCTACTACGGCATCCAGATGAGCCAGATCATGTGGGACTCCCTGCCCGCCGACTATCAGGCCGCCATCCAGAAGGCCGCCGACATCGCCGCCGAGACCGGCTACGAGCTGTATCTGAAGGACGCCGAGGACGAGGCCAGGCTGGAAGAGGAAGGCGTCGAGGTCTACTTCTGGACCGAAGAGGAAGCCGCCATCTGGAAGGAAGCCGTTCGGCCCACCGTTCAGAACTGGCTGGACAGCTGCATCGCCGCCGGCCGCGAGGAAGAGTGCCGCGCCATTCTGGCCGTCAACTTCGGCTGGGAAGAGTAATTCCGGTCTGACAACGTTTCATTTCACGTGAATTTGGGGGCTTACATGAAAAAAATCTACAACAAATTCATCGACGGCCTTGGCTTCCTGTCTTCTATCCTGCTGACAGTGGTCTCTCTGTTTGTCTTTGCAAACGTGATCTGCCGTCTGCTGGGCCTGTCCGTGGCCTGGCTGTTCGATACCTGCATCATCTGCTGCATCTTCATGACCTATCTGGGCTTTGCCTTCGTCCAGCGGGACAAGGGCCACATGAGCCTTGATATGGTCACATCCAAGCTCAACCCCGGCCACAAGGCCCTGCCCGACCTGTTCATCTCTCTGGTAGCCATCGCCTTCGCCATTTTCAACACCTACATGGTTGGCGTATGGTTCGCCCGGGTCAAGGCCAACGGCCTGCGGGCCACCCTGAGCTGGAACATGCCCATGTGGATCTTCGCCGCCGTCATGATCTTCGGCTGGGTCGTCTTTATGCTGGTCTCCGGCGTTCAGGTGGTCCAGGAGGTCAAGACCGCGGCCAAGACCAACAACGCAAAGTCCGTGCTCACCTTCGTGCTGGCCATCGTCATCATGGCCGTCATCGCTGTGGTCTGCTTCAAGATCCACATCGTGCTGGGCATGTTCGTGCTGCTGCTCCTGCTGCTGTTCCTCGGCGTGCCTGTGGCGCTGTCGCTGGGCGCGGTGGCCGCCGTGGCCATGTACATCGCACTGGGCATCATCAAGGTGGAGGCCCAGTTCGCCATTCTGGCCTTCCAGGGTCTGAACACCGTGGGCATTACCGCCGCGCCGCTGTTCATTCTGGGCGGTTCCCTGATGTTTGAGTCCGGCTGTATCGAGGGCATCTACCGCCTGCTGGACGGCTCTCTGGGCCGCAAGATCCCAGGCGCTTCGCTGGTGGTCACCGCGCTGACCGGTCTGGTGTTCTGCGCCATTACCGGCTCCACCGTGGCGGCTCACGCGGTGCTGGCCATGCTGTGCATGCCCATCATGCGCAAGCGCGGCTATCCTGACGAGCTGTCCTGCGGCATGATTGGCGGCGCCGCCGTCGGTACGCTGGTGCCTCCGTCCAACTCGTTCATCCTCATCGGCCTGCTCACTGGCCTGCCCATCGCCAACATTTTCATGGCGGGCACCATTCCCGCCTTCATCCTGTTCGCCGGCTACATCATTTACGCTATCGTCTGGGCCAAGCGCACCGGCTTCCAGGAGATCCGCTCCGTCGGCGACGACATGGAAAAGACCCCTGAGCAGAAGAAAGAGGACCGCCTGCTGGGCTTCCTCGGCATTCTGGCTCCCGTCATCTGCCTTGGCGGCATGTACGGCGGCTTCTTCACTGCCACCGAGGGCGGCGGCATTCTGGTGGCCTACTCCCTCATCGTCGGCCTGTTTGTCACCAAGAAGCTGACCCTCAAGAAGGTCAAGGAGACCATGCTCAGCTCCACCCGCAGCTCCCTGACCATTCTGTTCCTGCTGGCCTGCGCTCACACCTATTCCGGCGTTCTGACCCAGACCGGCATCACCGCGCTGGCCACCAACTTCGTGCTCAGCCTCAACCTGACCAAGAATATGTTCCTGGTCATCTACACCATCCTGCTGCTGATTATCGGCATGTTCCTGAATGCCTCCAGCATTACCCTGATCCTGTATCCCATTACCATCCCCATCTATCAGGCGCTGGGCATTGACCCCTACTTCTTCGCGGTGTACTTCACCCTGCTGTGCGAGCTGGGTGCGCTGACTCCGCCGGTGGGCGTCAACATCTACATCATTCAGGGCTCCGCCCCCGGACTCACCGCCACAAAGGTGGTCAAGGGCTGCCTGCCGATCATCGGGATCATGCTGCTGGTGACCATCATCATTTGGGTCTGCCCGTGGCTGTGCACCTGTCTCTTCGCATAACCCAAACCGCACTTTTTTCCTTCACCTTTTTTCTTCACTTTTTCCCTGCACTTTTTTCTTCACATTTCTTCGTGTTTCCCAAATTTTTCCTTTCACTTTTTTCAGATACCCCACGTAACCCCGCTTTTCTCTTCTCTCCATAGCAGCGGCGCGGGCAGACACTTGTGTGGGCGTCCGCCCGCGCCCGCTGCACCATCCCACAAGATCGGATTTGAATCATGGCATATCTGGAACAGTATCAAAGTAAACTCGGAACGCTGGACGACTGTCTCGCGCAGATCCAGTCCCACGACGTCATCGCCTTCGGCGGCAACAGCCACGGCCCGCAGCTCCTGCTGCGCAGCCTGCACACCATCGCCGACCGGGTGGAGGACGTCCAGGGCATCAAAACGCAGGACGGCGTCTATCCCTTCCAGCAGACCGCCGGACTGGATGCCCGCATCAATGTGGACGGCAACTTTTTTGGCGCCGGACACCGGCAGGGCTATCAGAACGGAAATGCTTCGTTTATCCCCGCCGATCTGTGCGACTATCCCAGACTCCTGACGGAGTGCCGTCAATTCAATGTATTCGCCGCCACCGTCGCCCCCATGGACGAGGACGGCAACTTCCAGGTGGGCGGTCTGTGCATGCTGTTCGAGGAAGAGCTTCTCGAGCAGGTGCGCTCCAGCCCCAACAAAAAGATCATTCTGGAGGTCAACCCCCGCATCCCCCGCGTCCGAGGCGGGATCAACATCCACATCAGCGAGGTCACCGTGCTGACCGAGGCGGACTACCCCCTCCGGGAGGTAGCTTCCACGGAGCCGACATCGGAGGAGCTGACCGTGGCGCAGAATGTCCGCAGTCTGCTCCGCGACGGCGACTGCGTCCAATTCGGCATCGGCGCGCTGCCCAACGCCATCGCCGCCCAGTGCATGGACCTGAAGGATCTGGGTCTGCACACGGAGATGATCACCAGTTCCATCGGCGAGATGATCCGCCGGGGCGTCATCACCGGGGCGCGGAAAAACCTCAACCCCGGCGAACATATCTTCACCTTCGCCGGCGGTGATCAGGCCCTTTACGACACCATCGGGAGCGACCCCGCCATCCGCGTGGTCCCCGGTCGGTACGGCATCAACCCCGCCGTCATCATGCAGAACGACAATATGGTCTCCATCAACACCTGCATCGAGATGGACCTCACCGGACAGACCTGCTCGGAATCCCTCGGCCCGCTGCAATACAGCGGCTCCGGCGGCGGTTTCTGCTACGCTTACGGCGCACTCCACTCCAGGGGCGGCCGCGGCATCCTGGCCTTCGCCTCCCGGACAAAAAAGGGCAAGTCCAAGATCAGCACCATGCTGGCTCTGGGTTCCAACGTCTCCATCCCCCGCAACTACGTGGACTACGTGGTCACCGAGTACGGTATCGCCCGGCTCCGGGGCCGCACCGTCCGCCAGCGGGTGGAGCAGCTCATCGCCGTCGCCCATCCCGATGTCCGGGACGACCTGCGGCGGGACGCGAAAAAGCTGCTCTATATCTGAGCATTCCTGAAGCCCCTCAAGAGAGGGCAAAATTTTCCCACTTTTGTTGATTAAGCGTTCATTCAAAGCGCGAATCATAATCCATTCACCCATCAAAAACATTTAGGAGGAATCATTCATGGAAGAGTTCAAGCAGAAGTATTATCACGAAGTTCATGGCACCGCTGTTGCTGATAACATCACCGAGCGCGTGACCGCTTTTGCCGACACCGACGCCGGCCATCGTCCCGACTGCACCGCCCAGAGCTGGATCATTCCCGAGGGCTACACCTATGACGAGTACAAGGAGAAGCTGAAGGCCTGCATCATGATGGACCGCAAAGACGGCGTTCTGGAAGCCCGCCTGCACGTCGACGGCGACAGCTGCTGGTGGGGCAGCGCTCCTCACGCCCACATCCACAGCTTCTTCCAGTGGGCCGGCGCGGACCGCGACAACGAAGTCATCATCTTCGGCGGCACCGGTAAGAACTTCTTCGCGGGCTACGGCACGAACCACTCCGACAGCACCCGCGACGCCTCCCTTGGTCCCTTCATCCCCCATCCCGTTCATCAGGATCCCTGGATGCTGATGGAGCATCAGTACTGGGACGGCACCCACGACATCGAGGCCGAGGTCTTTGGTGTTGACGTGCCCACCATCGGCATCTGGAACGGCGCCGCCTTCCACACCGACATCCCCCTGCTGACCGACATCACTCTGGCCACCGAGGACGCCTGGACCACCGAGATGCACTTCCGTCTGAACATGATGCCCGGCGACGGCATCCAGACCGTGTGGCGTGAGCTCATGGGCCGCAAGCGCTTCGCCTATGCCGAGCTGACCGGCGAGATCATCACCGCCAAGAAGGCTCTGGAGTGGGGCATGATCAACGAGATCCTGCCGGACACCGAGTCCGCTTATCGCCGCGCCCACGAGATCGCCGACCTGATCATGCACTCCGGCAACCGTCTGACCCGCCGCCTGACCACTCAGCAGCTGCGTCTGAAGTGGAAGCAGGACTACGCCACCGAGCTGCGCACCGGCTTCTCCACCGAGATGTACTGCACCGCCATCGAGAACTCTCCCCACGACAACATCTACTGGGAGGGCGCCGTGGCCGAGGCCCGTGCCGTTATGGCCGCCGAGAAGAAGGGCAAGGTCGTCAAGCCCCGTATGGGCGCCTTCATCGAGGAAGACATCATCAAGTAAGAATCCCCCTTACAAAAAGGCGGCAGGTCCTGTTTCTCAGGACCTGCCGTTTTTCATCCCAGACAAGAAAGGAATGTATGCTGTTGGTCACCGTTATCCTGGCGGCCGAGATGCTGCTGATGACTGCCGTAGGCATGATGATCCAGCGCCTGCGCATCGTGGGTCCGGATTTCTCCGGCCAGCTGACGCGGCTTCTGATGGCCATCCCGCTGCCCTGTCTCATCTTCAAGTCCATCGCGGGAGTAGAGGCCTCATGGGCTCAGCTGAAAAACTGCGGCGTGGTGTTTCTCTGCTCCCTGCTGGTGTGTCTGGTGCAGTTCCTGGTGGGACAGGGCTTTTATCTGGCCATGGGCCGGACCGGCCGGGGCCGCATCACCCGCTACGGCATCCTGTTCACCCATTTCTCCTTTATGGGGATCCCGCTGATGGAGTCCCTGTTCGGGGCGGAGGGCCTGCTGTACTATTCCATTTTCCTCATTCCCGTCCGGGCGCTGTACTACGGCGCCACCAAGGCGCTGCTGCTCCCGCCGGACGCGGAGTATGAAAAGAAAAGCCCCGCCGCCCACATCCGGGAAACGCTGTCCAACCCTTGCCTGCTGGCCGTCATCGCGGGCCTTGCGTTTTACGAGGTGTTCGGTCTCATCTTTCCCGGCTTTTCGTGGGGCGCCCTGCTGCCCCGGCCGCTGGCCGCCTTTGCCGAAGGCGTGTGCACCTGCGTGCTCTGGGTCATCACCAAGCTCTCCGGCCTGTGCACCCCCGTAGGCCTGCTCATCTGCGGCATGACGCTGGGGCGGCTGGAGATCCGCGACCTGCTGAGCGTCCGGTTCCTCCGCCTGCCGGTCATCCGGTGCGTGTGCATGCCGCTGCTGTTCCTCGGCATCCTGAAGCTCATCACGCTGGCCGTTCCGCTGGACCCCATGGTCAGCTCCATGGTGCTGGTATACACCGCGCTACCGGTATCCTCACTGATCTCGGCCTATACCGTACAGTGCGACCCGGACGTTTCCGATCAGGTGGAGGCCTCGGGCGCACTGCTGTATTCCACCGTTCTGTCCATGCTCACTGTCCCGGTGTGGTATCACGTGCTCACCGCCGCGCTGCTGTGACCGGCTCCGCCGGAAAAAACAGCGCGCACCGGCGGCCCATGCCGCCGGTGCGCGTATTCCTGATATGAACGTGCGGTTTATTCGAAGCGGTACACCATTTCCGCCTCCGCCGCGGCTACGTCGGCATAGCCCATGGTCTTGACGGTATTGTTCCGGATCTCGTACACCATGTTCTTTCCCTCTGCCAGCAGCTGCTTCATGTAATCCCGATAGACCCGCAGGGTGGGTGTGGAGTAGGTGAGCATCTCGCCCTTGGTGTACGTCTCCACCGAGGTGGCGTAGGCGGTGTCCGTATCCGCGTGGATGGCCCGGCCCCGGCCGGCTACGTGGGGATATTTCAGGGCAAACTCCACGCTCCACTGGGTCTGGATGGCGGCGCTTTCGTCCACCAGCGCCTGCTTTTCCTCCGAAATGGGAGGCAGTTCCGGCGCCAGATAGGCGAATCGCTCCGGCATGGTGCTCTTCATCATGTAGGCGTACTTTTCGGTGAGCAGGTTGCGGCCCTCTTCCTTCGCCCGGGCAAGATCGTTGTGGTAACTGGCCAGCAGTTCCTCCGACCATGCGTTGAACTGAGCCTTACGCATGGTGTGGAACTCCTCCCAGTCGTCCTGACAGGATGCCCGACCGCCGATGTTGGACGTGTTCTGGAACTGCGCCCACTCCATGGCCACGACCTCTTCCACAATGTTTTCCATGTTATTCTCACGATTCGTATTTTCCATTTTGTTATCCCTTCATCATATTCATTTGCCGAATAACGGGATCCAGGATCTCGCCCAGGATCTCCCTTCCGTGATCCAGCAGAAAGTCAGAACAGCAGCCGGTCAGGCCGCGGCGGGCCAGTTCCCCTGTGAACAGCGCGCATACCGCCTCGATCCGGTCCGCGTTTTTATCCTCCGGCCCGGCGGTAATACCAGCTTCCGCAAGGGCCCGGAGCTGCGCGTCAAGTCCCGGCGGCAGAGGAAGCTCTCCCATGCTCCGGAAGGCCCATTTGTAAAACGGCATGTACCGGCGGCACAGCAGGTGGGCCAGCGCGACGGCTTCCCGCAGGAATTCCCCCAGCGCCAGCCGGGCGGCGGCGGTATCTCCCCGGCGCAGGCAGCGGCTGTAGTTGTACTGCCCGCTCTGAGCCATGACGCACAGCCGGGCCGAGATCTTTTTCAGCCACACGTCCCGGGGATAGTAGGCCAGCAGCGCCTCCCGCAAGCCGGTGAACGCCCCGGCTCCATCGGCAAACACTGTGCCGCTGACGGCGGCGGCCAGATTTTTCTCCGGAATGCGGAACCACTCTGCGGCGGTCTCCGGCGGCTGATAGGGGCCGAGGAACATACCGTAAAAGTCCGGGATGGAGAACACTCCCACCCGCTGCCCGGCATAAAAGCTTTCCCGCCGGGCGGGAACCCCAAGGAAGCTGCCCGGCAGGGCATCGTAAGCCGCCTGTATGGCCGATCCCGCTGCGCGGAAGTCCTCCGGTGTCAGCCACAGGCAGAAGCCCGGGCCGTAATCATGGTCGGCGGACAGTTCATCGTCGTAGCCGAAGCACTCCGACCCGAAGCCCGCAAGGCCCGCCGCGATCCGGGGCGCATATTCCGGGAACTGTTCAGCCAGCATGGGCGCGCCGTAAGCCTCATAGTACCGCCGGGATAGCTCAAGCCCCTTCATCGGCCCTCCCCGAGGGCCCGCATCTCCCGGGCCAGCTCATCGTCCCCCGCCGCCGTAGCCGCCGCGGCGCAGTTCCGGCAGGTGACGGCGTAGTCGCCGTTCCGGCCGAAGTAGAACTCGATCTGCTCCAGCGCCGCCCGGTACAGCGGGATGGCCGCTTGGTACTCTCCCCGGAGCGCCCGGAGGTTAGCCGCCCCGGCCAGCGCCGCCGCCCGGTGGGGATCGTTCCCCAACCGGCCAAAAAGGGCCAGCGCCCGATCCAGCTGTTCCTCCGCCGTGTCGTATTCCCCGGCCCCCATCAGCATCAGGCCCAGATTGGCAAGGGCGGTGGCCAATTCGCCGGTGTATTCCTCTCCCGCGCCCTCCAGAATGTTCACCGCGGAGGCGAGATAGACCTTCGCCCGGTCCGGAGCGCCGGTCTCCCGACAGGCCAGCGCCGCGTTGTTGTACAGCGCCGCGTACCGCGTGTCCCCGGGTTCCAGCACCTCGCCGTAGATCTGCCCGGCCATGACGTAGAGCTCCAGCGCCTTTTCCGGCTGTCCCGCCGCCCGGCAGGCGGTGGCGGCGTTGAGGAGGGTCGTGGCGCAGTCCTCGTCGCCGTGCCCCTGATAGTACTCCAGACAGGCCAGCACCCGGTCACATGCTTCCATCGCCTTTTCATGCTGGCTGGTACATCTGTAATATCCCAGCTGCTCGTTCAATACACATAACTCGTCTGCGGTGTTGTTCGTCTCCCGGGCGCGTTCCAGCTCCCGCTCGAGAAATTCCCCCGCCTGACGGTAATTCCCGGAGGACATCAGTTCGTCCACCCGTTCCGACAAAGTCATCTGGATCTCTCTCCTTATTTAATGAATATTCAATAAACAAAATATATCACACCCGCACCCTTTTGTCAACTATGCCCGCCGCGCCCCGGGGCGGAACCACCATCCCACAGTCAGGAGGTCAACCATGGAACTGACTCAATTAAAGTACTTTCAGGCCGTCGCCGTCACGGAGCACTACACGAAGGCCGCCGCGTCCCTGCACATCTCCCAGTCCGCCCTGAGCAAGGCCATCCTCCGGCTGGAGGATGAGCTGGGGGTCCAGCTCTTCTCCCGGGGCGGCAACCGCGTATCCCTCAACGCCTACGGCGAGATCCTGCTGCGCCACGTGGAGCGCGCGCTGGCCGAACTGGACTGTGCCTGTCAGGAGATCGGCGAGGCCCGCGCCAACGCGGACCGGCAGCTCACCATCCACATGTCTGATTCCTGGAACCTGAACATGGCGGTCATGGGATTTATCACGGCATTCCCTGACTGCCACGTGGCCCAGCAGTACCACACGGTCAAGCAGCTTCGGGAAATGCTGGCGCGGGGCGAGACGGAGCTGGCGCTGTCCACCATGCCCATCCACGGCGAGCAGATCGTCTGGCAGCCCCTGTTCCAGGACAGGCTCGGCATCATCGTCTCCCGGGATCATCCGCTGGCCGGGCAGGGCCGCGCTCGGCTGGCGGAATTTGCGGACAGCACCTTTATTTTCAACAATACCTGCTCCAACGCCGGTCATATCCAGCTGTCCTACTGCCGTCAGGCCGGGTTTGAGCCGCGGATCTGCTACGAGGGCAACGAGGCCGCCCTCATTGCGGAACTGGTGAGCATTGGCCACGCCGTCACCTTCATCTCCCGGGAGCGGTACCTTGCCACCAACGGCCGGATGTCCGGCGCGGCGCCCACCGCCTTTCTGGAGATCACCGAGCCCTGCTGCGCAAACGAGGTGGGCATCGCCCGACGGACAGATGCCGCCCTCGGCGGCCCAACACGGCTGTTTTTCGATTTTCTGACCGACTGGTTTCAGACCCACGCTCCGGCTGATGTCGTGATTTCAGACAATGATTCCCGGGAATAGGCGCATGAATATAAGCAATTCGACAGCTGCGCTGTGCCGCGTTATAATAAAGGCATCAAGATGCATCTTCCCAGTCAGGCACCGCCGGTGCACAGGCGGCGCCGCCAAAAGAAGAGGAGGCATTCGGATATGTTATCCAGCGTAAGCGTTTCCGCCATCGGCATCATCCTTGCCCTCGCACTGTACATCTTTCTGATCTTCAAAGGCTGCCAGCAGATCCTCTGCATCATGGCCGCCACCATTTTCCTGGCCCTGTTCTCCACCAACGGCTTCCTGACCGCCTTTGTCACCACCTTCTCTGAAGGGGCCGGCTCCGGCTTCAGCACCACCTTCCTGTACATGACCTCCGGCGCCATTCTCGGCGGCGTCATGACCGCCACCGGCAACAGCGCCGCCCTCGGCCGCTTCCTGATCGACAAGCTGGGCAAGCGGCAGGCTCCGCTGGTGGTCATGCTCATCACCTTCCTGTGCGTGCTGGGCGGCAACGGCCAGTACATCTTCGTGGTCAGCGCTGTGGCCTGCTCCGTCATGTCCGCCGCCAACCTGCCCATGTACATCGCCATGATGTGCTCCACCGGCACCGGCTATCTGGCATCCTACTATCTGCCGGGCATCGTCGGCTCTCCCAACAGCATCCCGCCCATGCTTCTGGGCACCACCCTTTACGCCGGCGCCGGCATTGGCGTGGTCTGCTTCATCGTGGGCATTCTGATGATCTATTTCGCCGCCCGCCGCCTGACAAAAAAGGCCATGCAGAACGGCGAGGGCTACGTCGCCCCCTCCTTCATCCCCGACGCGGGCCTTGACCGGGACGATCTTCCCTCCCTGCCCGTGGCTCTGCTGCCCATTCTGGTGGTCATGATCATGGCCTTTGTCTGCATCGTGAAGTTCGGCTGGGCCACCAAGGCCGCGGTGGTCTGTTCTCAGCTCGCCGCCACGGTGGTCATGCTCATCACCGGCTGGAACCGCATCCGCGAGAGCAAACTGAAGGTCATCGGCGACGCCGCCCTCCGGGTCATGCCCTTCATCTGCGGCATGGCGTGCATCACCGGCTTTGCCTCGGTGCTCAGCTCCTGCGCCGCCTACCAGAGCGTCATCGACTTCGCCTGCGGCCTGAACATGAGCCCGTACATCACCGTCGTTCTGGCCACCATGATCGTGGTCGGCATCACCACCGACGGCATCGGCGGCATCTTCATCATGTGCCAGACCGTGGCCCCCAAGCTCATCGAGGCGGGCGCCAACGCCTCCATCGTCCACCGGCTGATCTGCATGGCCTCCCAGACCATCGACTCCCTGCCCCACAGCGGCGCGATGTATATGAATCTGAGCGTCTACGGCTACACCCACAAGAACGGCTACCGCTATCTGTTCTACTCCACCGTCGTTGTCACCACTGTGACCAGCTGGCTGGGCGCGATCCTGGCAACGATCTTCTATTGATTTGATCCGGACTGCCCGCATGCCGCCCGTCTCCGGTGCGGCGGCGGGCGTCCCCTCTGAAAAGGAGGCCCTGAAATGGCTTACCCACACCAATATGACGAATACACACAGGCGATGCTGGACGCGCTGGAAAAGGCCTTTGACCGGTACGAGGGCTTTGATCCAAACCCCAACGTCTCCGCCGCCAGTGAAAGCTCCATGCGCAGCTTTGCCCAGTGCGCCGATCCATGGAACCCCCTGTTCAACGATGAACAGTACGCAAAAAATACGAAGTGGGGGAGCATCATCGCCTTTCCCAACTATGTGGACTGCATCGGCACCATCACCATCCAGCCCCAGATCGACCCCAGAGGCGGCTGGTGCTTCAACCTCTTCCCCGGCGAGAACTGGGAGTTCTACAGGCCCGTCCGCCCCGGGGACACCTTCCGGGTCTTTCGCCGCCGGGGCCGCTATGAGGACGTGACCCGCCCAGACGGCAGCGGCCCGCATATCTTCAACATGGTTTACAGCGACTGCGACGTCATCAACCAGCACGGTGAGATCGTCGCCAGCTGGCAGGCACTGAAGAGCACCTCCGTCCTTCACCAGCCCAAGGAAAAGATCCAGATCCCCTACCATGACCACATCTACACCAAAAAGGAGCTGGACTATCTGTCGGACGTCATCCGCGGCGAGACCATCTGCGGCGCCGTCCCCCGGTATTGGGAGGATGTGGCGGTGGGCGAGAGCCTGCCCCCCGCCACCATCGGCATCAACACCACGTGGGACTTTGTGGCCTTCAACTGCGGGCGGCAGGAGATGCCCGGCCTGTCCACCCGGGCCCTCCGGGACTATCTCCCGCCCATGGTGTTCGACGACCCTGACACCGGCGCCCAGCGCACCCGGATCGAGTGGCACTTCGTGGACGAGGTGGCCGCCATCGGCGGCGCGCCCCGGGCCTTCAACTTCGGCGCCGCCGGAATGGCCAACCTCGCCCGGGTAGTCACCAACTGGATGGGCGACGACGGCGAGCTGCGCACCTTCAAGTGGCGGCACCTCCACGTCAGCGGCGCGGGGGACGCCATCGTGGGCCATGCCCGGGTCATTGACAAATTCATCGCGGAAAACGGCGAGCACCTCGTGGCGCTGGACGTCTGGCTGGACAACATCTGCCGGGGCAACGTGTCCGAATCCGCCTATGTGACGGTGATCCTGCCGTCCCGTATGTGAGGAGGTGCACCATGGCAGTAAAAGGAGTTTATACCCCAGCTGAGCAGGAAATGCTCGACCGGTTCGACCGCGCCGCCGGCCAGATCGCCGCCGGTGCGGACGACCGCACCGTACACGTCACGGAGGAGACCATCCTCATCAACGCCCGCTGGGGCAATTTCTGGAACCCCCTGTGGCGGGACCGGCAGCACGCCGCCGCTACGAAATGGGGCGGCATCATCGCGCCGCCCTGCTATGAGGATTGCGCCGGTTTTTCCGAGCTGTACCTCTGCCAGCCGGAGGGGATGTACCTCTACCACCGGATCACCGGCGAGGACTGGAAGCGCTTCGCCCCCGTCCGCCCCGGCGATACCCTCCGCGCCCGGCACCGCCGGCCTACCCTCACCGACGTCACCGGTGAAGACGGTATCCGCCGCTTCCGCTCCGTCATGAACGACTGTGACATTTTTAATCAGAACGGCCTTCAGGTGGCAAGCTGCCAGACCCATGTGGAGTATGAGCTGCTGACCCAGCCCCGGGACGTCCCTGAGTGGCACGACCATATCTACACCAAAGAGGCGCAGGACGACATCCGGGACATGATCGCCGGAGAATTTCTCCGGGGCGGCGCGCCCCTCGGCTGGGACGACATCACCGTGGGCGCCATTCTCCCCGCCAACACCATGGGGGCCGTCAACATCTGGGATGCCATCTGCTTCAACACCGCAAGCCAGGTCCGGCCCTTTTCTCCCCGACGGGCGTTTGAACACGCCGCCGACCGGGGTATCATGATCACAGATCCCGCCACCCACGTCCCCCATGTCATCTGGGAGCGGCACTACAACAACACCGTAGCCCGCATCTGCGGCGAACCCCGGGCCTTCCAGTTCGCGCAGGCCATCCGACCCCAGTTCGCGCGGCTGCTGACCAATTGGGCCGGAGACAGCGCCTTCGTCCGCTCCCTCAGCTGGAAGCAGAACTGCCCCAGCTATTACGGCGAGACGGAGATCATCACCGGGGAGGTCACGAACAAGACCCGGGACAGTGCCGGGAACATTCTGGTATCCGTCCGGATGAGCGCCTACAATCTGGCCCGGCAGACAGTGTCCAACACCGGCTGCGCCGTCGTGGAGCTGCCCGGCGGCCCGGAAGCCTGAAGGGAGGACTGCTGAATATGGAGCATATCGAAATCGGGGCCCGGGTCCGGGTCCTTCCCTGCGCCGACCGATTCCCCGAGGGGCACCCCCTCGCCGGGGCGGAGGGCACCATCGTACTGCACGAAGCCTGGCAGTATACCTTCGACGACTATCCCGGCTATGTAGGCGTCCGGCTGGAGACGGACACTGCGCCAATCCCGCTGGAGACGGGCAGCGAACTGATGCTCCGGGCCGAGGACCTGGAGCTGATCCAATCTTAACGAAATCAGGTGTACCAACATGAACGAAACCATCGAAACCATCCGCCAGCGCCGGAGCATCCGCCATTACAGCACCAAAGCCGTCCCCGGCGAACTGCTGGACCTCATCGTGGAGTGCGGTCAGCTGGCCCCCAGCGGTCGCGGCGGCCAGAACTGGCACTTCACCGTGGTCACGGACCGAGGCGTTCTCGACCAGATCACCGCCGCCAACCGGGAAATGATGCTGAGCTGCGG
>CAKUPH010000049.1 GCA_934675115.1 uncultured Oscillospiraceae bacterium | reverse complement strand
GGGGAATGAGCCGTCCGGAAGAAATTCAAACTACATACAAACGCAAAGAGCGCCGGTCACATCCGTGACCGGCGCTTCTGTTTATTTCAGATTAACCGCCAAGATAAGCCTTCTTCACGGCCTCGTCGTTGAGCAGGTCCGCGCCGGTTCCGGTAGCGACGATCTTGCCCGTCTCCAGCACGTAGCCCCGGTCGGCCACCGACAGGGCCATCTGGGCGTTCTGCTCCACCAGCAGGATGGTGGTGCCCGCCTTGTGGAGGGAACGGATGATGTCGAAGATCTGCTCCACCAGCAGGGGGGCCAGACCCATGGACGGCTCGTCCAGCATCAGCAGCTTGGGGTTGGACATGAGCGCCCGGCCCATGGCCAGCATCTGCTGCTCGCCGCCGGACAGGGTGCCCGCGATCTGCTTCCGGCGCTCCTTCAGGCGGGGAAACTGCTCATACACCCGCTCGATGCCCGGGGCGATGGTGGAATTGGGCTGGGTATACGCGCCCATTTCGAGGTTTTCCTCCACCGTCATCTGGAGGAACACCCGCCGTCCCTCGGGGACGTGGGCGAGGCCCTGGGCCACGATCTTGTGGGCAGGGACGCCCGCAAGGCTCTTGTCCAGAAACTCGATGGAGCCGGTCTTGGAGTGGAGCAGGCCGGACACGGTGTTCAGAATGGTGGACTTGCCCGCGCCGTTGGCGCCGATGAGGGTGACCACCTCGCCGTCCTGCACCTCAAAGGACACGCCCTTGATGGCGTGGATGGCGCCGTAATAGACGTTGATGTCGTTGACCTTCAGCATGCTCAGCCCTCCTTTTTCTTGCCCAGATAGGCCTCGATGACCGCGGGGTTGGCCTGGATCTCCTCGGCGGTGCCCTTGGCGATGACCTGACCGAAGTTCAGCACGCAGATGCCCTCGCAGATGCCCATGACCAGATTCATGTCGTGCTCGATGAGCATGATGGCGATCTGGAAGGTGTCCCGGATCTTGACGATGTTCTCCATCAGCTCCGCCGTCTCGGAGGGGTTCATGCCCGCCGCCGGCTCGTCCAGCAGCAGCAGGGACGGATTGGTTGCCAGCGCCCGGACGATCTCCAGCCGGCGCTGGGCGCCGTAGGGCAGGGAGCCCGCCTGATGGCTGGCCAGATCCTGCATGTCGAAGATGCTCAGCAGCTCCAGCGCCCGCTCGTGGGCGGCCTTCTCCTGCTTCCAGTAGTTGGGCAGGCGGAGGATGCCGGTGAGGGCGGAATACTTTTCCTGATTGTGGAGGCCGATCTTCACGTTGTCCTCCACGGACAGGTTGGAGAACAGCCGGATGTTCTGGAAGGTACGGGCGATGCCCATGCGGTTGATCTGGACGGTGGTCTTGCCGGAGGTGTCCATGCCGTCCAGCAGGATGGTGCCCCGGGTGGGCTGGTACACCTTGGTCAGCAGGTTGAACACCGTGGTCTTGCCCGCGCCGTTGGGGCCGATGAGTCCGGCGATCTCCGTCCGGCCGATGGTGAGGTTGAAGTCGTCCACCGCCCGCAGGCCGCCGAAGTCGATGCCCAGATGGCTGCACTCCAGCACCGGGGACTTGTCAAGGTCGCGCTCCGGGATGATGGAGTGGCTGGGGACGGGTACCATCTTTCCCTTTTCAAAGTTGAACTTTTTCTCAGCCATCTTCCTCAGTCCCCTTTCTGCCGGGAATGGCGCGGCTCAGCAGGCTCTTGAGCTGCGCGTTGTTGGTGGCCAGCATGACCAGGATCAGCACGATGGCGTACACCAGCATCCGGTAATCGGAGAAGCCGCGCAGCGCCTCGGGCAGGATATACAGCACGGTGGCCGCGATGATGGAGCCCCAGATGTTGCCGAGGCCGCCCAGCACCACGTACACCAGCACCAGAATGGAGGTGTTGAAATCGAACTTGGAGGACTGGAGGGAGGAGTAGTTCAGGCCGAACAGCGCGCCGGCGGCTCCGGCCAGCGCCGCGGAGGTGACAAAGGCGATGAGCTTGTATTTGGTGATGTTGATGCCCACGCTCTCCGCCGCGATGCGGTTGTCCCGGATGGCCATGATGGCGCGGCCGGTGCGGCTGCGCACCAGATTGAGGACGATGACCAGCGTCACCACCACCAGCACGAAGCCCATGGGAAAGGTGGCCAGCTTGGCGGTACCCGCCGCGCCCTGGGCGCCCTTGATGATGGCCACGCCGTTTTCCGTCAGGTGCAGGTCACTGATGCTCATCTGGCCGTTGAAGTTGAAGGCCATGTGCAGGCCGTTCTCATCGTGGCCCACCAGCAGGCAGTTGATAAGCTCCTTGATGATCTCGCCGAAGGCCAGCGTCACGATGGCCAGATAGTCGCCCCGGAGCCGCAGCACAGGTACGCCCACGATAAAGCCCACAATAGCGGCGAACACCGCGCCCACCACAATGGCGATGATGAGCCGGGCGGTGCCGGAGGGGATGGCGTCCTGAAGGCTCATGGCGGCGATGACGCCGGAGAAGGCGCCCACGCTCATAAAGCCCGCGTGGCCGAGGCTCAGCTCGCCCAGAATGCCCACTGTCAGGTTCAGGGACACCGCCATGACGATGAAGCAGCAGCAGGGGATCAGCATGCCGGACACGGAGTTGCTCAGGCCGCCGGTCTTCTGGAGGGCGAACATGATGATGAACACGACGGTCACGCCGATGTAGGTCGCGAAGTCGATGCGGGTGGTCTTTTTCAGTTTGCTCACTTTCATCCCGGCCACCTCACACTTTCTCGGGCACGTACTTGCCCAGCAGGCCCGCCGGACGCACCAGCAGGATGACGATCAGTACCGCGAATACGATGGAGTTGGCAAGGTTCATGGAGATATATGCCTTGGCCATGGACTCGATGATGCCCAGCAGGATACCGCCGAGGAACGCGCCGGGGATGGAGCCGATGCCGCCGAATACGGCGGCGGTAAAGGCCTTGATGCCGGGCATGGAGCCGGTGGTGGGCATCAGGGAGGTGTAGGACGAGCACAGCAGCACACCCGCGATGGCCGCCAGCGCGGAGCCGATGGCGAAGGTCATGGAAATGGTGCGGTTGACGTTGATGCCCATGAGCTGCGCCGCGCCCTTATCCTCGGAGCAGGCCCGCATGGCCTTGCCCATCTTGCTCTTGCTGGTAAAGATGGTCAGGCCCACCATGATGATGATGCACGCCGCGATGGTCAGCAGGGACACATAGGGGATGGACAGCCCGCCCACGTTCAGGTTGCCTGTGACCACGGGGGGATAGACCTTGGGGGCGGCGGTCCAGATGAGCTGAGCCGCGTTCTGGAGAAAGTAGCTCACGCCGATGGCGGTGATCAGCACCGCGAGGCTCCCGGCCTCCCGCAGGGGCTTGTAGGCCAGCCCCTCGATGACCACGCCCAGCACCGTGCACACGACCATGGCCAGAATGGTGGCCAGCCAGCCGGGCAGGCCCAGATAATGCATAGCGCAGAAGGAGACGTAGCCGCCCACCATGATGACGTCGCCGTGGGCGAAGTTCAGCATCTTGGCGATGCCGTACACCATGGTGTAGCCCAGAGCGATGATGGCGTACACGCTGCCCAGACTGATGCCGCTGATCAGGTAATTCAGAAATTCCACTTGTGGCACCTCTTTTCTCTTGTTTCTCTCTTCATTTTTCGACATTTTCTGCCTGTTCCGCAGTAAAAGCGCCCGCGGCGCTTCTTCCGCAGAAAAACAGGGTGGCTGCCGGGAGTGCGCTCCCGGCAGCCTGCCTTGCTTGGGTCCTATTACGATTGGATGCTGTCAGAGTCCGCGCGATCAGGAGACAACGTACTTGCCGCCCTCGATAATATAAGCGGCGGGAGCCTTGGACACCTCGCCGTTGGCAGACCAGCTCAGGGTGCCGGTCAGGCCGTTCAGGGTGACGGTGGGCATGGCGGCCACGAGGGCCTCGCAGATGTCTGCGGTGGACATGTCGGCGGTGACGCCGGAAACCTTGATGGCCTCGTACACGGCGTACACGGCGTCGTAGGCGTCAGCGGCGAACTGGTTGGGGGTCTCGCCGAACTTGTCGACGTAAGCGGTCACGAAGGCCTGAGTGGCCTCATCGTCGGAAGAGGCGGAGAAGGGGGTCAGCAGCATGACGCCCTCGGCCAGCTCGGTGTTGAAGCCCTCCAGCGTCAGGATGCCGTCCATGCCATCCACGCCGAAGAAGGTGGGGGCGTAGCCCATGGCGTTGGCCTGATTGAAGATGACGGAGGCGGGCCCATAGTAGATGGGCAGGAAGATCAGGTCAGCGCCGGCGGACTGGGCGGCGGTGAGCTGCACGGAGAAGTCGGTGTCGGTGTCCTTGGTGAAGGTGCCCTCGCTGACGATGTTCAGGCCCTTGGCCTCGGCCTCGGCCTTGAAGGCGTCGCGGATGCCCTGAGAGTAAGCGTCGTCGTTGCGGTAGATGACGGCGATCTTGGCGTCGGCCATCTTCTCAGCCATGTAGTCGGCGGAAGCCACGCCCTGGTTGGGGTCGGTGAAGCAGACCTGGAACATGTTATCCTTACCCGCGGTCACATCGGTGGAAGAGGCGGAGGGGGTGATGGCAAACACCCGGTCGGCATAGGCCTCAGCGGACACGGCGATGGCGGAGCCGGTGGTGGTGCAGCCGATCAGGGCCTGCATGCCCCAGTCCTTCAGGGAGTTGTAGGCATTGACGGCGGTATCGGCGGTGGCCACGTCGTCCTCGCTCTTCAGCTCGAACTGAATATCGCCGCCCATGGCGTTGATCTCCTCCACAGCCAGCTGGGCGCCGTTGTTGGTGGCAATGCCGTAGATGGCGGCGTCGCCGGTCAGGGGACCGATGTGGCCCAGCTTGAAGGTGCCGCCGGCGGTGCCGGAGGGGGCGTCGTTCCCGACCTCGTCAGAGGGGGCTGCGCTCTGGGTGCCGTTGTTGTCGCTGGCGCCGGAGTCCTTGCCGGAGCAGCCGGCCATCAGGCCGAAGCACATGGCGCCGGCCATGAGCATGGCGATAACCTGTTTCTTTTTCATTTCTTTTACCTCCTAAATATGCAACTGCCTGTGTTAACGAATCACACGTCTCACAAAAACCCGCCGTTTCTTCGAAAAAACGACTGTTTTCGCGCGGAAACCGCGGTGTTTTATCCGGTCTCTCCGCCGTCAGCTCCGCAAAGGCAACGCTTTATCCTCCGTTTGGTCGCCTCTGAGATTGTTGACAATTATATTTTTATTTTCCGAAATTGTCAACTGTAAAAAGCAACAATGACCGTCCACACAGGACGGTCATTGTGTTCTATATTGACGACAGGCGTATTTCAGATCACCATTCCGCCGTTGGGAGCCAGCACCTGACCGGTGATAAAGGACGCCTCGTCCCCCGCCAGAAAGGCGATGGCCCGGGCCGCTTCCTCCGGCGTTCCGATGCGCTCCAGCGGCGTCTCCTCCGCCAGCGCGGCCAGATCCTCCGCCGTCAGGTGGTGGTTCATTTCGGTATCTATGGTGCCGGGAGACACGCAGTTGACCCGTATCCCGCTGGGCCCAAGCTCTTTGGCCAGCGCCTTCGTGAAGGCGATCACCGCCCCCTTTGTGGCGGAATAGGCCACCTCGCAGGACGCCCCCACCTGCCCCCACATGGAGGCCACGGTGACGATGCTCCCCGTCTTCCGGTGGATAAAATGGGGCATGGCCGCCCGGCAGCAGTGGTACACGCCGTCCACGTTCACGGCGAACAGCCGCCGCCACTCTTCCTCGTCAATATCACTGAGCAGGCCGATGTGAGACAGCCCGGCATTGCATACCAAAATGTCAAGTTGACAAAATTTATCCAACACATTGTCAACCATCCGCTCCACCTGCCCCCGGTCGGCCACATCGGCCTGCACCGTCATCACAGGAACGCCAGTTTTTGACAATTCCTCCGCCAGCGCCGCTGCTTTTTCCGCGCCATGATGATAGTGGATGGCAACGCCCCAGCCCCGCCGGGCAAACTCCCGGGCAGTCGCGGCCCCGATGCCGCCGGACGCCCCGGTGATCAGCGCGTACTTCATGCTCTCACCCCTTCATTCTCCCGGAACCCCTGGCCCTCAGCGTATGCAGCCATTCCACGCACAGCCGGTGCCACGTGGCCACGTGGGGATTTTCGTACTCCGGCCGCCAGGCCGACTCCGCCGTGGCAAGGCCCATGGCGTGGGGCCCGTCGGCGTAGAGGTGCAGCTCGAAGGGCACCCCCGCCCGCCGCAGCGCGTCGGCGTACAGCATGGTGTTCTCCACCGGCACGGTGGCGTCCGACACCGTGGCCCACAGGAAGGTGGGCGGTGTCAGGGCCGACACCGACTTCTCCAGTGAAAGCTCCGGCGGCACCGGCACGCCCTCGCCCAGCAGGCTGTTAAAGTTCAGCAGATGGCCCTCCCGGGCCTCCGACGTGATGAGGGGATAGCACAGGATAGCCGCGTCCGGCCACATCTCCTCCGGCCGCAGGCCCAGCGGCTCCAGCACCGGGGTGTTCCACAGGTTGGCGGCGCAGCCCGCCAGATGCCCTCCGGCGGAAAAGCCGCAGACGGCGATCCTGTCGGGATCGATGCCGTACTCCTCCGCGTGGCGGCGCACCCAGGCCACCGACGCCGCCAGCTCCATCAGCGCCGCGGGGTAGCGCACCGGGGCAAGGCTGTAATCCAGCACAAAGGCCTGCATCCCCGCCGCCAGAAAGGCCAGCGCCACCGGCTCCCCCTCGCTGTGGGCCAGCACCCGGTAGCCGCCGCCGGGGCACACGATCACCGCCCAGCGGCGCCCGTCGTCGGCCAGCACGCCACGCTTGGGCCGCAGATAGGCCCGCAGGCGCACCTTTTCCCCGCCGGGCACGGGGACGTTCAGCTCTTCCCTTGCAATGGTTTTATAGATCATAACCGCCACGTCCTTCTTCGCAGTTTTTGTGTTTTTCTCTTTTTTCTGAGTATAACATGGAAAAAAACGCTTGACAATAGCTGTGTGACCGGTTATAATGACATTCGCCCGCTGAAAATATGGACAGTTAGCTCAGCTGGTATGAGCACCTGCTTGACGTGCAGGGGGTCACAGGTTCGAGTCCTGTACTGTCCACCATGAAAAGTTCTGGATCCGCAAAGGATTCAGAACTTTTTTATTTCCCCGCCCTGTTTCCGGAGCTTCCGTCCCCGGTGGACCGCGCGGCCCCGGCCAAAACGCCGGAAACCATATCCATCTTTTTGTTTAGAACACCTCCGTCCTGTCAAAACTATGGGCGGAGGTGTTTACAATGAATCGGAAACCGAACTTCTTTGACAAAGCGACCGAGTTTATCAGCGGCAAGGGCTTCTACCTTGTGGTGCTGCTGTGCGTGGCGGCCATCGGCGTGTCCGGCTATTTTCTCATGCGCTCCATCGCGGGGGCGGGAGAGGAACCGTCCGCCGCAGCGGCGGGGACTACACAGATGCCGGACGATCAGACCGCCGCCCGGCCCAGCCCGTCTGTCCAGCCCACGGCCCGGCCGGCGGCAAGCCCCAGCCCCGTGCCCACCCTGACGCCCTCTGTCCCGCCCACGGAGATGCCGGACAGCAGCCCGGAGCCGACCGAGACGGTGAAGCCCGCGGCACTGGTGTTCACGTGGCCGGTAAAGGGAGCGGTCATCGCGTCGTACAGCGTGGAGACGCTGCTCTATGACGAGACCATGCTGGACTGGCGCACCCACGAGGGGCTGGACATCGCGTCCTCGCTGGGGACGAAGGTACTGGCCACCGCGGCGGGCACGGTGAGCGAGGTGTATGACGACGAGCTCATGGGCACCACCGTGGTCATTGACCATGGGAACGGCCTTGCTAGCGTCTACTCCAATCTGGCCGCCAAGCCCACGGTAGCGGAGGGAGACAGCGTCCGCACCGGCGACGTCATCGGCTCCGTGGGGGACACCGCCGCCGCGGAGAGCGGCCGGGCGTCCCATCTGCACTTCGCCATGTACAAGAACGACCTGCCCGCCGATCCGGAGGAATATCTGCCCGATTGAACTGTTTTCCAATAAAAAAGGAAGAAAAAACGCCCTGCTTTTTCCAAAAAGCAGGGCGTTTTTTGCGTGCTTTGAGACAGCTTCAGAAGGTCACGGGACCGTTTTCGGCGTTGTAGCGGATATGGCCGTCCTCCCAGCGGACGGACAGGTCGCAGGCCACGTTCTGGGTAGGGTCGGGGTGGCCCTCCCACAGGCGGTACAGGGTGGGCAGGAACACCGGCCAGCGGCTGGCCTCGTACTCGGCGTGGAACGCCCGCATCTCATCGGAGGGGGCGGAGGCAGGATCCGCCAGCACGAAGTCAGGCGGCATGGAGCACCTGGTGTTCACAACGGAGCAGGTATAGTGGTTGGAACCGCCGGGGGCAGCCTCCCACATGTGGATGGTCATGTCG
Organism: uncultured Oscillospiraceae bacterium; assembly: GCA_934675115.1. Taxonomy (GTDB): domain Bacteria; phylum Bacillota; class Clostridia; order Oscillospirales; family Oscillospiraceae; genus Enterenecus. The sequence continues at coordinate 7,461 of CAKUPH010000049.1, read as the reverse complement.
CAGAACTCATTCTTGGAGTTAAAGGTGCCCTCCACGATGACGTGGCTCAGGCTGGCGGTGAGGGGGAAGTAGTTGTCCAGATCCAGCCGGTGGATCTGGATGCCGTCGCCGCCGAAAACGGGCTTGCCGGGGACCATGGCCTCGGAGATCATGTGGGAGGACTTGAGAAAGCCCACCTCCCACGGGGCGCGGACCCAGCTGAACCGCTTGTGGGAGCCGGGGGCCCAAAGGTAGTACCCCTTCTCCATGTTGGCCCACCACCAGTCCAGCATCTCCGGCTCCACGCCGGGGAGGAAGTGCTGGACCGGGGAAGCGATGACCCAGCCCTTGGCCTTGGCTTCGTCGGTCAGCTCAAAGTCGGGGATGAGGGGCGTCGGACGGTCCAGCGGGGTGAAGTCCAGCTGGGGCACGTGGATATTTTTCTGGAAGGGCATATAGGTCTGCCCGCCGTTTGGGATATAGTTGAGGTCGCTCACGGTGATCGCTCCTTTCGCGTTTGTCCCATTTTACATCGAAAATAATTATTTCGCAAGGGGGGGGGCGGTGGAAATGACGCGAATGAGCCGACGCGGACAATTTGACCCCCGTATTTTACCTGCCGGGGACAAAGACATTTCGGGCGGTCTGTGCTATCATTCTGAATATGGGATTCCATACCCGGCGATTTTGACCGGCCGGGCGGGCCCGGACAATTTGAATCAGTCCTGTTGAAAACTGCCATGAAAGGATGGATCATATGGCGAAAGAAACCAAAGTCGTGGACAGCGGCGTCTGGACGGTGGCGGAGACCACCGAGCTGGCCGCCCTCACCATCGCCCCCGGCGCGTCCATCGCCGCCCCCGAGGGGAAGTACCTCACCCTGACGGTGGACGGCGTGACCCGCACCCCCGCCCCCGGCGTCTACGAGGGCGACGTGCGCATCACCGTCTGCGATAACTTTACCCGCAGCTCCCTGCGCTTCGGCGAGGAGACCATCAGCAACTACCACGCAGGCGTCATCGTGAATGACGGCAAGATCGTGGCGGACAGCTCCGTGGCCGCCGCCGTTCAGGGCGGCACCGTCACCGACGAGAAGGCGGAGAACATCCGCATCGAGTCCCATGAGTGGGACTTCAACGGCTTCTACCTCACCGGCGACACCAGGTACGAGATCAATAACGCCGACATCGCGCTGTACGGCGACGGCACCGACGATTTCGTGGGCATGGGCGCAGCCATCGCCACCTCCGGCAAAACGAAGCTCACCATCAACAACACCCGCATCCACAACAACGGCATCGGCCGCGGCACCCTGTTCGTGGGCGGCGAGTCCGTGGTGGAGGTGAACGACAGCGAGCTCACCGGCTGGGCCGACGAGCCCACCCCCGAGGAGTACGTGGCCGCCAAGGAGGCCGGACGCATGGTCGAGCCGCCCTGGTCCATCGGTCTGCGGGGCAACGCCCGGACGCTGAATCTGGCGGAAAAGGGCACCCTGACCATCAACCGCAGCCACGTGACGTGCAACCGCTGGGGCGTGCTGAGCATCGACGGCGCCTGCGTCAACCGCATGAACATCAACGACTCCCTCATTGAGATCCTCGGCGACAACGGCTACGGCTTCTTCTGCATCTGCGACGATATCATGTTCGACTACGATTCCTTTGACCAGCCCGGCTGCATCAACACCGCCAGCGGCTCCACCTTCAACGTGGCCTACACCGCCGCGCTGATGAGCCTCGGCAACGGCTGCGTGGAGTTCAAGAACGGCACCGTGGTCAACTCCAAGCGCTTCGGCGTGTTCTGCCACCGGCACAACGGCGGCTGGCTGAAGATCAATTCCGGCGCCACCATGCGCACCAAGGCGTCCAACATCGTGGTCAAGGGCTCCAACCTGCACATCGAGCTGGACGGCGCCCGCATGGAGCCGGAGAACGGCACCATTCTCCAGCTGATGGACAACGACGACGTGGGCATGTGCGACGATCCCTTCATCGTGCCCATCGGCAAGGTGGACGTGCGGGACGACCGGGACCTCACCGCCGGCATCGAAGACGAGGACATCTTTGTCCGCATCACCAACATGACCGCCACCGGCAATTTCCTGAACTCCACCACCAACTTCCGCCAGTGCAACTTCCGCCTGCCCCGTCCGGCGGACTGCCCCCCTCCTCCTCCCCCTCCCCCCGGGTCGGACAAGCTCCGCGGCTTCATCGGCGACACGCTGATGGGCGCGAAGAACATGGAAGTCACCGTGGAGAACGCCACCGTCAACGGCATCATCAGCTCCGCTGATTACGCCTACCGCGAGGGCGTGACCCAGATCACCCGGGAGAACTGCGAGGAGCTGAGCAACATCACCCAGACCCCCGCCCCCGCCATCAACAACGGAACCATCGTCCATCTGGGCGACAAGGCGGTGTGGAACGTCACCGGCACCAGCTACCTCACCCGGCTGGACATCGCCCCCGGCGCGGCACTGAAGGCCGCCTCCGGCGCACTGCGCCTGACCGTGGACGGTGCGGAGCAGCCCCTGCACCCCGGCGAGTACACCGGCCAGATCGTGCTGGAGCTGGTGTAAGCAATCCCCGATCAAGCGCTGAAAAGGACGGCAAAGGATGTACCTTTGCCGTTCTTTTTGCGTTTCCTACTGAAGAAACACAAACAACCGGAGACATTCCTTAAAATACATTTGCCGTGATCCGCGGGACCGCCCCCCTTATTCGGCTGGGCTATGCCCCATCGATATTTGCAATTGCCCAATTGCCGGTATTTATGCTATAATCCAATATTATCTGACAAGAAAGAAGGAATTTTCCGGTATGGCTCAGGGAAGCGCCGCGAAGCTCGGACGGCGTACAGACGTTGATATGACACAGGGCAGCATTTTCCGCCACATGATGGAATTTGCCCTTCCCCTGCTGGCGGGGAATATTTTTCAGCAGCTTTACAACATGGTGGATACCTGGGTGGTGGGCAACTACGTCAGCAGCGAGGCCTTCTCCGCCGTCGGCTCCGTGGGGCCGGTCGTGAACACCCTGATCGGCTTTTTCGGCGGCCTCGCCAGCGGCGCGGGCGCGGTCATCTCCCAGTACTACGGCGCGAAGGACGAGGGCCGGGTGCAGGACACCGTCCACACCGCCGCACTGATGACGCTGCTGCTGGGCGTGCTGTTCACCGGCATCGGCATCGGCTTCACGCCCTTCATGCTCCGCCTGATGAACACCCCCGCCGAGGTCGTGGGCGATGCGTCCACCTACCTTTATATCTATTTTGCCGGCGTTATGGGGCTGATGGTGTACAACATGGGATCCGGCATCCTGCGTGCCGTGGGCGATTCCCGCCGCCCCTTCTATTTTCTGCTGGTGTGCGCCGTGCTGAACACGGTGCTGGACCTCTATTTCGTGCTGGTGCTCCACATGGGGGTGGAGGGTGTGGCACTGGCCACCATCATCGCCCAGTTCATCTCCGCCATTCTGGTGGTCATCATCCTCATGCGCAGCAGCTCCTGCGTCCGGCTCTATCCCCGCAAGCTGAAGCTCCATGAAGAAATGCTGCGGAAGATCATTCTGGTGGGCCTGCCCGCCGGACTTCAGATGGCCATCACCTCCTTTTCCAACGTGTTCGTGCAGTCCTACATCAATTTCTTCGGCACCAGCGGCATGTCCGGCTGGACGGTGTTCACCAAGGTCGAGCAGCTGCGCATCCTGCCCATCCAATCGCTGTCCATCGCCTGCACCACCTTTGTGGCACAGAATCTTGGCGCACGGCAGACGGAGCGGGCCAACAAGGGCGTCCGCATCGCCGTGGGCATGGCCCTCGTGTGCATTTCCGCCATCACGTTGCTGGCCGTCATCTTTGCCCCCGGCATCGCGGCCTTCTTCAACAGCGACCCGGACGTGGTCCGCTACGGCTCCCTCCTGCTGCGCTGCATTACGCCCTTCGGCCTGCTCAGCTGCGTCAATCAGATCTTTTCCGGCGCCCTGCGCGGCGCGGGCAACAGCCGGGCGTCCATGATCATCATGCTGTCCTCCTTCGTGGTATTCCGGCAGATCTACCTGTTCATCATGTCCCGGGTCTGCAACCAGTTCATCCCCATCGCGCTGGGCTACCCCGCCGGTTGGGCGATGTGCTGCCTGCTGATGCTGCTCTACTACAAGCACGTGGGCCTGAGCCGAAACACGCTGGCCGCCAACTGAAAAAACGCGCCTGTTTCCGGGCCGCCAATGCCGCATCCCGCAAAATCGGCATTGACGGCTCGGAAACTTTATGGTAAAATAATTCCTGCATTTGAGCTTTGCCCGGGTGCCAAACTTCATATGCTGCTGTGGCTCAGTTGGTAGAGCAGCTGATTCGTAATGATGAGGTCAAAACTGCTCTGAAACCCTGAAAGCCTTGGGGCACAATAGACACGAAATTTCGGTTGCCAGAAGTTTCCCACAAATGGGGTTTATTTGGGGTTTATCTCAACTTCAACAGGCAGAAAACCACATAAGCTGGTGTGGCGCAGTGGTAGCGCAATTGATTCGTAATCAATAGGCCAGGGGTTCAAATCCCCTCACCAGCTCCATAGGAACGGCCGCAGGAAACTTAACTTCCTGCGGCCGTTTTCTTTACTTCTTGTGATTTCACTTCACTTATGTCTTCACTTTCTGGAACGACCAGATCGCCGAAGCGGTCAAAGGCCTCTGCTGCCTTTGCCTCGGCCGCGGCAATGACATGGGAGTAGATATTGCTGGTGGTGCTGGTCTGTGCATGGCCCAGGTTATGAGAAACAATGACAAGAGGGGTACCATCTGCGATCATCAGGCTGGCGTAAGTGTGCCGGAGGGAATGGACGGTTACTTTTGGCAAGCCGGTCCTTTTTACAAATTTAGTGAACCACTGGGTAACACTGTCCGGAAACATCGGAGCCCCTTCATCATTGGTGAAGATCCGATCGTCTTTATCCCGCCAAGCATCCCCCAAGGCTTCCCGCTGGGCATCCTGCCAGCGCTTATACTCCAGCAGGAGAAGAACAGCGGTGCGGGAGATTCTCAGCGGCCGCTCGCTGGTCGCGCTCTTTGGCGTATCGACATAGCAGCCTTCAGAAGAGATATAGTTCCATGTCTGGCGAACATAGAGCATTCGCTCATCCAGATCGACGTCGCACCATCGCAGACCCAGAAATTCTGCGCGCCGGAGTCCGGAGAGTAGATCAAAAGTAATGACCGCCCTCCACTTGATAGGCTCATCCTGCAGCAGCTCCAGCAGCCGCCGGGCATCCGGCTCATCCAGATAAGCTGCCTTCCTGTGGGCGATGCTGGGTAGATCGGCCCGCTCGGCTGGATTTCTCTCGATGTACTTCCACTTCACTGCACGGTATAGGACAGCGGAAAGCGTGCGGTGGTAGGTGTGGATGGTACCGGGCTTCAGCGGCGTATCGTCGTGCTGCCGGATAAAGAGCTTGTTGTAGGGAACATCCAGCTTCTCGCAGATCTGCTCGGCGCAGTTTTGGGCGATCCCACGGCCATTCTTCAGCTGAGAGAAGCACCAGATCGACACGCCGGTCTGCCGGGACAGTTCTGCCTTGCAGGTCTTGCGCTCCTTCATCCAGGCGGCGAAGTCCACCTTCGGCATCGCCTTACAGCGGTTCCGCATGCCTTCCTCCTGCAGGTTGGCATAGAAGGCGGCGATATGGCCGGGCTTCAGGTCCTTCAGCTTGATATGGCCAAGAGCCTGGTTGATCACGGCCATCTTCTCCTCATACCCGAATGCGGTTCTTTTCTTCAGGTTGGGCCGAGCATACTGCTCCAGAAAGATCTTCGTAAAATCCACCAGCCGGATGTTGCCGTTCTGGGTCACCTGATGCCGCACCCGCTCCTCGAAGAGCGTGGCCTCCCTGTTCAGGGCCTTCTCGATCTGCCGCTTCGTCATCCCTGGCTCTGGCGTCCACGTCATCTTCTCGCGGATCTGCTTGCCGTTGATGTCGTACCCATTGGACACGATGATCCGGTAGCTCTCGCCTCTCTTTTCAATTGTGGCCATAATTTGATAAAACCTCTCTTTCCATTCTTGCCAACCCAGCTTTTCCTGTGGTAGAATGGAAAGGCAAAGTTGGCCGCATTTTGGTTGTTGCCATATTCGGTTATTTATCTTCTTTCGTGGTGGATTGCAGATAAAATACTTTGCAGTACCGTCCGGGTGTGTGGTAGCTCCCGGGCGGTTTTTTATGCTCAGATTACCTCGGCGACCAGTTTACCGGAGAGCCGACTGAAGCTGATTTTGATAACGGTGTCGCGCTGCAGATCGACATCCGCCTTGGTGGAGCGGATGGATCCGGACAGCTCGATTTTATGAGGGCCGGGCGCGAGATCTACGCGCTCGGTTCTTCCATTGTCCACCGAGAGGCGGATGCTGCCATCGATGACGACCTTGATCGGCGGGTTGGCCACGTACACCTGGCTGGCCCGGTCAAAGGTCAGGGTGTAAGTCTGCGCAGTCGGCTCCGGCAAAGCCTGTACTTTGGCGCCGCACTTTGAGCAGAACACGCTCTCATCTGGAATCTGCGCCCCGCATTTGAAACAGAACATGGTATAGCCTCCTTGCTTTTTCCTAAAATCTACATGAATCACCCGAGCAGATCGTCTTTGTACCACGCCAGGATTTCTTTATCCGCAATACTTTCTGGATTTGACCATATCGTCCAGCATGTCAATAGCTTTTGCCTGGCCTTCGGCATTCAGTTGCGCAAATAGCTTGTAGACCTGCGTATCAGCACGGCTGTGGAGCAACGCATGAAACCATGCACCGAATGTTTTCTCCCCCGCCCAAACAGAAACGGGAACGCCATAGGCCTCCTCAAGAAGCTTAAATTCTTTTTGGAGGAAAGTGTTTTTATTACAAATCAAGCGCTCAATGGTTTTGCGGTCAACTCCGAGATCCTCTTGCATTTCCGGGATATTCAGATTTAGGGCTGTTGTCACATCGACAAATATGCGGCCCAACTTGTCAGCCTTGCTATGATCTTCTACCAAATCCGCTTTCTTAATGCCAAAGTAGTGAGCAAGAATTTCTATTTTGTCAATTCTCGGATACTTTTCTGCGCTCAGCCATCCGCTTACTGTTGTATATTTGAAATCCAAATCTGCGCAGAGCCTATTTCTATCAATACCATGTTGGTCCATGTAGTGTTGCAGATTCTCAGCGAAGATTTTCTTATTTCCTAAATCATTCTTCATTTCGTATCCTCCTCTTGCTACTACGCACTTACGATTGTACTCTTAAAGAATAAAAAAATCAATAGAAAAAATATTTTATTACACTTTTGGGGTTGACTAATTACTCTTTAAGGGTTATAGTTATAGGCGAAAGGAGGCTGAGTTTTATGCCTATCACCCTTAAAGCTGCAAGAGTAAATCAAAACATGACGCAGGCTGAGGCCGCAAAAGCGCTCAAAATTAGCCTTGCGAGTCTGCAAAATTATGAGGCTGGACGAAGATTTCC
>CAKUPH010000048.1 GCA_934675115.1 uncultured Oscillospiraceae bacterium | reverse complement strand
GATTCTCGCGCTGGCCCTGGCTCTGGTCATGACCCTGTCCGTTATGACCGTTGCCAACGCTGCCTTCACCGACAGCAGTTCCATCGACGGCAAGTACAACGAGGCCGTTGAGGTTCTGTCTGCTCTGAAGGTATTCAAGGGCACCGGCACCGGCTCCACCTTCAGCCCGAAGCAGAGCATCACTCGCGCTGAAGTTGCTGCCATCATCTACCGCATCGTCACCAGTGATGTTGACGACACTCAGGCCAAGATTTACGCGGACTACAACAAGTTCTCCGACGTTAAGTCTTCCGCTTGGTACGCTGGCTATGTCAACTACTGCGCCAACGCTCAGCTGATCAAGGGCGACGGCGCCGGTAAGTTCAACCCCGGCGCTACCGTCACCGGTTATCAGGCTCTGGCCATGATCCTCCGCGCTGTGGGCTATGACCAGAACGGCGAGTTCACCGGCTCCGGCTGGGAGGTCAAGACTGCCTCCACCGCTCAGGGTCTGGGCATCCTGAAGAACATCAATCAGGGCACTCTGGGCGTGGCCGCTACCCGTGAGGTCGTGGCTGAGATTCTGTTCCAGGCCATCCTGGTTCCCACCGTGACCTACACCCCCGCTCTGGGCTACAATCAGTACACCACCATCACTGGTGCTACTAAGAACGACACCCTGGGCTACAAGGCGTTTGCCCTGCTGAGCACTCCCACCACCGCTGACGACATCTGGGGTCGTCCCTCCAAGGTCTGGAAGCTGGACACCGCTGCTAACTTCGGCTGCTGGACTGCTCCCACCGCTACCGACAAGACTCTGGTGAGCTTTGCCGATACCCCCGTCAAGACCTACACCACCACCACCAAGGTGTGCCAGCTGGTTGCCGACCTGGGCCTGACCCGCGATGACACCACCCAGATCTACAAGAACTCCAACCAGGCTATGTACACTCAGTACGCTCTGCGTTATCTGGACACCACCACCGTTCTGTACGGCACCGGCACCGGCGTTCTGACCGAGGTCTATGCTCTGCCCAACGGCGACTACCGCGTTGTTGAGATCGACACCTATCTGGCTAAGGTCACCGGCGTGACTCCCGCCAAGGCTGACGCTCTGGGCCATGTCACTCCCGCCAGCACCGCTCTGACTGTCTATGCTACCGATGCCACTGGCGTTGCTAAGACCTTCAAGAGCGAAGCCTTCACTGTTGGTCAGTATGTTCTGGTCAACATGACCTCCGACGGCGTTGTCCGCGTTGTCAACCCCGCTAACTTTGTTACCGGCGCTCTGACCGGCTACAACATTGTCACCGAGACCTCCGTTCTGGGCGGCGCCACCTACAACTGGGCTGCCAAGTACTTCCTCGGCAAGACCGGCACCCTGTTCACCACCTACAATGTCTACACCGATGCTTACGGCAACGTGATCGGTCTGGTGCAGCCCACCACCGCTTACAGCTACGGCATCATCACTGACATTGCTTGGGCCAACAGCTATCAGCCGCTGGACGACGCCAAGGTCTATGCCAACCTGAAGAGCTTTGCCAACACCGATACCAATGGTACCGTGGTTGCTGGTAAGTGGAATCAGACCGTCGTCACTCCGTTCACCTCTGCTGGCAATGGTCAGGGTAGCTATGCCAACGGCACTGTCTCCACCATCAAGGCTGAGAACCAGAACTACTACAATGCCGCCTATCAGTTCACCACTCTGGCCAACGGCGCTCAGGTGATCGTTGCTCAGGGCACTGCTGAGACCGGCAAGACCATCAAGACTGGTGTCCCCACCGTCATGACCTCCTACGCCGTGACCAACGACAACACCGTGTATCTGGTCAAGACCGGCAATGCTGCTACCGGCTACACCTACACCGTTTACACCGGCTACAAGACCGTTCCCAGCATGAGCAACGTCAACGTGTCCTACTTCGCTGAGAAGGGCTACGTGACCTACTGCTTCGTGGATGCCAGCAACGCAACCTTCACCGGCACCTCCGAGGTTGCTTACATCACCTCCGGCGCTAACGTCGGCGTTGACAACGGCCTGTACGCCTACTACATCTATGTGAACGGCGTTCCCACCCTGAAGACCTCCGCCGCCAGCACTCTGCCCGGCTTCAACAATGCCGACCTGTACACCGTGACTTACGATGCCAACGGCAACATCGTGAGCGTTGCTAACTACGTTCCCACCGCCGTGCATAACGTTAAGTTCTATAACGGCACCGTCATCACTGACGAGAACGGTGTTGGCGTCAACTGCACTGATGCTGGCCTGTACTGCGTCGTGGTTTCCGCCACCAACGGCGTCTCCGTCGTGGCTGGCTCCGCCGCTGAGCTGACTGCCGGCAACGTGACCGCTTATCTGGTCATGAACGCCACCAACACTCAGGCTACCGCTATCTACTACGTTGTCAACGTGGCCTAATTTCAGGCACTTGTAACGTAACGCAAAAAAGGACCCCGGCTCTTCGGAGCCGGGGTCCTTTTCTGTTCACCACTTCTTCCCGTACAGCGCCAGCCGCAGGCCGGACAAAAATTTGACGGTCCCGGTGTCCGGGTCGCTGGAATACAGCGTCAGCGTCGTGATGTCCTGCAAACAGTAGCCCTTGCAGACGGCGTAAGTCGTGCCGCGCGACACCGACCCGTTGGACGAAGCACCAAAGGATTCGCTGGAAAAGGCCAGATGCTCGCCGGTGTCTGTGATCTCGCACCGCAGGCTGCCCCTGCCGTAGGCCGACCACGGCAGAGAGCCGACGGACAGCGAGGTGGCCCACACGGAATTGCCATTGGTGTTGTAGTAACCGCCCGCGTTGTCATTCACCCGGCAGGAAACGCCGGAACCCTGTTCGGCGCAGGCATTGTCGATGACCAGCTCCAGCGCGCGGAAGCGGCCCAGATCTTTCCCAGTAAGGTCGATGACGAAGGACTGCACCGCCTGCGTGAGCTGGACCTCCGCCAGCTTCACCAGCGGTACGCTCTCCTCCGCGGCGGCGACCGCGGCGTCCAGCCGGGCCGTCTCCCCGTCCAGCTTCTCCCAGTTCTCGTTGAATTCCGTCCGGAGGACGCTGTCCCCCGGCTCCCACAGGTGGAGCTGTAAGTGTTCAGATTTGTTGGTTGACATTTTTTAACCCCCTTCAACGAAGGGGGTTAAATGTTTCCCGCGTTGTACGTTTCGGTGCAATCCTTCGGCGATTTTTCTCCCGTTGCACGGGTTGCATCGCCAAAAGGACTTACCCGCCCGGGCAGTTATCGCTTTTCCATATGACCACCGCCGCCGGAAAAGCGTTGCGAAACCCGTGGAAAACAGGTAAAATAGAAAATAATTCGACAGAAACGGAGGGATCGCCGTGGAATTGCGGCAGCTTCGCTATTTCGTGGCCGTGGCGGATACGCTGAACTTCAGCCGCGCGGCGGAGAGCCTGTATGTCTCCCAGTCCGCGCTGAGCAAGCAGATCTCCGAGCTGGAGCAGGAGCTGGGCGTGACGCTCTTTGAGCGGGACCGGCGGAACGTGGCCCTGACGCAGGCGGGGCGCGTTCTTCAGACCGAGGCCAAGGGCATCCTCATCCAGTCGGAAAAGCTGGTGCCCCTCCTCCGGCACGAGGCGGGACAGAATCAGCCGGAGCGGTCCATCCACATCGCCGTGGAGCCCCGGGCGGACGATGACCCGGCCATCCACCGGGTGCTGGCGGACGCGGTGTGCCGCCGCCGGGAGGACATCCCCGGCCTGCGGGCGCTGTTCTGGCGGGAAGAGTATCTGGAAATGAAGAAAAAGCTTCAGGACGGCGCGCTGGATCTGGGGCTTTTCCTCCACACGGAGCCCGGACTGGGGGAGCCGCTGGCGTCGCAGGTGCTGTGCGAGGACGAGATGGTGCTGGTGTTCCGGAGCCGTACCGGCCGGAAGGATGACCGGGACGCGATCCTGGAGCTGCTGCGCAACCGGGGGGTCATCCTGCTGGAAAAGGAGCCCCGGGGGCTGGGGCAGATCCTGTCCATTCTGGACGCCATCGGCAGCGCGCCCCAGATCCGTTTCTGTCAGGACCGGGCGGCGCTGACCCTCACCATGGAGAGCGGCGAGAGCACCGCCATCCTGCCCCAGTCCATCGCCCGGCGGCTTCAGGCCGACGACCTGCACATCCTCCACTTCCAGCACCCGTCGGCGAAGCTCTACCTGCTGACGGCGTGGCGGCGGGACGTGCCCAACGAGCTGGCCCGGCGCATCGCGCTGGACACCCGGGACAATCTGGAGCGGCTCAAGCCCTGATATTTTCGCGAGAGAAAGGAACCTTTGACCCATGAAACACAAACGAACCCTGCTGGGAGCGTCCGGTGTCGTGCTGATGCTCTTTCTGGGCGCCATGTACGCATGGAGCTATTTCAAGGTGGCGCTGGGCGCCGCCTATCCGGCGTGGAGCCAGACCAACATCACCCTGAATTTCACCATTATGATGAGCTGCTTCTGCCTTGGCGGGCTGGTGGCCGGGAGCTTTCTGAAAAAGCTCACCAAGCGGCGGCAGCTCATTCTCGCTGCGGTCCTTGCGGCGGCGGGGTTCTGGGGGGTGTCCATGCTGCCGGAGGACCCGGGCGCGGCCCTCGTGCAGCTTTACCTCTGCTACGGCGTGCTCAACGGGCTGGGCACCGGCATCGCCTACAACGCGGTGCTGTCCGGTGTGCAGCCGTGGTTCCCCGACTGCCCGGGGCTGATCTCCGGCGCGCTGCTCATGGGGCTGGGCTTCGGCGCGCTGATTTTGGGCAACATCGCCGCGGCCCTTATGGGGGCTGTGGGACTGTCCGCCACCTTCCGCGTCTTTGCCATTGCCATGCTCATCGTCCTGCTGGCCGGGGCCGCCATCGTGCGCCAGCCCGGAGAGCGGGATGAGCTTCCCGCCGGACAGAACGCGGCGGCTTCCGCCCCGGCCATGGAGCTGACGACCGCCCAGATGCTCCGGCGGCCCACCTTCTGGATCTATTTTGTGTGGAACGTCTGCCTGTCCGCCAGCGGGATGCTGGTCATCAACTCCGCCTCGTCCATCGCCGTGCATTACGGGCTGGCCGCCGTCGTGGGTCTGGTCATCTCCGTGTTCAACGGTCTGGGGCGGCTGGCCGTGGGCTCCTGCATGGATCGGCTGGGCTGGAAGCGCACCATGTATCTGGCCAACTGCGTGCTGCTGGCCTCCGGCATCGTGCTCCTGCTGGGCGACCGGGCCGGGAGCGGCGCGGTGGTTCTGGCCGGAATGCTGCTCATGGGCGTGTGCTACGGCGGCGGCATCACCATTTCCGCCGCACTCATCCGTCAGCTGTACGGCAGCCGGAACTACGCCTCCAACTTCGCCGTGTGCAACCTGTGCACCATCCCCGCCGCCATCATCGGCCCCATGATCTCCGCCGCTTTGCAGGACATGTCCGGCGGCGGGTACTTCTCCACCTTCGTGATGGTCATCATCATGGGCGCGGTGACGCTGGCGCTGAATTTCGGCATCCGGAAGCCCTGATTTTCCCCCCTGAAAAGTTATGATCCTCCGTGCCGCCTTTGCGGCTCGGAGGATTTTTAGCTCTGCCATCATTGGAGCTGTATTTTTCGATTTGTCTACTTCTATAGAAAAGTCTCTTTATGTATACACTACGTCTAAAAAAGTGGACGCAATCCGCTTTTGTCACATTTGAACTGCACTTCCGGCAACACCATGCGTCCCAACGCTTCCGGCGCTTTTCACAGCAGTTGGCACGAAAAATGCTTATTATATGGGTATGAAGCTCAAAGAGAGCGATATCAGAAGGAGGTCATTTAGTATGCGGTTAAAGGACAAGGTTGCCATCGTGACCGGCGCAGCCAACGGCATCGGCGCGGAGATCTCCCGCACTTACGCCCGGGAGGGCGCTCACGTGGTGCTGGCCGATCTGGCTCTCGACGCGGCGGAGGCCGTGGCCCGTGAGATCACGGAGAACACCGGCGTCAAGGCCATCGCCGTCAAGTGCGACGTGGCCCGCAAGGAAGAGGTCCAGGCCGTGGTGGACGCCTGCATCGCCGAATTCGGCACGGTGGACATCATCGTGAACAACGCCGGCATCACCCTCCCCGCCTGCCCGGTGGAGGACATCAGTCCCGAGCAGTGGAAGCGGGTGCTGGACATCGACCTGATGGGCACCATCTACGGCACCCAGTGCGTCATTCCCATCATGAAGGAGAAGAAGTCCGGCAAGATCATCAACATGGCTTCCGTGGCCGGTCAGGTGGGCGGCGTGTTCACCGAGGCCACCTATCCCGTGTCCAAGGCCGGCGTCATCTGCTGGGCCAAGGCCGTCGCCAAGCAGGTGGGCGAGTACAGCATCACCTGCAACTGCATCGCCCCGGGCACCGTCCTCACCGCTATGACCGAGACCCTCGGCTCCGCCGAGGCGTCCCTGAACGTCCCCCTGCGCCGTCTGGGCAGCGTGAAGGACATCGCGGGCGCGGCCCTGTTCCTTGCGTCGGACGAGAGCGACTTCATCACCGGCGCGACCATCAATGTCAACGGCGGCATGTCCATGATTTGACGCCGCAGCCAAATAAACGTGCATCTGTAAGGAGAAACAAACCATGGATATGTATGAGAAAAGAATTCGCCTGCGTGAGCTGATGGCGAAGCCCGAATGCGTCCCCGTCATGGGCGCTTACGACGTACTCAGCGCCAAGCTCATCGAGGCCACCGGCTTCCCCATCGTCTATACCGGCAGCTTTATCACCGGCGCGTCCCAGTACTTCCTGGCCGACGTGGGTCTGGTGCAGCTCAAGGACCTGCTCCCTCTGGCCTATGAGATCGCCAAGGAAGTGGATCTGCCCCTGATCTGCGACGTGGACAACGGCTGGTTCCACTCCGGCAACATCTGGCGCACCGTTCACGAGTTCGAGTCCGCCGGTGTCTCCGGCATTCAGGTGGAGGACGGCATCATCGGCAAGCATGTTTCCACCGGCCCCATTGACATGTCCATCGATGTTATGGTAGACCATATTCATGCCATGTGCGAGGCCCGCAAGGACAAGAACTTCGTCATCATCGCCCGCACCGACGCCCTGTGGCTCAAAAACGATCTGGAAGAGACCATCACCCGCTGCAACGCCTATCTGGACGCCGGCGCCGACGCCTGCTTCATCACCTTCCCTGGCTCCATCAAGGGCATGAAGGAGTGGCGTCACCGCATCCACGGCCCCGTGGTCACCACCCCCATCCGCTACGAGGACTCTATCGACGAGGAGACCGAGGCCGGCGCCTGCCTGTCCGTCTACTGGCCCAACACCATTTATGCCGCCTTCACCGCCGTCCGGGACACCCTGAAGAAGTTCGCCGAGACCCGCGACATGACCAAGGTGGACGCCAAGTTCGACGAGGACGAGCTGCTGGCCATGCTGCCCCTCCAGAAGTACTACGACCAGATGGACAAGTACCACGGGGAGAAGCAGTACCTGAAGTAAGCGCAAACCAAAAGGGAAAAGAGAATATAACTGAACGAGTTGAACGGGAGGTATCACAATGTTTTCTGTCATCGCGATTATCATCACCCTCGCTCTGGTCATGTTCCTGGCATTCAAAAAGGTCAATATTGTCGTCGTTTCCATTCTGGCTGCCATCGTGCTGGCCATTCTGGACGGGCAGAACGTCCTTGATGCCCTGACCACTACCTTTATGACAGGCGCAGCCAATTACGTCAAGAATTTCTTCCTGCTGTTCTTTATCAGCGCACTGTTCGGCAAGGTCATGGAAAAGACCGGCGCCGCCGCTTCCATCGCCAAATGGCTGGCCAACCTGCTGGGTGAGAAATACGCCATTCTTGGCGTGCTGTTTGCCGGTATGATCCTGTGCTACGGCGGCATTTCCGCTCTGGTCATCGCCTTCACCATGTATCCGCTGGCGCTGGCTCTGTTCCAGCGGGCCAACCTGCCCCGCCGCCTGATCCCGGGCGCCATCGCCGCCGGCTGCTTTACCTTTGCCGCCGCTGCGCTCCCCGGCACTCCGCAGACCATTAACGTCATCCCCACCGGCTATCTGGGCACCACCGTCAGCGCCGCCCCCGTGCTGGGCATCATCTGCGGCGTTATCGGCATCGGCCTGACCTGCATCTACATGTACTGGGAAGGCAAGCGCGCCCGCGCCAAGGGCGAGGTCTTTGAGGCCGATCCCAAGACGCTGGAGACCCTGCGCATGGCCGACGCCATGGGCGAGGGCGTCAACCCCATCATCGCCCTGATCCCCATCGTTGTCATCATTGTGCTGCTGGTGTTCGTCAAGCTGAACGTCCTGCTGTCCATGCTCATTGGCACCGTGGTCTGCGGCGTCCTGCTCTATAAGAACGTCAAGGACATCCCCGGTATGCTGGAGAGCGCCGTGACCAGCGGCATGGGCGCCGCCGTCACCACCGGCTGCATCGTGGGCTACGGCGCTGTCGTCAGCGCCAGCCACGGCTACGCCGTCCTCAGCGAGGCCCTCACCAATATGAATGCCTCTCCGCTGCTGTCCTTCGGTCTGGCCACTACCGTTCTGGCCGGTGCTGCCGGTTCCGGTACCGGCGGTCTGGGCATCACCATGACCAGCATGGCACCCCAGTACCTCCAGATGGGCCTGAGCCCCGAGGTGCTCCACCGCGTTGGCACGCTGTCCGCCATCGGTCTGGACTCCCTGCCCCACAACGGCGCCGTGGTCGTGCTGCTCACCCTGTGCGGCATGACCCACAAGGACTCCTACAAGCAGATCTTCGTGACCACTGTGGTCCTGACTCTGATCGTCGCCGCCATCGCCATCATTCTCGGCACGATCATGTATCCCATCGGCTGATTTTCTCCACGACAAAACGACAGGACCGCCGCACTTCCGTGCGGCGGTCCTGTTCTTACAAACGGCTTTGACGCGGGAAATGCAAGTATGGTATAATCATTCAAAAAGGCAGGGGGTTGCCATGGGAACTGCAAAATGGACAGGCGGAGAGCTTGACATGCTCCGGACGATCCTTCAGCACTGCTCCGGGACGGTGTTCGTCACGGACAGCGAGGGGCGCATCATCTATTCCAACGAGGAATCCTCCCGGGCGCTGGGCTGCCCCACGGAGGAGCTCCTGCACATGACTATTTACGACCTCGTCGAGCGGGGGCTGACCAGCAGCGCTGTGTCCCCGCTGGTCATTGAGCAGAAGCGCACCATCTCCAGCCGGGTGTACTACAACGACGGCCGGGAGACCGTGGTCACCGGCGAGCCGGTGTTCGACGAAAACGGCGACCTCGTCATGGTGGTGGTCTACGGCCAGAAGCGGGAAACTATCTCCAACCGGATTCGCTCGCTGGAGGAGAACAACGCTGCCATCCGTCAGGCCCTTACTCAGGTCATGCAGGACAACCCCGCCGAGGGGCTGCTGGTGGCGGAAAGCCCAGCCACCCGCCGGTGTCTGGAGCTGGCGGAAAAGGCCGCCCATCTGGACAGCACCATCATGCTCTACGGCGAGTCGGGCACCGGTAAGGAGGTCGTCTCCCGCTACATCCACCGCAGCAGCAGCCGGGCCAAGCAGGTGTTCCTCCCCGTCAACTGCGCCGCTATTCCCCAGGAACTGATGGAGTCGGAATTTTTCGGCTACGAAAAGGGCGCGTTCACCGGCTCCCGGCGGGAGGGCAAGCTGGGCCTGTTCGAGATCGCCGACGGCGGCACCCTGTTCCTTGACGAGATCGGCGAGCTGAACCTCCCCCTCCAGTCCAAGCTCCTGCGTGTGCTGGCCACCGGGGAGATCAAGCGGGTGGGCGGCAATGACATCCGCAAGGTCAACGTCCGCATCGTGGCCGCCACCAACCGGAACCTGTGGTCTATGATCGCCGAGGGCTCCTTCCGGGAGGACCTGTTCTACCGGCTGAACGTCATCCCCATCACCGTGCCGCCCCTCCGGGAGCGGCAGGAGGACACGGCGGTGTTTTCCGTCTATTTCATGGACCGGCTCAACAAGAAGTATTCCGCCCACAAGCAGTTCACCCAGGAGGCGCTGGAGGTGCTCCAGTCCTATTCGTGGCCGGGCAACGTCCGGGAGCTGCGCAACGTCATCGAGCGCATTTTCGTCATCGTCTCGTCGGATACCATCACCGCCCGGAACGTGTCCGACGTGCTGGGCGTCAGCACCCCGGCCAGCCCCGCGGAGCCCTCCTCCGGAAGCGGCAGCGCCCTGCCCGACGCTTTTCTGGCCGGCTCCCTCCACGAGGCCACCGAGCGCTTCCAGCGGGCGTACATCGCCCGGGTGCTCCGCCAGTGCGGCGGCAATGTCACCCAGGCGGCGGAGCAGATGCAGCTGGGCCGCTCCGGCCTTTATAAGAAGCTGGAAAAGCTGGGCGGCAAGGCCCGGCCCCGCTGGCTGGAGGAATGATGTGAATACAAAGAGGACCGGCATGGCTATGCCGGTCCTCTTTGTATATCCTGTTTATCCTTACTTCACCCGGTACTGGGTGTAGTCCAGCGGCATCCAGTAGGAGCGGGCACAGTCCTCGCACAGGACGTAGTCCAAGTCGGCGGACATGTCGTAATAGGCCTTGTTCGTCTTGGTGCCGCACTCGCTGCAGGTGTACTTCTTCCCGCAGGCGGTCAGGCTCAGGGCCAAGCCCAGAGCCAGCAGCAATGCCACGATCTTTTTCATAAAAAATTCCCCCTCTTATTTGATCAGGTCCACAGGCCGAATTCGCCCACGGCAGCGCACAGGTTCCCGTTTGCCCGGTCGAAGTCGAAGACCACCTTCAGCTCCAGCACGCCGGTGAGATCCACGTAGAAGTCGATGGGCTCAATACCGGCAGCCATTTCTGCGGAGTAGAGCAGCTGGCCGTCGCCGTAGATCTTGAAGTAGCTCCTCTGGCCGTTGTTGTCCCAGCTTCTGTTTTCGTAAATCTGGAAGAGCACGCCGCTGATGGCGCTGTACTGCCCGTTGAGCTTGTAGGTCCGGCTGGCCTTGTCATGACCGGCCATGGCATTGGTGTGGGTCTGGTTCAGGTTGTCCTTTACCTGCTCAAAAATCTCCATCCGGAAATCATATTCAGAGGTGAAGTAGTCCAGGTCCTTCATCCACACGGAGGGCTTGTTGCTGCTGTGCTTGCCGAGATAGACGCTGTTGGTCTTGCCGTCCCACTGGACGGTCTTGCCCACGGCCTCGCCCACGGCGCGGACGGGCAGATAGGTGGTGCCGTTATACACGAACACCTCCACCGGGTTTCCGTTGGCGTCCCGGGGGTCCAGCTTCTGGTCGTCGATGTAGATGTTCACGCCGGTAAAGACCTTGATGGTCTTCTGCGCGAGGGCGGCAAACGTCGGGGACACCATGGACGCCACCAGCGCCGCGCACAGCAGTCCCGAGAAGAAATACGCGAATTTTTGCTTGCGATACATACAGATTCTCCCTTCCATTTCCTTTTTGTGTTCTCGATTGGGTTGTCTGCCATTATTATGGCAGATGTAAGATAATATGTCAAGCCTAATCTGAAAAATACCTTAAAACCATGCCCGAAGCCATCCCCAGCCGCCCGAAAACCGCGCCTATGGTAAAATGTCCCCATCACCTACCAAAGGAAGGGACATTTACCATGAAGAAAAAAGTCACGCTCCGCCCGAAACAGGTCACGCTGCGGCCCTTTGAGCAGACTCTCCCGGCCACGTTCCCCACCGGAGCGCCGAAACCCGCCGCCCTGACCCGGACGGCCACGCTGAACGACTGGCTCCGCCACTGGCTGGACGACGTGGTGGCCCCGGAGCGGGAGCCCACCACCTATTACAGCTACGCCAACATCGTCAACGCCCACCTCATCCCGGCGCTGGGCCGGGTGCGCATCTGCGACCTGACGCCCCAGCTCATCGAGAGCTATTACACATGGGTGATGCGGAACAAAAATCTGGCCAGCAACACCGTGCGCAAGCACCACGTGCTGCTCCACTCCGCCCTGAAGCTGGCCTACCGGCAGGGAATTCTGGATTCCAACCCCGTGGACCGGGTGGAGCCGCCCCGTCTCACCCCGGCCCGGCAGACCTTCTACAACGCGGAGCAGCTGGCCCGGCTGCTGGACCTGTCCGAGGGCACGGCGCTGGAGCTGCCGGTGAAGCTGGCGGGCTATCTGGGCCTGCGCCGCAGCGAGATCGTGGGCCTGCGCTGGTGCGACGTGGACCTTGCCCGTGGGACGGTGTCCATCCGCTCGGTGCGGACGGCGGCGGGCCACCGGGTGGTGTGCAAGGCCCCGAAAACCGCCGGTTCCATGCGCACGCTGGACATTTCCTGCGTCACCGACCTCACCGCCCTGCTGGAGCGGCAGCTCGCGGCCCACCGGGCCCTCATGGCGGAGCGCCGCCTGCCGTGGCGGGAGGACCTCTGCGTGGCCACGGACCCCGAGGGCCGCCCGTGGCACCCAAACCGGCTGACGCTGCTGTTTTCCCAGTTCATCGCCGCCCGCGGTCTGCCGAAGGTGACGCTCCACGGCCTGCGGCACACCTTCGCCAGCGTGGCCAACGACGCCCGGGTGCCCATGTACCAGATCAGCAAGACCCTCGGCCACAGCGACCCCGCCATCACCGCCCGCATCTACACCCACGTGTTCGACCAGACCCACGGCGAGGTGCTGTCCGCCGTCATCCGGGCCATTCCCGGGCGATAAGGGCAGTGCAACCCGTGCAACGGGAGAAAAATCGCCGAAGGATTGCACCGAAACGTACAACGCGGGAAACATTTAACCCCCTTCGTTGAAGGGGGTTAAAAAATGTCAACCAACAAATCTGAACACTTACAGCTCCACCTGTGGGAGCCGGGGGACAGCGTCCTCCGGACGGAATTCAACGAGAACTGGGAGAAGCTCGACGCCAGCGCCGCGCAGGCGCAGGCCGACCTCACCGCCGGGCTGGCGGAGGTGCAGACCTCGCTGGCGGTCAAGCACTTCGCCGTGGGCACCTACACCGGAAACAACGGCACAAAAAACGTCGCGCTGGGCTTCACGCCCAAGGTCGTACTGATCTGCAACACCATGGCGGTGGCCAGCATCGGCAATAAAATCGGTATGGCCATTACCGGCGGCACCTATGACGCCAACGCCGTCACCGCCGGGCTGATCGCCGTCACAAAAAACGGCTTCAAGGTGGTAAACGACAGCAATTACGCCATGAATTCCTCCAGCTTTTCCTATCATTACCTTGCCATCGGCTGACCGGAGCGCAAAAAGGCCCCGCGGGAAGATCCCGCGGGGCCTTTTTATTGCTGTTTAATTAAGAATCAGATTCCTAATTAGGCGACAGCGGTCACATAGATGATGGTGACAGCGCCAGCGGCGTTGGTCACGCAGTCAACGGTGACGGTGTAGCCAACGGAGACAGCGTTGTTCAGCTCAGCGATGGAGCCCAGAGCCAGATTGGGGTTCGCCAGATTGACGACGGTAGCACCAGTCACGGTCTTCAGGGTAGCGCCGATAACAGCAGTGTCCAGATTGTTGGTCGCACCAATGTAGGTGTAGTTGCCGCTGATGGTGCCGACGGTGGTGGCGGTGACAGTGTAGACGGGATCGCCGTTCACGGTCTTGCCGGCAGCAGTCAGGGTGTAGAAGGTATCAGCAGCGGGAGCATTGCCGGTGATGTAGACCATCTCGGCGACACCGTCCTTGTAGAACCGATACTGAACGGCGGGCAGGATCTGGCCGCCAACGGTGGTGGTGCTGGTCAGACCGGTCACCACGGTGTTGCAGTAGTACACGTTGGAGGTGGAGGTGTAGGTCAGGTCGTTAGCGCCCAGAATGACAGTATCGACCTGCTTGGTAGCACCGATCACGTTGTTGTAGATGTAGTTGCTGTAGGTGTAGTAGATGTTGCCCTTGCCAGCGTCGGCCAGCAGGGTCACGCTGTCAGCGCTGCCCAGCAGCTCGCTGATGCCGTTGTAGGTGGTGACCTTCAGGGTATCGGTGCCGGTGCCGGAGACCACGATGAACTTGGTGGCGTTGGTCATGAAGGTGGCGTTGTCGCTGTAGGCCTTGAAGCCGAGAGCCACGTCAGCCTTGGTGATCTGCCAGTTGGTGTACATCTTGTTGACGCCAGCATTAGCAGTGTCGGTGGTCAGCTTGCCGGTGGAGTCGATGGCATAACCGGTGTGGGTGCCGGGAGTCAGCACGTTCTGGCTCCAAGCCTTCTTGGTAACAGTCAGGTTATCGTAGTTGGTAGCGTTGCCGCCCAGATAAGCGGTGACGTCCTTGGTCACGATCTGGCCGTCCAGAGTGAC
Source organism: uncultured Oscillospiraceae bacterium (assembly GCA_934675115.1). Taxonomy (GTDB): domain Bacteria; phylum Bacillota; class Clostridia; order Oscillospirales; family Oscillospiraceae; genus Enterenecus. Next base: position 1,645 of record CAKUPH010000048.1, on the reverse strand, counting down.
GCCGGTCAGATAGTAGTTGACGGTACCGGTGCTCAGACCAGCGGAAGCATAGTCAGCGAAGGTGCCGTAGATGAAGGACTGGTCGTTGTTCACGCGGGCACCCAGATACTTGCCGTCGTTGTCCAGAACGAAGGTGTAGCTGGCGTTGTTCCAAGTGGAGGGCATGGTCACGCCGCTCTTCACAACAGCGTTGTACTGAGCCAGCGGGGACAGCTCGATGGCGGTGCCGTCGGACAGGACGATCTTGCCGGTGACGTTGTCACGGGCGATCACGGTGCCAGCCTTGGTGCCGGTGGCGGACAGATCATAGTAGGGCAGAGCGGTGTTCACCTTGTTGGTGCCGGTGACCTTCTTGGCGATGACAACGGAACCCAGAGTGTTCACGCTGCCAGCGGTCAGAGAGTTGATGGCGATAACGCCATTGACACCGTAGGTGCTGTTGGCCAGAGTCAGGGTCTGATTCTTGACCAGAGTGGTGTTGATCTGAGAGATCATAGCGACCTGAGCGTCGATCTTAACGACGACGTCGGTGGTCAGAGCGGTGTTGTTGGACACCACATAGTACATGGTGGTGTTGGAAGCGCCATACTGAGAAGCGGCAGCGCGCAGAGTGCTCAGCTGATCATAAGCGCCGGACCAGTAAGCGTTGTTGGACAGGACGCTGAAGCCAGCGGCCACAACGGTGTTCTTCAGACCGGCGGGAGCGGTGGAAGCCAGGTTGGCGTCGGCAGCGACGACAGTGGCGGCCTTGGTGGCCTTGTCATAGCTGGCGTACACGGTCTTGGCGCCCACGTTCTTGGCGTTGTACCACACCTTCATGGCATGACCGAACATGTCCAGACCGGTGGTGGTGTTGAACGCGGTAGCGTTGGCGTAAGCATAGCTGGGGCCATTGACGTCAAAAGCGACCTGAGTGTAGGTCTCGCCGGTGGCCTGGTTGCCCACGACGATACCGGTGACGGAGGTCAGACCGAAGGTCTTGTAGCCCAGAGAAGTGGTGGAAGCGCCAGCCAGCAGGTCAGCGGTGTAGTAGCCCAGAGCGGGGGTGTACACGACGGTGGACTTCTGGATGGCCTGGAACAGCAGCTCAGCCACGACCTCGCGGGCGGCGGCGGTGCCCAGAGTGCCGGCGCTCACGTTGACCAGGATGCCGCGCTGCTGGGCGGTGGAAGCGACCTTGACCTCCCAGCCGGAGCCGGTGAACTCGCCGTTCACGTCATAGCCCATGGCGCGGAGGATCATGGCCAGAGCCTGATAACCGGTGACGGTAGCGGTGGGCAGGAAGTTGCCCTTGCCGTCGCCCTTGATCAGGTTGGCGTTGGAGCAGTAGCCCACGTAGCCGGCGTACCAGGCGGTGGACTTGACGTCGTTGAACTTGGCATAGTCAGCATAGATGCCGGCCTGCTTGTCGGTGACGTCGCCAGTGACGATACGATAGATGATGGCAGCGACCTCAGCCCGGGTGATGCTCTGCTTGGGGCTGAAGGTGGCGCCGGTGCCGGTGCCCTTGAACACGCCCATGCCGGACAGCACGTCAACAGCCTCAGCATAAGTGGCGTTGATGTCCTTGCTGTCGGTGAAGGCAGCGTTGGCAACGGTCATAACGGACAGGGTCATGACCAGAGCCAGGGCCAGCGCGAGAATC
>CAKUPH010000047.1 GCA_934675115.1 uncultured Oscillospiraceae bacterium | reverse complement strand
TTTCCGCCTATATGCGAAAACTCGCCCATTCCGGCGTTCCTCCTCTCCCCGCCGAACCCGCTTCGCTGGGCTTCGGCAGGGGGCCCGTGCCTTGTAGGCGCCATTCGGGGGCCGAACAGTCTATAACGACCACCATTGGAGCGGCAGCGAGAATCAGCGGCTTCGTGTGTCCTGTTACCCCGCGCCGGTTGGCAGAACGCCGCACTCTTTGAATGCTCTCCCGTAACCTTCGGGGGTTTTCAGGGGGAAAATACTATGAGCGAGGGCACGAACTTCAGTGCCCGAAGTCGAATCCGTATTTTCGCCCCTGAACCTGTTTTTGGTTACTTTTTGCAGGAGCAAAAAGTAACTCGCTGTCAAGCGAAACCTGACCTTTCCCTTCTTTCGAAAAGAAGAAAAGGTGTAAAGGCCTTCGGCCTTTGGTTATCGAAACAGCTCCGCTGCCATCCACCCCAGCGTATGCCCCGCGCCCACATTGTAAACGGCGTTGTCCCGGCAGGTCTTCAACACCCGCAGCACCGCCGGGGCCCGGCAGTTCCGGGTCAGCTCCGCCGCCGCAAAGGGCTCCGCCGCCGCGAGAATGTCCAGCAGCTGATCGCCCTTTTTCTTCTCCAGCTCCAGCGCCGTAAGGCCCCGGGCCACCTCCCACTCGCTGCCGGTAAGCAGCAGGCGGGCAAGCTCCCGCCCCCGGGCCGTCAGTTCCGGGTCCGCGGGCTCCTCCTCGGGGGGAAGGGTCAGCGTCTCGCAGCGGGAACGGATGGTGTCCAGCAGCTGCCCCGGCTGGGCGGTGAGCAGCAGGAAGGCCGTGTAGGCCGGGCCATCCTCCAGCACCTTGAGCAGGGAATTCTGGGCCACCGGGTTCATGGCCTCCGCCGGGTCGATGACGTACACCTTACGCTCGCCCTCGTTGGGGCGGATATATGCGTCGCCGCGGAGATCCCGGGCCTGATCGGCCACGATCTCCCGCTTGCCCGGGGCGGGGGAGAGGGTGAACACGTCGGGGTGGATGCCCTTTTCCACCTTCATGCAGTGGCGGCAATGGCCGCAGGGCGGGTGCTCCCCGGTACACAAATAGGCCGCCGTCATGCGCTTTGCAAAGGCCCGGCGGCTGTCCTGACTGCCGCCGGTGACGATATAGGCGTGGGACAAGGGAGAGGGGATTTCCATGCTCATGCCGTTACGCGCGCTCGAACCGGTCCACGTCCACCACGAAAATGGTGGCACCGCCCACGGTGACCTCCACCGGCATGGACGGGCAGTAGCCGTAGCTCATCTCGGTGGTGGTGGGGATCATCTGCTTGCGGCTGAAGGAATACTGGTGGATGATGTCGATGACCTGCTGCACCTTTTCCTCATCCACACCTACAAGGAACGTGGTATTGCCCGCCATCAAAAAGCCGCCGGTGGTGGACAGCTTCGTATGGGAAAAGCCCCCCTGGGTCAGCGCCCGGGCGACGGCGGCGGAGTCGTCATGGTTGACGACGGCGATCACAAGTTTCATCAAGATCCCTCCTGTATGGCGCATCCCCGAAGGCCCCGGCCCTTTCCGGGGCGGCGGACCGCCCTTCGATCCCGGCTCCCGCCGGGTCAATTTGATAATGATACGAACTCAATTTATATTATATCCTATTTTTATCAAATAGGCCAGATGTTTTTTATCCCCGAATGCGTAAAAAACGGAAACTGCCGGCCTTAGGCCGGCAGTTTCCGTGCAGTTGGAATTGGGGGGCAAAAAGGAGGGAGTATATCAGCGATAGATGGTGCAGAAGCGCATCAGCATCATGGCCACCTCGGCACGGGAAGCGGGAGCCTTGGGGCTCAGCGCGCTGCCGCTGCCCTGGACCACGCCGGAGCCGACGGCCCACTGCATGGCGGCAACCGCGAACTCGCTGACATCGGCGGCATCGGTGTAGCTGAGGATGTTGGTGTCCTCGCCGACGCTGACGTCATAGCCGCACTTGACGGCGTAGCGGTACAGCATGGTGGCCAGCTGCTCACGGGTGATGTTGTCCATGGGGCCGAACTGCTCCGCGGAGTAGCCGTTCACGACACCGTTGGCGGCGGACCAGGCGATACCGTCGGTGTACCACTTGCCTGCGGCCACGTCCTTAAAGGTGACGGCGGGAGCGGCGGGGGTACCGGCCAGACGGTGGATCACGGTGGCCAGCATGGCGCGGCTGGTGCTGTCGTTGGGGCCGAAGGTAGTGGCGGAGGTGCCGTTGAACAGGCCCTTCTCGGTCACATAATTGACGGCCTCTTCGTACCAGGAGCCGGAAACCACGTCCACATAGGTGGTCTTGCCGGGCTGCTCAGGCTTACTGGGTTCGGTGGGCTGAGTGGGCTGAGTGGGATTGACCACGGGGCCGCTCTCAACGGTGGTGACATAGGTCGGGGTATCCAGCGTGTAAGTAATCTCATCATACTTGCCGGTGGCGTTATTCATCCGGAAGATGTGCACGCCGCCGTCATGGCCGGTGGAAACAACGCTGCCCAGCCATGTGGTGTTGGCGCCCAGATAGATGTTCAGGTAGGTGTCGGTGTAGCCCTTGACGCAAGGCTGGGAGGTATCTGCATCGAAGTAGATGTCGCCGTTGAGGTTCATGTTCTCAATGTAGACGTTGGCGCGGGTGTAGAAGGGGGCAGGACGGGTGGGGTTCTCGGCCTTGATGAGGTAGGTCTTCTCGGCGGCACCCACGCCGTAGGTCATAGTGTTATTGTTCAGGTGCATATCAATGGTGTTGCCCTGAATGTAAATGCCGTGGGAGTTGCCGCTGAGCTTGCTGTTGGAGACGTTGAACTCGCCGCGCTCGCTGGCCAGCATACCGAACACATAGCTGTACAGGATGGACTTGTCGTTGCCTTCCAGCACGGAGTTGTCAATGTTCAGCACGCCGCAGCCGGCAGTGGAAGCAGCCGCGTCATGGGCGGTCTTCAGCTCACTGTTGGTGACATAGCCGAAGGTCATGCCGTCGGCCAGGATGCCGCCGCCGCGCTCCTGCGCATAAGCCTTGACGTTGTCGGCGATGATCAGGCCGCCGCCGAAGTCAGAGGCCAAGGCAGAGGTGTTGGCATCGATGGTGGAGTTCTTGATGTCGATGACGGAACCGTACAGCACGCAGACACCGTGGCTGCCCTTGCCGTCACGGTTGGTGATGGTGGAGCCGTCGATGTTCAGGGTGCCGCCAGCCAGCGCGGTGGCGCCGCGGCCGGTGAGGGACTCGATGGTGGAGTTCTTGATGTTGATGACCGCACCCTCAGTAGCGGCCATAACGGCGTCGCCCTGACCCAGCGTGCTGATGTTCATCAGATTGGCGGTGAAGGCGGTAGAGGCGATGATGCTGGATTTGGAGATGGTCAGCTCGCCGGTGGCACAGGTGTAAACTGCGGCGGTCTTGCCGTCCGTATCCTTGATCTCGATGGTCTGACCGTCAACGCTCTCAGTGGTGTAAGCGCCGGTGGCGATCAGGGTCTTGAGAATAGCGGGGTAGTCGGGGTACAGGCGGGCGCCGCCTTCGACGTAACCCATCTCATAGGAACGGGGATCGGAGGGCATCACGATATTGGCGCTGCCGGCATAGGGGTTGTAGTAGATGGTCAGGCCGTTGTAGGTCTTGGTGGTCAGGTTGTAGCTCTTCTCACCGCAGCCGCGGATACCGGCGATGGTGCCGTGGCCGATGATGCCGGCCACATGGAGGGTGCCGCTCTTGGCATCGGGCGTCCAGGTGGAGCCGCTCTCGATGCACAGGAACTTGTTGGTGTCGCCGGTGAGGTTGGCGCCGCCCTTGGCCCACAGGACCACGGAGTTGATGACGGCCTCAGCGTCGGCCTTCGTCATGGTGGTCTTGGTGCTGGGCGCGAACTCGCCGATGCCCTCGAGGGATGCGGTGTTCAGAGCCTTGGCCAGCATGGTGTCGAACTCAGCGCCGGTGATGGCGGTGTAGGAAGCCGGGGCATTCTCGAGGATGCCGGCGGCCTGCATGGCGGCGTACACGTCGTCAGCCGTGTAGACCATGACCTGAGTGGGACGCTCGCCCTCGACCTGGCTGGGGATCGTGTAGTAAACGCCGCTGTCCTTCATCAGGGCGGCGATGACGTCGGCGGCCTCGCCGTAGGTCAGGGCGTGAGCAGTGCGCTCGACCTTCAGAACGCCGTCGCCGGGAACGACAGTAACGCCGGTGATACCGGAGAAGTCGATGTCATTGCCGTCGGCGTCGATGACCTTGCCCTTGATGGTCAGGCTGGCGCCCTCGGCGATGGTGGCGGTCAGGGTGCCGTCGCTGGTGGTGATGTAGTTGTCGCCCACCAGATCAATGACCATCTCGCCGTTGAACATGCCGTTGTCGGAGAAGCCGGGACGCTGGCGGTTCAGGGTGGTGTAGTTATCCACCTTGGCCAGGACGTTGCCCTTGGACATGTCGATCTCGCTGTCCACGAGGGTGACGATGACGCGCTCGCCCTTGGTGGAGGAAGCGAAGGTGCCGGAGGTGCTGTTCAGCTTGGAGTTGACCAGCGTCAGGGAGCCGGTGTCGGTGATGAGGGATGTGGTATTCTGGAAGGAGGCGGTGCCCACGTTCAGAATGGAATTCTCAAAATACTGGGAGGCGAAGCCGTTGCCGCCCACAGAGTTGCCGTACACGGAGTTCTTGACGATCAGGGTGGTGGGCTCATCGGTGACGGAGCCGCCGGTGGCGATGGAGTTCTCAAAGACCTGATAGCCGCCCCAGAAGTCGGAGCTGTACACACGGCCGGAGCCGAAGGCGGCGGCGTCCTTGAAGTGGACGTTGCCGTTGTACAGGACGTTGGTCAGGTGCTGGCTGGAAGAGTAAGCCACGGCGTTGGTGACGTTCAGGGAAGCGCCGAAGCCCACATACACCGCGCCGGCCATGGTGCTGGCAGGGGACAGGGTGCCGTTGGCCTCGCCGTCGATGACCAGGGTGCCGTTGTCGCTGGTCAGGTTGACCACGCTGTTCTTGCCCCAGACAGCCATGGCGGAGCCGATGCCCTCACGGTAGAAGGCGTTGCGCATGGTGGCATTGTAGAGGAAGCCGACCTTGCCGCCCGTGGCCCCCTCCATACCGTCGACCAGAACGTTGGCGTCCTGAGTCGTGGTAGCAATTCTGGCCGCGTCATCGGAGTTGCCGGTAAGGGAGACGGTCTTGTTATGGATGTTGATGGTACCGGCGTTGTTCACCAGCAGGGCGGAGCCGGCCGCGGAGATCAGGCTCCCGGGGATGGCATCAGACGCGCTGGTGATGACGGGGGTGTGATAGACGTCGTAGAACCGCAGCATATTGGAATACTCGGAACCGGTCTGGGCGGCGAAGGTATCGTCGGGAGATGTCTTGGACTGGACACAGCCGCGGGCGGCGTACAGCAGCTTGACCACGTCGATCTTGCTCATCGTACCGTCAGCAGGAACGGTAACGCCCAGCACCTCGGCCAGCTTGGCCATCTTCTCAGCGTTGGTCACGGCGTTGGAAGCCTTCAGAGCGGCGGCAACGGTCTTGCCCTGCTCGCTGAGCATGGACCAGCGGGATGTAATGGCGTTATACAGCGCCACGTAAGCAAACTCGGTGGTGACGGGAACGGTAGCGCCGAAGGGACCGGCTTCCGTAACGCCGTCCAGATTCTTGATCAGGGACACGCCGCCCATGTTCGTGACTTCGCTCTCTTGGGTATAGATGCCGTTGAGGATGCCGGCGTGAAGGATGGCGTCCACGGCGTCGGAGTACTGGTCGTTATGGCCCATGCCGCCCACAGAGTCAGTGGGGTACTTGAAGTCGGCGGCCAGCAGGTTCTCCTCGATGACGAGCTGGAACATACGGTACAGATCCACGGCGTACTCAAAGCCGTACATCACGTCGCCGAACTCGGTCAGGCTCTTGCCGGCGTTGGTGAGGCCGGAGGACAGGAACCAGTTGACGGCCTCGGCGTCAGCGCCGGTGATGCCATAGTCGGCGGCGGAGCGGATGGTGCGGTTGCCGCCCACGTACACGGCGCCCTGAGCGTTCACGGCGTCAACCGTGGCGGTGTAATTCCCGTTGGCCATGTTGGGGGCATAGGTGGTCAGATCCAGCGTGGTGCCGTCCGCCAGAGTCAGGGTGGCGGGGCTGCCTGTGTACTGGTCGTTGACCACATAAATGGTGGTGGCGTAAGCGCCGTCACCGGTGGACAGGTAGTAGGCCACATTGCCGGTCTTGGCCACGCCGGTCATGGTGAAGGTGCCGTTGGCGACCTCGGCGGGCGCGGCCAGAGCGGTCATGCTCATGGCAGACACGAGCAGCGCTGCGCTCAGGACAGAAGCCAGCACTCTTTTCAAGCTTTTTCTCATGTTCAAATTCCCTCCTTTTGTGCTTCCTTGCACGAAGCGGTTCGGATTTGCGCTTCCCCCGTCTGATCCTGTCTCTTTGTGTACTATTACCGCAAGGCACGGGTTCGACTATCATATTACTATGGTTTCTGCTTAAAAAACATACAATAATCTTCTGACTTTGTTCGAATATCCCCTCACTTGCGCAGGAAAATGGAAATGTCCGCCGAGTTGTGATACAATAGCTGCAACATGAAAAAGTTACTTTCCGGGGTGATGGTATGGAACCTTTGAAATTGATGATCGTGGAGGACGACGCCTTTATTCTCAGCGATCTTTCCACCATTGTGGACTGGTCCGCCCAGGGCTTCGAGGTGGTCACCGCCTCCAACGGGCGGCAGGGCCTGCACAAATTTGAACAGTGTCTCCCCATGGCGGTCATCACCGACGTGCGGATGCCCTTCATGGACGGGCTGGAAATGATGGCCAAGATCAAGCAGCGCAACCCGTACATCCAGTTTCTCGTGCTCAGCGCCTACAATGACTTTGCCCCGGTGCAGGAGGCCCTGCGGCAGGGGGCCCGGGACTACATCCTCAAGCAGGACATCTCGGCGGAGCTGCTGCTGGAAAAAACGGAGGTCATGCGGGCCGCGCTGGACGAGCAGCGGGAGTTCGCCTTCAACGCCGTCCAGAGCCGCCTGTACGAGCTGTTGTCCGCCCCGACGGCAGACGGGGACTACCTTCAGGAAAAATTCGACGGCATTCTCAGGCTGGCGGGGTATTTCCCGGAAAACCTGCTGCTCCGCCCGGCAGAGGAGTTCGCGGTGGAGCTTCTGCGGCGCAACGGCGAGGACGACAGCCGCATCGCCCTGCTCCAGTCGGGCAGCGGGGACTTTTTCAATGCGCTGAAGCTCTACCTTCTGTCCGACCGCTGGCGGGGCAAGGTGCAGAGCGGCCACACCGCCGACCCGGCGGCCTCCGCCATGGTGGCCCGGGCCAAGGAGTACATTCAGGCCCGGTTCCGGGATCCGGATCTGAGCACCACCGACGTGGCCAAGGAGATCGGCATCAGCTACGGGCGGCTGAGCGTCCTGTTCAAGGAGCAGACGGGGAACACCCTCAACGACTATCTCACCGACGTGCGCATTCAGGAGGCCAAGCGTCTGCTGTGTACCGAGGACTATAAAATTTACGAGGTGGCGGAGCTGTCCGGCTACCACAGCAGCCAGTATTTCAGCTACGCCTTTCGCTCCAAGGTAGGGCAGTCGCCCAACAGCTACCGGAAGGGGGAGTGACCGCCATGGAAAAAGCGCCACGGCAGAGCAGGCTGTCCCTCCGGCTGCTCCGCGGTATCCTGTTTCTGGAGGCGTTCTGCCTCGCGGTGGTCATTCTGGTGATCTTCGGCATTTACCGGCCAAAGCTCCAGCAGCAGACGCTGGACGAGGCGGCGGCCACCGGCAGCGCCCTGTCCCGGCAGATCGACATTGCCATGCGGTCGGTGGCGGAATACTCCGACTTCTACGCCAACTCCCCGGAACTGGGCGGCGCGCTGGAGGGCTATCTCCGCAGCCCAAGCGACGAGCACAAGGCCGCTGTGTGCGATATTCTCAGCCGGATGCTCCCCACAGGGGACACCCAGATCCGGACGGTGTTCGTCATGTACGGCGACGAGCTGTTCACGTCCTACACCGGCCTTGCGGAGGCTGACCGGAGGATGCTGGAGGCGGACTGGATCTACATTCTGAAGGAGGGCCTTTCCGACGAGGAATTCGCCCCCTTCTACACCCGGGATGAGCGGGACCCCAACGGAGCCATGATGTACCTGCGGAACTTTTACCTCAGCGGCAACCGCTATCTGCTGGGCATGGTGTGCAGCACCGCGCGGCTGCGGCAGGACGTGTCCCGGCTGGCGGAGGGCGTGTTCTCCGGCTACGCGCTGGCGTCCATGTCCGGGCCGTACTTCCTGTCGGGCGGGGAGACCTCCGGCATCACGGAAATGCTTGAGACCCACGCGCTGGACGACGACTTTCAGGACCGGGACGGCACCGGCTACTATGTGGCCAGCACCATCGCCTCCGGCGGGTGGAAGATCATCGGCTTTCTGTCCAACGAAAACTTCAACGCCCGGTTCGTGCCGGTGCTGGTGGTGCCGCTGCTCATGTGTCTGCTGATGTGCCTGCTGGCCATCTTCATGGTGTTCCCCTTCGCCCGGCGGCTGCTCCGGCCGGTGGAGGAGCTGCGAGACGCCATGGAGCAGACCGCCCACGGCGACATGGACGCCCGGGTGACAGTGAGCAGCACCGACGAGATCGGCCAGCTGGGGGGATATTTCAACAACATGCTGGACGAGCTGCGGGACACCCAGAACAAGGAGCGCATCGCCCAGCAGCAGACCCAGCGCACCCAGTACGACCTGCTCACATCCCAGATCAACGCCCACTACATCTACAACACCATGAGCGCCATCAACTCGCTGGCCCGGATGGGCCGGTGCGACGACGTGGTGACGGTGAACTCCGCCCTTATCCGCATCTTGCAGAGCAGCCTGCGGATGCAGGACGGCAGCCTGTTCTCCACCGTCCGGGCGGGGGTGGACACCCTGAACTCCTATTGGAAGATCGAATCCATCCGGCCCAACAACCACGCGGAGCTGACGTGCGACGTGCAGGACGAGGTGCTGGATCTGCCGCTGCTGAAAAACATCCTCCAGCCGCTGGTGGAAAACGGCCTGCGCCACGGCCTTGCCGACGAGGAGACCGGCGAGATCCACGGCCGGGTGTCCGTCACCATCACCCGCAGCGGCAGCATGCTGCGCGTCTGCGTGGAGGACGATGGCCGGGGCGTGCCGGAGAAACTGCTCTCCCGTCTCAACGGCGAAGAGCTTTGGGACGGCGAGGGACGGCACATCGGCCTTGCCAACATCCGCAAGCGGCTGGACTTTGCCTTCGAGGGCAGGGCCAGCATGAAGATCTCCTCAAGCCCCGGCACCTGTGTGGAAATTTTCTGCCCGCTGGAGCAGGAATAAGCAGAAAACGCGCAAAAAAGAACGGCCTGACCGCTTTATCAAGCGGTCAGGCCGTTTTTTCCACAATTTTTTATTCCTTGTTGGGGTCGTAAGCCACTACGGTGCGGCGGTTGGGTTCGGTGCCGGTGGAATAGGTGGTGACGTGGGGATAGTCCTGAAGGGCGGCGTGGATGACATGGCGCTCGTAGGCGTTCATGGCCTCCAGCGTCACGTTCCGGCGGTACTTGACCACCTTGCCGGCCACCTTGTGGGCCAGACGCTCCAGAGACTCCTCCCGGCGGGCGCGGTAGCCCTCGGCGTCCACATGGATGCGGGCCCGACGGCTGCGGCCGCGGTTGACGGCGTAGCCGGTGAGCTGCTGGATGGCGTCCAGCGTCTCGCCCCGGCGGCCGATGAGACCGCCCATGTCCTCGCCCTCCAGCACCACCTGATAGGTGTCGCCCTCCCGGGTGACCACAGGGGTGGCCTCCACGCCCATGTGGGCAAACAGGCCGGTCTGGAACTTCACGATGGCGGCGGCGATGTCGTCATCGGCGGGCGCGGCTTCGGCGGACTTTTCCACAGGGGCAACCTTTTCTGCGGGGGCGGAGACGGGGGCCGCCTGCTTCTTCGGCTGGGGAGCGGGAGCCTTCTTTTCCTGACGGGGACGGGGCTGGGGCTTCGGCTCGGGTTTTTTCTTCACAACGGGTTCGGGCTTGACCACGGGCTCCGGCTCGTCAGGGGCCTCGTAGGTCAGCTTCACCTTGGCGGGAACGGAGCCGATGCCCAGAAATCCGGTCTTGCCCCGCTCCAGAATTTCGACGGAAACGTCGTCACGGTCCAGACCCAGCTGCTGAAGCCCCTTGGCCAGAGCTTCATCCTCGGTCTTGCCGGTGACCTCGATATACTTTTGCACAGGGATACACTCCTTGTCTACGGTTTCAGCGGGTTATTCTTTCGGCTCCTCTTCCTCGTAGGGGGCCTCATAATCGCCCTCGTCGGCGGAAGGCTCGGCAGGGGCCTCGGCGGGAGCGGCATTCTCAGCGGGAGCTTCGGCGGGAGCGGCTTCCGCAGTTTCCACAGCTTCCTCAACGGCTTCGGTCTCCGGCTCGTCGGCGGGCATCTCGGGGATGGGCACGCCGTTCTCGGCCAGAATGGCCTTCTCCTCGTCGGTGAGAGGCTCAAGCTCCTCTTCCTTCGGCTTGCACTTGGCGTCAGGATCGTTGTAGGGGGTGATGGGGTAGCGATCGGGGTCGTAAGCGCGGCCACGGGCATAGGCGCGGATACCCTCCCGGCTGGCGGACAGGTCGACGCCCTTGGCCTTGGCCTGGGGCTGGACCTTCTTCTTGCCCTTGCCGGCGGCGATGGCGGCGGCCTTCTTCTCGGCGGCGATGCGGCGGCGCTCCTTCTCTTCCTCCTTGGCGATCTGGGCCTGACGGGCGGCCTCCTCGCGGGCGGCCTCGTAGTCCTTGCGGAGCATCCGGGCGAAGATCAGCTCCTGGATCATACCCAGCAGGGAGTTGGCAATCCAGTAGATACAAAGACCGGCGGGCAGGGTGAAGCCGATCCACAGGGACATCAGGGGCATCATGATGAACATGGAGCGGTTGGCGGCGGCCTGGGCCTCCTCCGCCTCCTTGTTCATGGCGTTGGTCTTGGTGGTGATCTTGGAAGAGACAAAGGACAGCACGGCGGAGATGATGGGCAGCAGGAACAGGCCGATGGCGCTCCAGTAGCTGCCGGTCAGCCACTGCTCGCTCTTCCAGAACATCAGGGTGGGCACCTGAGACAGGTCGATGCCGAGGAAATTGAAGTTGATGATGAACAGGCTGGTGGCGCCGGCGGCGGCGCTGGCGGTGCCCAGATTGTCCTTGTTGATCATGGACGCCAGATACAGCTCGTTATAGCCGGCGGTAGTGAACTCCGCGCCCTTGGAAAACGCGGCGGACGTCCAGCCGAGGGCGTTGGCCACGGCGGTGGTGGCGGTCTCCGTCAGGCCCATCAGGTACTTCATCGGGCGGCGGATAATGGCGTACAGCGGCATCAGGATGATCAGCGGCAGCATGGACCAGCCGCAGCCGCTCATGGGGTTGATGTTGTTTTTGGAATAGAATTCCTGAACCTCGCGGTTATAGCGGTCCTTGTCGTTGCCGCAGCGCTTCTGGATCTCCCGGAGCTGGCCGGACACCAGATTCATCTTGATCATGCTCTTCTTGCCCTTGAACTGGAAGGGTGCGAGGATGATCTTCACCACAAGGGCAAAGACGAACAGGGCCACGGCGTAGTTGTTGAAGATGATACAGAACTGCTTCAGCAGCCAACTGAACGGCGTCATGACTATTTGCCAGAAATCCATGTTTGGCCTCCTCATGTAATGGGATCTTTTTTTGTCCGCTTCGGCGGCACAGGGTCATAGATGAAGGACTTCTCCCTGTGAAAGGGGTGGCATCTCAGAATTCTCCACAGCGCCAGCAGGCTGCCCTTCACCGCGCCGTGGACCTCGATGGCCTCCATGGCGTAGGCGGAGCAGGACGGAATGAACCGGCAGCAGGGCGGCCGGGCGGGGGAGATGTTCTTCCGGTAGAACCGGATCAGGGCCAGCAGCAGCCGCTTCATTGGGCGGCACCGCTTTTCCCGGACGGCTTTTTCAGCACGCCCAGCTTCCCGCACAGCTTGAGAAACGAGCTTTCAAGCTGACGGTAATTCGCGTGGGCGGCCTTCACCCGGGCCACCACCACGAGATCCACGCCGGGGACGATCTCGTCCTCGTGCAGGCGGTAGATCTCGCGCAGGCGGCGGCGCACCTTGTTCCGGACCACGGCGTGGCCCAGCTTGGTGGACACGGTGAAGCCCAGCCGGTTGCCATTGCGGCCGTTTTTCCGGACGTAGACGGCAAGGTACGGGGACACCGCGCTCTGCCCCTTGCTGTACAGCCGCCGGAACAGGTGGTTTTCCTTGAGAGATACGGTTTTTTTCACAGGCTGGAAGCTCCCTTCCTCTGGTCGGGATAACAGGAAAAACTTCCAAATGCGACATAGGGGCCGGGGATCATGTCCCCCGCCCCGGTCTATTGTTATCCCAATTTTGCCGCCATCAGTGGGTCAGGCGGGCGCGGCCCTTCACACGGCGGCGGGCCAGAACCTTGCGGCCGTTGGCGGTAGCCATGCGCTTGCGGAAGCCATGGACCTTGGAGCGATGACGCTTCTTGGGCTGATAGGTACGAACCATGCGGGTACACCTCCTGTACTCTAATGGCTGAAGCGCCCCTCGGCGCCAGCCTCCACAACGGCCTGAGATTCAGACCGCGGTCGATAAAATAAACGCGCATAAATGCGTATCGGTGATTATACCTCAAAAACCGCTTTTCTGTCAACCGAATTTTCAATAAAAGTTTTGAAAAAGCCCTGATTCTTCAACAGCTACAACATATGGTGCCGGAGTTTTGCCGCCGACCACAACGCGCCCGCCGCGTTCCGCCGGTGCATAAAAATTTTCTCCCTATTGATCAAAAACCGCACAGCCGCAGTTATACATTTATATAAAGAATATCGGAAAACCTCTTGTATCCGGGCGGGATTTTTGGTATAATAAATTGGTTGAATTACGCTGAGAAATTATTTGGAAGGGGCACCCAGATACATGAATTCCGCCGCCGATGTATGGGATAAAGTAAAGACCTTGATGGAGGCCGACATGACCTCCGTTTCCATAGACACCTGGTTCGGAGACGCAGAGGCCGTGGCGCTGGAGGATACGCGCTTCGTGCTGTGCGTCCCCAACGACTTCAAGCGCGACGTCATCCGCAACCGCTTCCTGCCCACGGTGCAGAAGGCCCTGAGGGAGCTGTTTTCCTTCGACGTAGACGTGGAGCTGCTGCTGCCCGAGGAGCGGGACGCCTATCAGGAGCAGAAAAAGCCCGCCGCCGCGGCTGCCGCCGGGTCGGACGAGTACACCTTCGAGCGCTTCGTGGTGGGCTCCACCAACAAATTCGCCTTTACCGCCGCCCAAAAGGTGGCGGACGAGCCGGGGGGCGCGTACAACCCGCTGTTCATCTACGGCCAGTCCGGCCTGGGCAAGACCCATCTGCTCCACGCCATTGCCCACCGGGTGCGGCAGCACCAGCCCGGCTTCCGCATCGTGTACATCAAGAGTGAGGACTTCGTCAACGAGCTGATCACCAACCTGCGCCGGGGCCTCGACATGCAGGAGTTCCGGGACAAGTACCGCAACGTGGACCTGTTCCTCATGGACGACGTGCAGTTCATCGCCGGCAAGGATTCCAGCGAGGAGGAACTGTTTCACACCTTCAACACCCTGTACGAGCAGAAAAAGCAGATCGTGTTCACCTCCGATCGGCCCCCTCAGGAGATGCTCCGGCTGGAGCAGCGTCTGCGCACCCGATTCGAGCAGGGTCTCACCGCCGACATCCAGCCGCCGGACTACGAGACCCGCATGGCCATCCTGAAAAACAAGTCGCTGGAGCGGGGCATCGCCCTGCCCGACCCCGTGCTGTCCTACGTGGCGGAGAACATCACCTCCAACGTCCGGCAGATCGAGGGTGTGGTCAACAAGATCATGGCCTTTCAGGAGATCATGGGCGAGCAGGTGGACGTGGAGACCACCATCCGGGCCGTCCGGGACATTCTCCGGGCCAAGGAGGACTTTCTCCCCTCCGCCGACACCATCATTCAGGAGGTGGCCCGGTTCTACGAGCTGGAGACCGACGCCATCCGCGGGCAGGGCCAGAACAAGGAGATCGCCACCGCCCGCAACGTGGCCATGTACATCATCCGGGAGATGACTCAGCTGTCGCTGGTGGAGATCGGCCAGCAGTTCGGCGGCCGCCATCACTCCACCGTCCTCAACTCCATCAACCGCGTGGAGAAAATGATGAAGGAGCAGCCGGAGGTCAGCGAGATCATCCGGGACATCACCAACGCCGTCAATTCCGCCTACTAAACAACCTAGAACAAACCTTCCACAATTACCACAGAGTTTTCCACAATCCTGCGGACTGTGGTGTGGAAGTCTGACGGCAGACCTCGCGCCCTGTTGGGGCTGTGGAAGCTGTGTGGAAGTTTGGAAGGACGAAGGACACTTAGAGCGGCAAAAGGTTGGGGAGTTTTCCGCAATGTCCGCAGCCCCTACGGCGGCTGTTAAAAATAATAACATCCTCTCCTCCTTTCCGGTGGAGAAACCGGCCGGGAAGCTGTCGCTCCCGCGGCGCTCCTGTTCATAAGTCTATAAACCCTCCCTCCCCCGAGGGACAGAAAGGAATGAACCATATGAAATTTTCCTGTGAGAAGGCGCTGCTCCAGTCCGCCATCGGTACGGCAGGCCGGGCGGTAGCCGCCAAAAGCTCTATCCCCGCGCTGGAGGGCATTCTGGTGGAGGCCACCGACCGGGGCCTGCGGCTCACCGGCTACAACCTTGAGACCGGCATCACCACGCTGGTGGAAGCGGACGTCGCCAAAGAGGGCTCTCTGGTGCTGTCCGCCCGGCTGTTCGGCGAGATCGTCCGGAAGCTGCCCGACGACATGGTTTCCGTCACCACCGAGGGCAACACTGTGAATATCACCTGCGGCCCAACCTCCTTTGATATTATCGGAAGCGATCCCCGGGAGTTCCCCGAGCTGCCCGAGGTGGACGACGGAAACGGCCTGCTGGTGGCTCAGGACAAGATGAAAGCCATGATCTCCCGGGTGATCTTCGCCGTCAGCGACAACGAGAGCCGCCCCATCCACACCGGCGCGCTGTTCGAGGTGGCCGGGGAGGAGTTGACCATGGTGGCCGTGGACGGCTACCGGCTGGCCCTCCGGCGGGAGTCCATCGCCGGCAAGTCCGGCGCGGCGGGCTTCTCCTTCGTGGTGCCCGGCGCGGCCCTCAGCGAGGTGGAGAAGATCTGCACCGACAGCGAGGAGCCGGTGTCCATCACCGAGGGCAAGCGGCATGTCACCTTCCAGATCGGGAACACCCTGCTGGTGGCCCGGCGGCTGGAGGGCGAGTTCCTCAACTACCGCCAGACCATCCCCCAGAACAACTCCGTCCGGGTGACGGCGGACACCCGCGCCCTTCAGGCGTCCATCGACCGCGCCTCCCTCATCATCAATGAGAAGCTGAAAAGCCCCCTGCGCTGCAAGTTCGAGGACGGCTCTCTGTCCATCACCTCCCGCACCGCCATCGGCACCGCCTTTGACCGCTGCCCCATCAACGGCGACGGCAAGGGGCTGGAGATCGGCTTCAATAACCGCTTCCTCATGGACGCGGTGAAGGCCGCCCCGGCGGACACCGTGCGCATGGAGCTCAATACCCCCACGTCTCCCTGCCTTATCCTGCCGCTGGAGGGGGAGCCGGAGAATTTCCTTTATATGGTGCTGCCGGTGCGGCTGAAGGCCGGAGAGTGACTTTATAAAAGTCACGGAAAACAAAGGGCAAAGCCCTTTGCACCTCTTTCTTCTTTCGTGAAGAAGAGAAAAGTTAAGGGCTTTCGCCCTTAGGGCGAGTTACTTTCTGTATGAACAGAAAGTAACCAAAGAATCACTTAGGGAGAAAACGCGGATTCGACTTCGAATGCGAAGGGCGCATTCTCGCTCATAGCGTTTTTCCCCTAAGAACCCCGTTTTTACGGGGGCGCAAACAAGTAGTGCGTCCGTCTATTTCCGGCGCGGGGTAACAGGACACGCGAAGCCGCTATTTATCGCTGCCGCTCCAATGG
>CAKUPH010000046.1 GCA_934675115.1 uncultured Oscillospiraceae bacterium | reverse complement strand
CTGCGCCACTCCGCTTAAACTTCATATCGCCTACATGGGGGGCTTTTTGTGCTGTCCGCACAAACTGGAGCTGTTCAGGATGGGCAAGGGGGGTGCGCCGCGCCGGAGCGGGAAAAGGCCCCGTCTCAGTCTGAGACGGGGCCTTTTCGGTTCAATTTTACTCAGCCTTGTCCTCGTTCGCGGCGGGAGCCTCGGGGGCCTCCTCAGCGGGGGCGTCGGTCTCTTCCGTGGGAGCGGCGGGCTCCTCGGCGGGCACTTCGGCGTCGCACTCGCAGGTCACGTCCTGAACGTCCTCGTCGGACAGGTTGCCGGCGGCCTTGATGTCAGAGATGCGCTCGTTGTTGTAGTCGATCTTGGCCTTGGAGGCGGTGATCTGCTCGCACAGGGCGGCGTAGGCGGCCTCGGGGGCGGCGCCGCGCTCGGCAAAGTACAGCTTGCCCAGTTCCAGATACGCCTTCTTGATGGCGTCCTGCTCGCTGGCATTCTGCACCTTCAGCTTGCCGATCTCGCCGAGCTCCTTGCCCTTGCCGATGGCGGTGTCAGACAACTCCTTGGCCTTGGCCACGCCGGTCTGGGCCAGATCCTTCGCCTTTTCCTTCAGGCTGTTGAAATCGAAGTTGATAGTCATAATTGGGAACCTCCTTATGTTCTTGTTGGGACTTGCTTTTTTCTATGGCCCCATTCTAACCCCCGGAAGAAGGAGATGCAAGGGTTTTTCAGAGGTTTAACGGCACTTTCATCGTTTTTTAATATCCCGTTCACGACTTGTTCCGAAAGGCGAAAAAACGCTGCCCAAAATAGTTGAGTATGGTGTACAGTCCCATGCCGCCCACCTTGGCCAGACGCTCCTGCCAGATGGCGGGGATGGCGGTGCGGCCCAGCACCCACGCGGCCAGCGGCTGGGCCACGGAGTAGGCGATGACGTAGCACACCGCCACGTTGATCGCGAATTTCAGCGCCGAGGGCCAGAAGTCCGCCCGGCTTTTGAAGGTAAAGGAGCGGTTGAGGAAGAAGCTCATCACCGCCCCGGCCAGATAGGCGATGGCGGTGGACGGCCAGTAGCCCAGCCCCTCCAGCAGGAACATGAGCGCCATGGACAGCAGAGTGTTGCCCACGCCCACCAGCAGGAATCGCAGCAGGGAGGAATCAGTCAGCTTTTTCTTCATCTTCGTCCTCCAGCACCTGACGGATGAGGAACCGGGGCCGGCCCTTCGTCTCCAGATAGATCTTGCCGATGTATTCACCCGCCACGCCGAGGGACAGCAGGATCAGCCCGCCCAGCGCCCACAGGGAGCAGGCAAGGCTGGCCCAGCCGGTGACGGTGTTGCCGCCCACCCAGCGCACGAGATTGTAAATGATCATGATGAGGGACACGAGGAAGATGAAAAAGCCCAGCCCGGTGATCATCCGCAGGGGCTTCACCGACAGGGAGGTGATGCCCTCCATGGCGAAGGCCAGCATTTTTTTCAGGGGGTACTTGCTCTCTCCGGCAAAGCGCTCCCCCCGCTCATACTCCACCGTGTCCGTGCGGTAGCCGATCATGGGCACGATGCCCCGGAGGAAGAGGTTCACTTCCTTAAATTCTGCCAGCCCCTCCAGCGCCCGGCGGGACATGAGCCGGTAGTCCGCGTGGTTG
This sequence comes from uncultured Oscillospiraceae bacterium, assembly GCA_934675115.1. Lineage (GTDB taxonomy): Bacteria > Bacillota > Clostridia > Oscillospirales > Oscillospiraceae > Enterenecus. The sequence goes on along the minus strand of CAKUPH010000046.1, from coordinate 14,790 downwards.
AACACCGTCTCCGCCCCCATGGCGTTCATCACCCGGTAAAAGCCCTCGGCGGTGAAGCGCTTGAAGAAGGTGTCCGTTTTCCGGGAGGAGCGGACGCCGTATACGATGTCCACGCCCTCCAGAAATTTGTCCACCATCTCGTCCACCGTGTCCACGTCATCCTGAAGATCGGCGTCCATGGAGATGACGGCGTCCGCCCGGTCCTTGGCGGTCATCAGCCCGGCCAGCAGGGCGTTCTGGTGGCCCCGGTTCCGGGTGAGGTCCACGCCGCAGAACAGGGGACACTGTGCGTGGAGGGCGGAGATGATCTCCCACGTTTTGTCTTTGGAGCCGTCGTTGACGAACAGAATCCGGCTCTCGCCGCTGATCTTTCCGGCAGCCATGAGAGTCTCCAGTTTTTCCCTTAGGCGGCGGGAGGTCTCCGGCAGCACTTCTTCCTCGTTGTAGCAGGGCACGACGATGTATAATGTCTTCATATGCCATTCTCCAAACAAGTATTTTTCTGTTTGAGGCCAGTATAGCACCCGGCGGGGGGATTGACAAGAACTATCCGCCGAAGGCGGAGAGTTCGCAGGGCGAAGCCCTGCAACCTTTTTCCGTATTTGCCGGAAAATCGGCGATGATTTTGGTGCGTCCTGCGGACGCTCCGCTGGCTGGGGTTTCGCCCCCAGGGCGAGTTCCTTTCTGTGTGAACAGAAAGGAACCAAAGAATCACTTAGGGGGAAAACGCGGATTCGACTTCGAATGCGAAGGGCGCATTCTCGCTCATAGCGTTTTCTCCCTAAGACCCCTGTTTTTTACGGGGGCGCAAGCAAAGAGTGCAGCGTTCTATTTCCGGCGCGGGGTAACAGGACACGCGAAGCCGCTGATTATCGCTGCCGCTCCAATGGTGGTCGTTATAGATTTCCGGGCCGTCGGTCAGCGCCTACTCGGATAATTTGCTTGCGGGTGCGGTAGCGCTAACGAGCACCTATATCGCAAGTCAGCGCCCAGCGCAGCGGCAGCGGAAAGAGAACGGCGGTGTTTTAACGAAGGAGTCGGCAGAATTTCTGCGGCATGGCAATAGTCATGCTATGCCAATCCTCTCTAAGGGGTACACAGGGGATTATCCCCTGTGCGCTTCTTTGGTGACTTTCTGTGCGTACAGAAAGTTACCCCAGCGGAGCGTCCGCGAAGGACGCTCAAAGTCTCTCGCCGGAGCTTCGGGCGAATACGGGAGAATAAGGTGCAAAGGCTTCGCCTTTGATTTTTCTCGGCTACGCCTCCAAAACCTCCCGCAGGTGCCCCAGCGCCCGCCGCTCGATGCGGGACACCTGCACCTGACTGACCCCCAGCACCTTTGCCGCCCGGTCCTGGGTGAGGTTTTTGAAGAACCGCAGCAGCACCACCTGCCGCTCCCGCTCCGGCAGGCGGTCGATGGCGGCCCGGAGGGCCAGCCGCTCCACCACCTCGTCCTCCATGCCGCCGTCCCCCAGCACGGATTCCAGCGTGAAGCCCTCCTCACCGCTTTCGCTGTGGATGGACGCCACCGGCATGGTGGCCGTCTCCGCCGCGGCGATGTCCTCCGGCTCAAGCCCAGTGGCGTCGGACAGCTCGGACAGGGTGGGCTCCCGGCCCAGCCGGGCGCACAGCCGGTCCCGGGCAAGCCGGACGGCCAGCGCCCGCTCCTTGACGCCCCGGCTGACCTTCACCGCGCCATCATCCCGGAGGAAGCGGCGGATCTCCCCGGCGATCTTGGGCACGGCGTAGGTGGAGAACTGGGTGCCGTAGGACTGGTCGAACCCCCGCACCGCCTTGAGAAAGCCCAGACAGCCCAGCTGGTACAGATCCTCGCTCTCCACACCCCGGCCATAGTAGCGCTTGGCCACCGACCAGATCAGGCCGCTGTTTTCCACCAACAGCCGCTCGCAGGCCTCGTTGTCGCCGTGCCGCGCGGCCTCCAGCAGGGTGGGAGCGTCCGCCCCCCTCACCGTCCGCCGCCCGCCCGGCGGGCGATGCGCTTGCGCATGGTGACGGTGGTGCCCTTACCCACGGCGGAGCGCACCTTCAGGTTGTCCATGAAGCTCTCCATGATGGTAAAGCCCATGCCGGAGCGCTCCTCGTTCCCGGTGGTGAACAGCGGCGTCCGGGCCTGCTCCACGTCGGCGATGCCCACGCCGAAGTCCTTCACCCGCACCTCCAGTTCGTTGTTCTCGTACAGCCGCAGCCGCATGACCACCCGGCCCAGACAGTCGGGGTAGGCGTGGACGATGGCGTTGGTCACCGCCTCGCTGACGGAGGTCTTGATGTCGGCGATCTCGTCCAGCGTGGGGTCTAGCCGGGCGGCGAAGCAGGCGGCGGCGGTCCGGGCGAAGCCCTCGTTGGCGGAGCGGGAGGTAAAGGTGACGGTGGCTTGGTCGATGGCTTTCATATATGTAACACTCCTTTTCACTCTAACGGGATGATCCGGCCGAGACCGGCGGCGTCCAGCACCCGGCGGGGCTGGGTGGGGATGGCGACGGCACGGATATGGCCGCCCAGCTCGTCCATCCGGCGCTTGGCGCGGATGAGCACGGCGATGCCAGAGCTGTCCATAAACGTGACGCCGGACAGATCCAGCGTCAGCCGGGTGGGCAGGGCGGTGGCGACGGCCCGGTCAAGCTCCTCCATGATGGCCCGGGCGCCATGGTGGTCGATCTCGCCGGACAGAACGGCGGTCATCTCCCGGTTTTCGCAGGTACAGGATACCGGCATGAGCTTGTCCTCCTTTGCGGGGGGCCGAAAGCGGCCCCTTCAGTGCTGGGACGATTATACGGCAGGGGGGCGGTCGCATTTTGGGGAAGCGGGGGAGCGGGCCAGGTTTTTCTCCCGAAAATACAAAAAAGGGCGGCAGTCTGTCCGCAAATGCAGAAGAGCGGAGCTTCCGCTCCGCTCAGAAACAAAAAACCCCGGGAGAAACGCAGTTTCTCCCGGGGGGCTTTATGAAGTTTTCAGGCGTCCAGCACGGGCAGGGCGAACAGGTAGAACAGCCCGTCGGGCAGGGTCACACCGTCCTCCACGCCGATGACCGCGTGAGCGGCCACGATGGTCTCCGCCTGCTGGGCCAGAGACATCAGGGCACGGGTGGTGCCGCCGCCGCCGTACACGTCGTCCACCAGCAGAATGCGCTTGCCGCGGATGAACTCCACGTCGTCGTCCGTCAGGGACAGGGTCTGCTCGGTGGGGGTGGTGACGGAGCGGTAGTTGGCCTGCACCTTGGCCGGGCTGGAGCTCTTCCGGGCCACCACGGTACGGGGGATGTCCGTCCCCTTGGCTGCCGCCCACTTCAGGGCGATGGCGTGGGCCAGAGCGTTGCTCTTGGACACCGGGTTGAGGATGGTGTCAAACTCCACACCAGCCGCCAGAAGCCGGTCCACCAGCTCCTGCGCCGCGCTCTCGATGAGGCTCACCTGACCGGAAATGTCCAGAAAGCCCACCAGCCGCCCGGCGATGAGCTTGAAGGGCAGCTCGTAGTCCTTGCCGCCCAGCTGCACGGCCAGGAACTTGCCGTTGTCCCGCTCTACGATCTCCGTTTCGATCCTACTGTTTTTCTCCATTGTGCGTCCCTCCGCGTTTTTTGATTGAGTTCAGGCCCGGCCCGCTGCAGGGGCGCCGGGGCAAAATAGCGACCTTATTATATGGTACGCCGGGGAAAAGTGCAACCGCGTCTTTCCGCCTCCGGTCGGAAATTTTCCACGTTTCGGGCGCTCCGGCGCGCCCTGAAAAAGCTGGAATGAAAGAATCTGCTCATTTCAATGTGCGTTTTAGCGGAAATATGTAAAAGAATTGACTTGTATTTTGCAAAACCGCTGATATTGCGTGAAAGAAACGGCAAAAGTTTGCAAACTATTGCAGAGTCTGCCACCGCAATGATATAATCTGCTCGATTCAAGCATTTCCGATCGGGGCAGCCTGAAAAAGACGGTCCCGCGGACGGAGGCCGGGTTCGGCGGAGGTGGATGCATGGCGGGAAAAACTCCGGAATTTGTGATCCCGGCGGAGCGGCTCAAGCGCATCTCGGACTACATCGAGCAGCGGGGCAACGCCAAGATTAGCGACCTTGCCCAGGAGCTGGGCGTGTCCGAATCCACGGTGCGCCGGGACCTCGACACGCTGGTGCGGGAGGGGCTGATCCAGCGCTCCCACGGCGGGGCCACGTGGATCCGCCACAGCTCGTCCTACGAGCACGTCTACTCCGAAAAAATGCTGATCCGAGGGGACGAGAAGAAGCGCATCGGCGCCTTCTGCGCCGAGATGGTGCGGGATGGGGACACCCTGTTTCTGGACTCCGGCACCACCACGTTCCAGATCGCCGCAGGCCTGCGGCGGAAGAAGGACCTGACCATCTTCACCTATGATCTGGCCATCGCCTCCACCGTGGAATTTGCCCCCAGCACCACCCTCGTGGTCACCGGCGGCATCAAGCGCGAAAACTACAACGTGCTCATCGGCAGCGTGACGGAGGATTTCATCAGCCGCGTCCGGTTCAGTACGCTGTTCCTGTCTGCCGACGCCATCGACGAGGAGTTCGGCGTGTCCAACACCGGCCTTCCCGAGGCGTCCATCAAGTCCAAGCTCATCGCGTCCGCCGGACGGGTGGTGCTGGCGGCGGACAGCACGAAATTCGGCAAGGTGGCCATGGTGAAGGTGTCCGACCTGTCCGCCGTTCACTGCATCGTCACCGACCGGGGACTGCCGGTTCCCGCGCAGAAGCGCATGGCGGAGCTGGTGCCCGAGTTCTACGCCGTATGATCTGGTAAATACAGAGTTCATCTGTGTTTATATGTCTGAAACCAAGGAAGGAAATAGGACGAAATAAAGGAGGAGCATCATGAAAAATCACAAGATCCTTGCACTGTTCCTGGCCCTCGCACTGGTCTTCTCTCTGGCCGCCTGCGCCAAGGACGGCGGCGACAAGCCCGCAGACAACAGCCCCGCCGGCAGCACCGAGAGCCAGACTCCCGACGAGCCCGGCAATGACACCCCCGCCGCCAGCGATCTGAAGATCGTCTGCATCCCCAAGCTCATCGGCGTGGCCTGGTTCGACCGGATGATCTCCGGCGGCGAGCGCTGGGCGGCCGAGAACGGCGGCACCTTCTACCAGAGCGGCCCGTCCACTGCTGACGCAGCCCTGCAGCTCCAGTTCCTGGAGGACGCCATCACCGAGAAGGCCGACGTCATCGAGGTGGTCCCCAACTCCACCGAGACTCTCGAGACCGCGATGAAGAAGGCCATGGACGCCGGCATCATCGTCCTGAGCCACGAGGCCCCCACCGCCCAGAACGTCAACTATGACATCGAGGCATTCCAGAACGCCGCTTACGGCGAGCACTTCATCGACGCTCTGGCCGAGCGCATGAACGGCGAGGGCGGCTACGCCATCATCGTCGGCTCCGTGCAGGCCCAGACCCACATGGAGTGGGCCAACGCCGCCGTGGCTTACCAGAAGGAGAAGTATCCCGACATGTATCTGGTTGCCGACTTCGTGGAGTCCCACGAGGATCACGACACCGCTTACACCAAGACTCAGGAGCTTATCAAGACCTATCCTGACCTGAAGGGCATCATCGGCTGCTCCGTCATCGATCCCGCCGGCGCGGCTCTGGCCGTGGAAGAGGCCGGTAAGGTCGGCGACATCGTCATCGTGGGCACCAGCGTGGCCGACGTCATCGGCTCCTATCTGGAGAGCGGCGCCGTCGCCATGTACAGCTCCTGGGACACCGATGCCACCACCTATGCCATGTGTGAGGTCGCCCGCATCCTGAAGGACGGCGGCGAGGTCAAGACCGGCGACGATCTGGGCGCTGTCGGCTACGAGAGCGTAGTCGTCGAGGGCAAGGTCATTTACGGCAAGGCCTGGCTGGACTTCACCGTGGACAACTACACCACCGACCCCTACATCACCGAGTGATCGGACCGGTCCAATCCTGACAACACCACAATCGGAAGCACAATGTCAGTGCGGCGGCATCTGCCGCCGCACTGACCCTTATACGGGCGTTTTGTCCGCCGCTGAGCGCGCTTTGCGCGGGGCGGACCGCGCCGTGTGAAGAAAATCTGAGACAGGAGGCAGCGCAGTATGGAGCAAAATACGACCCCGGCTCCGGCCGGGACGCCATCCGAAGGCCGGGGCAGACCCTTTCTGGAATTGAAACACATCGATAAGCGCTTTGGTGGAGTCCACGCGCTGGATGATGTGAGCTTTTCCATCTGCGAGGGCGAGACCTACTGTCTGATGGGAGAAAACGGCTCCGGCAAGTCCACCCTCATCAAGGTCATCTCCGGCGTGTACGCCGCCGACGGCGGCGAGATGATCCTGAACGGAAAGACCTACCGGCACATTACCCCCACGCAGGCCATCGAGGCGGGCATCCAGATTATTTATCAGGATTTTTCCATCTTCCCCAACCTCACCGTGGCGGAGAATATCGCCCTTTCCAGTCTGGTCATCCGCAGAAAGAAGCTCGTGGACAAGAAGGAGATCCGCGCCATCGCCAAGGCGGCGCTGGAGAAGCTGAACGTGGATCTCCCGCTGGACGAGGAGGTCAGCCACCTTCCCGTGGCGGGCAAGCAGATCGTGGCCATCGCCCGGGGCATTGCTCAGGACGTGAAGCTGCTGGTCATGGATGAGCCCACCACCGCCCTGACCCACAAGGAGATCCTGGCCCTCTACGACATCATCGACACACTGAAGGCCAAGGGCATCGCCATCATCTTCGTCAGCCACAAGATCGAGGAGGTATTCAATATCTCCCAGCGCATCGCCATTCTCCGCAACGGCAAAAAGGTGCTGGACGACAGCATCTCCAACTTCGACAAAAACAGCCTGACCTATCACATGACAGGCCGGGAGATCCCCAATATTCCCTACGAGTACGTTCCCAATCCCGACGAAAAGGCGCCCATTCTCGAGGTGGAGGGCCTGACGCAGGACGGCGCGTTCCATGACATCACCTTTGCCCTGCATACCCATGAAATTCTGGGCATCACCGGGCAGCTGGGCTGCGGCCGGACGGAGCTTGCCAAGGCGCTGTTCGGCATCGGCCGCAACCGGGGCACCATCCGCATTCAGGGGCAGGAGGTGTCCATCCGCAGCGTGCAGGATGCCCACCGGCTGGGCATCGGCTACCTGCCCGAGGACCGGCTGAGCGAGGGCCTGTTCCTCCAGCGATCCCTGTCGGACAACATGACGGCGGCGGACGTGGACGGGCTGGCCCACGGCATCATGCTGGATCGGAATGAGCTTCTGGACGTGTCCCGGGAGTGGCTCCGCCAGTTGGACATCGCGGCCCAGGGCCCCGAGATCCCCGCCCGGAACCTGTCCGGCGGCAACCAACAGCGCATCGTGCTGGCCAAGTGGCTCCAGACGAAGCCCCGGCTGCTGATCCTGAACTGCCCCACCGTGGGCGTGGACGTGGGCTCCAAGAACCAGATCCACGAGATCGTCAAAAAGCTGGCCCGGGAGGGCATGGGGATCATCGTCATCTCCGACGACATCGGAGAGATCGTCACCCTGTGCAGCCGGGTGATCATTATGAAAGACGGCCGGTTGATCAAGGAGGTCAACAGCGCGGACACCACGGTGGAGGCGCTGGAGCGCGACGTGATCGACGGCGGCGAAGGGAGTGATGCCACATGACGCTGCGCAAGATCGTAAAATCCAATGAATTTTTCCTGTTCGCGGTCATCGCGGTCATGTGCGTGATCTTCGGACTCATCAGCCCGTCGTTCTTCACGGTGAAGAACCTGTTCGACGTGCTCAAGAGCATGGTGGAGACGGGCATTCTGGCCATGGGCTGTCTGGTGGTCATGATCTCCGGCGGTATCGACCTGTCCTTCATGGCCATCGCCGTGTTCGCCATGCACACGGTGTCCCGGCTGTTCGGCCTGTACTGGAACGACGCGCCCATGGTGCTCCTGCTGCTGTGCGGTATGCTCATCGGCATCCTGCTGGGCCTGTTCAACTCCATCTTCATCGCGAAGTTCAACCTGCCGCCCTTCATCACCACGCTGGGCACCAGCAACATCATCAAGGGCTTCCTGCTGGCCTTTATCGGCAGCAAGCAGTTCAACAAGATCCCGGCGGCCATGATCGCCTTTTCCAAGAACAACCTGCTCACCATCCCCACGGAGGAGGGCAACGCCAACCTCCATGTGGGCGTGATCATTCTGTTCGCCGTGGCGGCGGTGACGTCGCTGCTGCTGAACAAGACCATGCTGGGCCGGAGCATCTACTGCGTGGGCGGCAGCCCCGCCTCCAGCGAGCGCATCGGCCTGAAGAACATCGGCATCCTGATGTTCGTGTACGCCTTCGCCGGGGCCATCGCCGGCTCCGTGGGCATCATCCACTCCAGCTTCCAGCGCATGAGCAACCCCTTTGATTTGGTGGGCGGCGAGCTGAACGTCATTGCCGCCGTGGTGCTGGGCGGCCCCCAGGTGGGCGGCGGCTACGGCAATGTCACCGGTACACTGCTGGGCGTGCTGCTCATCACGCTGATCAACAACAGTCTGGTCATGCTGAAGATCCCCACGTTCTGGCAGAACGCCGTCACGGGTCTCATCATCATTCTGGGCACCGTGGCGCAGATGTACCGCTACAAGAGATCCCAGCGGGCGGCAAAGGGGGCGAAGGCATGAAAAAACTACTGACGCGGGACCGGCACATCACGCGGCTGCTGGTCATCATGGCTCTGGTGCTCCTCGCCATGGCGGTGCTCAACCCGAAGGTGTTTTACAGCGCCTCCAACTTCACCTCCATGGCCGTGCAGTTCCCGGAGCTGGGCTTCCTGTCCATCGCCGCGGCCCTCGTTCTGATGAGCGGCGGCATCGACCTGTCCGTCACCGGTACGGCGGTGCTGTCCGGCATCGTGGCCGCCCGGATCATGCTGGCGTCCGACGCGCCGGAGGGCCCCTCCGTGGGCGTGGTGGTGCTGGCCTGCATCGCGGCGCTGCTGGTGGGCCTGCTGTGCGGCGCGGTGAACGCCCTGCTGGTGGCCCGGGTGGGCATCGCCCCCATGCTGGTCACGCTGGGCACCATGAACCTGTTCAACGGCATGGGCGTGGTGCTGACGAAGGGCTCCGCCCTCAGCGGCTTCCCGGAGAGCTTTCTCGCCATCGGAAACGGCAAGGTGCTGGGCGTTCCCGTCCCGCTGCTGCTGTTCGTGCTGGCCACGGTCATTCTGGCCTTTTTCCTGAACCGGACCAAGCTGGGCTATAAGCTGTGCATTTACGGCTCCAACCCGGTGGCGTCCTTCTTTTCGGCCATCAACAACATCCGGGTCGTGTCCGTCACCTATATCATGAGCGGCTTCGTCTCCGCCATCGCCGGCCTCATCATGGTCAGCCGGGTGAACACCGCCAAGGCCGACTTCGGCTCGTCCTATGGCCTTCAGGCGCTGCTGGTGGCCGTTCTGGGCGGTGTGGACCCCAGCGGCGGCAGCGGCAAGGCCGCGGGTATTTTCATTGCCATCGTCACGCTGCAGTTCCTGTCCAGCGGCTTCAACCTGCTGCACGTCAGCTCCTTCCTGAAGGATCTGGCCTGGGGCGTTCTGCTGGTGTTCGTGATGGTGCTCAATGTGGTCAGCGCCCGCCGCAAGGCGAAAAAGGAGTAACATATGGAACTGAATGAAAGAAAACAGCTTCTGATGGAATATATGGCCATTCCCCGGGTCTCCGGCTATGAGGGCCCCATGGCCCGCCGTCTGCGGGACGATCTGGCCCCGTGGGCGGACGAGACGTACATCGACCGGGTGGGCAACGTCATCTCTGTGTTCCGGGGAACGGACGAGCAGGCCCCCTCCGTCATGGTGTTCGCCCATATGGACACCATCGGCTATATCATCACCTATATCGACCCCGACGGCTTCATCAAGGTGGACCGCATGGGCGGCGTACCGGAGAAGGCCGTGGCCAGCTCCGCCGTCCGGGTGGGCACGGAGGACGGCCGCTGGGCGGACGGCATCATCGCCGCCAAGTCCTACCACGTCCAGACCGCCGAGGAGAAGAACCGGGCGGATACGCTGGCGAAAATGTACATCGATATCGGCGCCCATTCCCGGGAAGAGGTCCGGGCACAGGGCATCGAGGTGGGCTGCCCCGTGTCCTACCGGCCCATCGCCTTCGAGCTGCTCAACGACCGCATCTGCGGCAGCTATCTGGATGACGCCTCCGGCATGGTCACCATGGTGGAGACCGCCCGGCTGCTCCACGATACGCCCCACGCCGCCACCGTCTATCTGGTGGGCACCGTGTGGGAGGAATTCAACGCCCGGGGGGCCATGATGGCCGCCCGCAGCACCCATCCGGGCATGGCTGTCTGCCTGCTTGGCCCCGGCGCGGGGGATACCCCCGACCTGAAGGGCACCACCAACGTGGTCATGGAGGGCGGCCCCGCCGTCACCCTCTTCAACTTCCACGGCAAGGGCACCCTCAACGGCTGCGTGGCCCACAAGGGCATGTATGAGCTCATCAAGCGCGCCGCCGCGGCGGAGGGCCTTGACCTCCAGCGCAGCGCGGGCCGGGGCGCTCTGTCCGACACGGCCTATATCCAGCTGGAGGACGCAGGCATCCCCTGTCTTGACATGGGCTGCCCCGACCGGTACAGCCACTCCCCCTACGAGTGCCTGTCCCTGAAGGATCACGCCGCTACCGGGCGGCTGCTCTACCGCTTCCTGACGTCCGTGGGCGCACAGTTCGCCCTGGACCGGTACTGAGCCATGAGAAGCTGCGTACTGGGTCTGGACGGCGGAACGGGGAGCATGCGGGCTTTCCTGTTCGACCGGGCGGGAGAGGTGTTGGACTCCGGCTCCCACGCCTATGACACCGCGTACCCTCAGCCCGGCTGGGCGGAGCAGCGGCCGGAGGATTGGATCGACGCCGTCCGCGGCAGCGTAAAGGCCGCCCTGTCCGGCGCGGCCGGGGCAGATGTGGCCGGGCTGTGCGCCGCCACCACCAGCTGCACGGTGGTGTGCTGCGACGGGGACGGCAATGCGCTCGCCCCTGCTATTTTGTGGATGGACGTGCGGGCCTCGGCGCAGATGCACGCCGTTCTGGAGCAGACCGGGCAATCCATCTCGGCGGAGACGTTTCTGTGCAAGGCCCTGTGGATCAAGGAAAACCGGCCCGACCTCTGGGCCAGCACCCGTGTTCTGTGCGAATATCAGGACTATCTCAACCACTGGCTGACAGGGGAGTGGTGCTTCAGCGCCAACACCGCCTGCAATTGGGGGTACAACAACCGGAAAAAGAGCTTTGATCTGGACTTCCTCCGTGCCGTGGGGCTGGAGGACATGACGGACAAGGTCCCCGCCCGGGCGGTCAGCGCCGGCGAGGTCGTCGGCGCCCTCACCGCCGAAGCGGCGCGGGCCCTCGGCCTGCCCGCCGGTATTCCCGTGGTGCAGGGCGGCATTGACAGCTCCATCGGCATGCTGGGCATGGGCACTGTGCGCCCGGGCAGCCTTTCACTGATGACCGGTTCGTCCAATCTGGCCATGGCGGTGACGGAGGAGCCGCTGTTCGTCTCCGCCGACGCGGTGAACAGCGGGCCGGACTTCCTGCTGCCGGGGTATTACACCAGCGTGCAGGGGCAGGCGGCCAGCGGCTCCGTTCTGCGTTGGTTCCGCCGGGAATTCTGTAAGGATCTGGGTATGGACTGTCTGCCGGAGCTGGACCGGGCGGCGCAGGCCGTGCCCTCCGGCAGCGGCGGCGTGCTGCTGCTGGACTACTGGCAGGGCAACCGCTGCCCCCACAACGACCCCGACGCCTCCGGCGTCATCGCGGGCATCACCATGAACACTACCCGGGAGCAGATCTACCGCGCTGTGCTGGAGGGCGTGGCCTACGGCACCCGGGATGTGCTGGACGCCTTCGCCCAAAAGGGCTACCCTGTGGAGAAGATCAACGTCTCCGGCGGCTTCACCCGGTCGGAGATCTTCATGCAGATCTACGCCGACGTGTGCGGTGTACCATTCTTAGTCACGTCGGATCACTCGGTGGCGCTGGGTGCGGCCATCCTGACGGCCTACGCCCTCGGGTGGCACCCCTCCATCCCCGAGGCGGCGGACGCCATGGTCCGCTGCCGCCGGGTCGTGTTCCCGGACGAGGCGGCCAGAGCGGTGTACGACGAGGGCTTCCGCCGCTACAAGGGGCTGTACCGCGGCCTGAAAAATGAAAAAATATTCTAATTCGGAGGATTTGAAAATGAGTTGGCTCAAAGAAGTGCTTGGAACCGAAAAGCCCATCATCGCCATGTGCCACATGCAGGCCATGCCCGGCGACCCCTACTACGATAAGGAGAAGGGCATGAAGTGGGTGCTGGAGAAGGCCCGCGAGGACGTGGACGCCCTTCAGGAGGGCGGCGTGGACGCCATCATGTTCAGCAACGAGTACAGCCTGCCGTACCTGACCAAGGTCCGCTGCGAGACGGTGGCCGCCATGGCCTGCGTCATCGGCGAGCTGAAGTCCTCCCTGAGCATCCCCTTCGGCGTGAACTGCCTGTGGGATCCCATCGCCTCCCTTGATCTGGCCGCCGCCACCGGGGCGAAGTTCGTACGGGAGATCTTCACCGGCGTGTACGCCAGCGACTTCGGCCTGTGGAACACCAACTGCGGCGAGGTGGTCCGCCACCAGCGGGAGATCGGCGCGGAGGACGTGAAGCTGCTGTTCAACATTGTGCCCGAGGCGGCCAAGTATCTGGCGGACCGGGACATCGAGTCCATCGCCAAGACCACCGTGTTCAACTGCCGGCCCGACGCCCTGTGCGTCAGCGGCGCCACTGCCGGCTCCGCCACCGACCCGGAGACCCTGCGCCGGGCCAAGAGCGCCGTGGGCGATACCGTGGTGTTCGCCAACACCGGCTGCCGGGTGAACACCATCGAGAACCTGCTGTCCATCGCCGATGGTGCCGTGGTGGGTACCACCTTCAAGTACGACGGTAAGTTCGAAAATCAGGTGGACGTCCGCCGGGTGAAGGAGTTCATGGACAAGGTCCACTCCTTCCGGTAAGCGCTGCCGCAGCAAAAAGACAACGTCCCGCTTCGCGGCACAAGCCGCGGAGCGGGACGCTTTTATCGTAAATTTGTCTGTGTTGCGGGGCCTTAACCGGCGGGCTGGACGGCGTAATTGGGGTAAAAGCGCTCGTAGTCCGACTTTTTAACAAGGTCATAAGAAAAGCCTTGGCCGTGATTGGCCACATCGATGCGGATCAGCGCGTAGTCGGAGGTGGATCCAAAGGCGCACCCAATGGAATTGATGATGTAGCCGGGGGAGAGGTTTCCGTCGGTTCTGTCCGGGTCGTACATGATCCTGATCTCAAGGCCGATGAAGCCCTCCGCGAGGACGACGCTGTTTTTGTAGGGCCGGGCATAGTAGGGCGGATCGACCGGATACCCGTTGACGTTCAGCTCTTCGGAGTAGTCCGGGCCGGGGCCGAGCTGAACGCACTCGTACTGAGCGACCAGACGGATCTTCCGCACTCCGGATTTGCAGTCGTCCGGGATCTTGGTGGCGATGTACCGCGCCACCTGCTCCTCGGTCAGCGGTTCCTCCTGCATATCCAGCCGGTAATCCGGGTCGTAGGCGGGCCAGGGGTCCAGCGTCACGCCGCGGAAGTAGTCCTTCAGATCGATCTGCCCCGTGTAGCTCAGAAAGAAGAGAAAGGAGGCCGCGCCGAGGATCAGCGGGATGACGGTCATGAGGGTGTATTTCAGGATCGTTTTGCCGTGGGAGCGTTTCATAGTGATTCCCCTTTAATTGTAATTAGCCCAGTCCGGAGTGCCTGTGGTTCCTCTGGGAGATATTGCGCCATTGGCGACATCGGCCCATAGAATCATGGTGAAAGAAGGTACACCGTTAAGGTAAACCAATGCACAGGCGTATGCGGTTGCACAATCTGATACACTGGTTTGGGAAGCTACGACGATTTTGCTTTTTACTGCTGTCATGCTTCCGTTATTGGGATTACCGGGGGCACCTAACCACTGAGGAACAGGCAGACCGACTTGGGTAATGGTTGAGTAGTTGTTGCTGTTGGTACTGTGATACACATTAAAATAAAGAGAGTAATACAAAGCGTAATTATTCCAATATACTCTGTTTCCGCTGCAACCAACAGTACCATCAGTAGCAGAGAGTGGCTCAACCCCATATGCAGAATAGGAACCATCAGCATATATTACCAGCGTGCAGTTGGTAACTGCGTTGTGTATTTTTTGAACAGGGGTGAAGTTATCCATGGATTGGGTTTGGGGCAAAGCGTAGTCAGTAACGTAACCATCATCACCCAAATTTATATTGGGGAACATTTCACGCAGTTCCGCAATCGTAGGGCCGACCATATTGTTGCTTTGTGCGGGCTGCGCAGCAACGGCAGGAGTCAGAAGAGTAAAGAGAAGGCAAAGGGCCAAAAGCATAGACAACATTTTTTTCTTCATTGTTTGTACTCCTTCCTGATGATCGTATAGTGGCCTGAATCTGAAACGTGTAAAATCAGAAAATCATGGGAATCACTCTCCTTATTTAATTTACAATTATAGCATACAAAGAAAACGACAAAAAGTCAACGATTCAAAAGTCAAAATTTGGTGAAATTAGCAAAAACGAATAGGCGGGCAACGGCATAAGCTTTTCATAATACCCCCGGTCGGCGACGTGGGGGGCGGACGGAAACGCGGCCGAAGCGCCTGCCCGTCCCACCTCGGAAACAGTCCCGCGAATCGTCGGCCGACCCCTTGCAATCCCGGTGTTTTTTCGATATAATATCAAAGATTGTAAAAT
>CAKUPH010000045.1 GCA_934675115.1 uncultured Oscillospiraceae bacterium | reverse complement strand
CTGTTCCACAACGCGGCCATCCACACGCCGGAGGCCCTGCCCGGCATCATCGAGGCCCTTTTGCGGGAGGGCTACCAGTTCGTCCCCATCTCCCAGCTCATCATCACCGGCAGCTACACCATTGACCACACCGGGAAGCAGTGCCCGGCATGAGAAAAGAGCGGCTCCCGCTGAAAGGCGGGAGCCGCTCTTTTCGCGTTATTCATCGAGATTCAGGGACTCCGGCGGCGTGAAGCGGGGGTTGAACACGGGGTAGTACTGGAGAAAGACCTCCAGAAAATCCCGGACGGCGGGGTTGGGGTTGTTCCGCCGCCAGCCCAGCATCAGGTGCGGCCCTTCCCCCAGCCCGGACAGCAGAATAAACCGGGGGGCTTCCTGACCCTTGGTCTGCCGGAAGCTGGGGAGAATGGCGATGCCGTATCCGGCCTCAATGAGGGGCATGAGGGCGTCGTCCGAGTAGACCGGGGGCTGGGGGGAGTGGAGGAGAAAGGCCGGGTCGTTGATCCGAAGGGTATTCAGCTCGTCCGTATTCTTTTCCACCAGATTGCCGGGCATGTAACCGGAGAGCAGCGTCTCGTGGCGGATCTCCTCCCAGTCGATGAGCTTACGGTCGGCCAGCGGGTGGTCAGAGGGGAGAACGGCGCACAGGGGATAGGTGTCCAGATCCAGCCAGTAGATGTCCCGATCCTTCTGGAGCCGGTCGGTGGTGCGGCAGAAGGTGAAGGTGATGTCCAGCAGCTCCCGCTTGATGGCCTGCTGGAGGACCTCGTTGCCTTCGATGCTCAGGGTCAGGCCCGTGTTGGGGTGGGCGTTCCGGAAGGCCTTCAGCAGCCCGGTAAGGAAGTTCATGCCGTGCTTGCCGGGGAAGCCGAGGTTCAGAAAGCCCGCCGCGCCGCTGTCGTACTGCTTGGCCTTGAAGGTGGCCCGCTCCAGCTGGGCCAGAACGCTTTTCGCGTCGTGATACAAAGCGTTTCCGGCGGCGGTCAGATGGACGGTACGGGTGGTGCGCTTGAACAGCGTCACGTCAAGCTCCCGCTCCAGCGCGGCGATCTGCTGGCTGATGGCGGTCTGGGCCACGAACAGTTCCTTGGCGGCCTGAGTGAAGCTCAGGGTCTCGGCAACGGTGATGAAATACTTCAGCTGTACAGTGTTCATAATTGCTCCCTCACATGGTGGTATGACCGATCCGACAAAATTCTTTCAAATTCATTATAACATATGACCAGATTAAAGCAAAGGAAAAATAAAAAGATGTGCATTAACCATAAATGGTTATAAGTTGATTGAGATTCGGTATTTCACAATCTATACTTTCCTTTGGTAATATGAACCCACAGGAACAGAGAACAGGGCGGAACAGGGCCGGAAAGGAGTTTTACATGGACAGGCCGATTCTGGAGATCAAAAATCTCAAGACGTATTTCTATGTAGACGGTAAGGAGCTTCGGGCGGTGGACGGATTGTCATACTCCGTCAACCGCGGCGAGTGCGTGGCCGTCGTGGGCGAGAGCGCGTCGGGCAAGAGCGTCAGCGCGCTGTCGGTGCTGCGGCTGGTGGCGGATCCGCCGGGGCGGATCGTAGGCGGCGAGATCCTGCTGGACGGGGTGGACCTGCTCAAGCTGTCCGAGCGGGAGATCCGTAAGATCCGCGGAAACCGCATCGCCATGGTGTTTCAGGAGCCGGGCACCGCGCTCAACCCCGTGCTGACCATCGGGCGTCAGCTCACGGAGGGGCTGGAACTGCACAAGGGCATGAAGCACAAGGAAGCGCTGCAGGAGGCGGTCAAGCTGTTGGGTATGGTGGGTATTCCAAACCCAGAGCAGCGGGTAAAGGACTATCCTTATCAGTTCTCCGGCGGTATGCAGCAGCGCATTATGATCGCCATGGCTATGAGCTGCAACCCCGACGTGCTCATTGCCGACGAGCCGACCACGGCCTTGGACGTCACCGTTCAGGCCCAGCTGCTGGAGGTGCTCAACAGCCTCCGGCGGGAGTACGGCACGGCGCTCATCATCATCACCCACAATCTGGGCGTTGTGGCCCGGTACGCGGAAAAGGTGCAGGTCGTCTACGCCGGCCGGCTGGTAGAGGGCGGCACGGCGGAGGACATCTTCTGCCGCACATGCCACCCCTATACCCGGGGGCTCATCCGGGCGGTGCCCCGGCTGGACATGCCCCAGGACGCGGAACTGGTGGGCATCGAGGGCACGCCCCCCAATCTGGCCAAGCTGTCCCCCCATCTGTGCGCGTTCAGTGAGCGGTGCAAGTTCGCCACGGAGCAGTGCAAGGCCGGGCGGCCGGAGCTGGAAGAGGTGGCCCCGGGCCATGTGGCCGCGTGTTTCCATGCGAGAGAATTTCTGGAGGAGGGTTCTTGATGACAAGGGAGGAACACTTGCTGGAGATCAAGGATCTGAAGCTGCACTATCCCGTGCGGGCCGGACTGATGCGCCGTCAGGTGGGCAGCGTCAAGGCCGTTGACGGCGTGACGCTGGACATCCGCCGGGGCGAGATCCTGGGCCTCGTGGGCGAGAGCGGCTGCGGCAAGAGCAGCTTCGGCCGCTGCATTTTACAGCTGCACAAGGCTACGTCCGGTCAGGTGCTGTATAACGATCAGGATCTTGTGCCCATGAAGAAAAAAGAGGTGCGCGCCCTGCGCAAGCATCTTCAGATGATCTGTCAGGACCCGTTTTCTTCGCTGGACCCCCGGCAGACCGTCGGCAGCGCCGTGGGCGAGGGCCTTCAGATCCACAATCTGGCAAAAGGCAAGGAGATCCGCCGCCGGGTGGAGGAGCTGTTTACCATGGTGGGCCTCGACCCGTCTATGATGGACCGCTACCCCCATGAATTTTCCGGCGGCCAGCGGCAGCGCGTTGGCATCGCCCGGGCGCTGGCGGTAGATCCGGAGTTTATCGTCTGCGACGAGCCGGTTTCGGCGCTGGACGTGTCCATTCAGGCGCAGATCATCCACCTGCTCAAGGAGCTGCGCCGGGAGCTGGACCTTACATATCTGTTTATCGGCCATGACCTGTCGGTGGTGCGGTCCTTCAGCGACCGGGTGGCGGTCATGTATCTGGGCAAGCTCATGGAGGTCACGGCCAGCAGCGAGCTGTACACCAACCCCCTGCACCCGTACACAAAGGCGCTGCTGTCCGCGGTGCCCATCCCCGACCCGGTGGCTGACCGCCAGCGGGAGCGGATCCTGCTCAAGGGCGAGGTGCCCAGCCCCATGAACCCGCCGGAGGGCTGCCGGTTCTGCACCCGCTGCCCCCACGCGCAGGAGCGCTGCCGCACCGAGGAGCCGCTGCTCCGTCCGGTGGGCGGCGAGCACTGGGTGGCCTGCCACTTCGCAGAGGGAAAGGAGGAGAAGCCTCTTGGGTAACTATGTACTGAAACGCGTTCTGCTCATCATTCCCACCATGATCCTGGTGAGCATCATCGTATTCCTGCTCCAGCGCTTCATCCCCGGCTCCGCGGTGGACGTCATCGAGGCGCAGCTCATCGCCGTGGGTCAGGTGGACGTAGACCGCGCGGCTATCATCCACCAGCTGGGGCTGGACGTGCCCATCATCCAGCAGTATTTCAACTGGATCGGCGGCATCGTCCTCCACGGCGACTTCGGCACCTCCATGCTCCAGAACAAGCCGGTCATGGAGTTGATCTCCAGCCGTATGCCCGCCACGCTGGAGCTGGGCATCATGAGCGTGATCTTCGCCAACCTGTTCGGCATCCCCGTGGGCGTGTACACCGCCGCCCGTCAGGGCCGGTTCGCCGACAACTTCTTCCGCCCGCTGTCCATCCTGCTCATCTCCATCCCCAGCTTCTGGCTGGCCACCATGGTGATGATCTACCCCGTGCGCTGGTGGGGCTGGGCGCCGTCCATGGAGCTGATCCCCTTCTCGCAGGATCCGTGGGGCAACTTTGTGCAGTTCGCCATTCCCGCCCTCATCAACGGCGCGGTGATGTCCGGCGTGACCATGCGCATGGGCCGCACCCAGATGCTGGACGTCATGCGGCAGGACTATGTCCGCACCGCGTGGGCCAAGGGCCTTGACGAGCGGACGGTCATCGTCCGCCACAGCATCAAGAACGCCTTTATTCCCGTGATCACCGTCATCGGCGGCCAGCTGGCCAACGTCATCGGCGGCACGGTCATCATGGAGAACATCTTCAACATCCCCGGCATGGGCCAGCTGGCCCTGACGGCCCTCAACGGCCGCGACTACCCGGTGGTCAGCGCCATCGTGCTGCTGGTGTCGCTGGTGGTGCTGGTGTGCAACCTGCTGGTGGACATCAGCTACAGCTGGCTGGACCCCAGAGTCCGGTATCAGTAAAGGAGGGGCGGCGAAATGAAACAGAAACAGGAAACGCGCCTGCGCGACCGCTCCTTCTTCAAGCTCATCCGGTGGATGGCCACCGAGCGGCCCATGGGCATCATCGGTCTGATCATTCTGGTGGTGCTGCTCTTTACGGCGCTGTTCGCCAACCAGCTCGCCCCCTACGGCATCAATCAGGTGGACCTGATGAACATGCTCAAGGGCTCCTCCGCCGCCCATCCCATGGGCACGGATAATCTGGGCCGGGACGTGTTCAGCAACGTCATCTACGGCGCCCGGGTGTCCGTCATCATCGGCTTTGCCGCCACGGCGGTCATGCTGGCCATCGCGGTGCTCATCGGCACCTCCTCCGCCGTGCTGGGCGGGGCCTTCGACATGGTGGTCCAGCGCTTCGTGGACGCGTGGCAGTGCATCCCCAACATGCTGGTGCTCATGATGGCCATGAGCATCGTGGGTCGGGGCACCGTCCAGCTGATCTTTGCCATCGGCATCCCCATGGGCATCAGTACCTCCCGCGTGGTGCGAAGCGCGGTCATCTCCCTGCGCTCCAACCTCTATCTGGAGGCGGCTGACATCCTCGGCGCGTCCACATGGCGGATCGTCTACCGCCACATCATCCCCAACATCGCCCCCATCCTCATCATCAGCGCGGCCACCCAGATCGGTCAGGTCATCCTGATGGAGTCCAGCATGAGCTTTCTGGGCATGGGCGTGCCGCCCGGAGTGCCCAGCTGGGGCAGCATGCTCAGCCAGGAAGGCCGGGCGTACATGGAGCTCGTCCCCTCGCTGGCCCTGTGGCCGGGCCTTGCCCTTACCCTGACGGTATTCGGCGCAAACATGTTCGGCGACGCGCTGCGGGATCTGCTGGATCCGCGGCTCAAGGGCGGCGCGGGCAGCTTCGCCGGAAAACGGAAAAAGAAGAGAGAACAGAAAGAGGAGGAATCGAGCTATGCAGAAGCATGACATGCGCGGCTGCGAAGGACGGACGCCGCCCCACCATTTTGACATGCGGACGTTCCCGCTGGTGGAGAAACAGGCGGGGCAGGGGGATCTGGCCCTGAGCGTATCCTACTACCTGCCCGGCGGCGGCGCGGAGTTTGGCCCCCAGCCGGTGGAAGTGATCTTCTACGTGCTGGACGGCGTCATCTCCATCGAGACGGACGACGGCGACATCACGCTGGAGCCGGGACAGGCCGTCCACATCCACAAGGGCGAGAACAAGGGCGTACACAACCGGACGAACGCGCCCGCGTCCATGCTGGTCATCGCGAAGGTGCCAGACGAAATGGCACACTAAATAAAAGCGGAACAAAATCAAAGGAGGAACCCCACTGTGAAAAAGAAACTCAGCGCGCTGCTCTCCCTGTCCCTGGCAGGTCTGCTCCTGCTGTCTGCCTGCGCTAAGGGCAATCCTCAGGGCGCCAGCTCCGACCCCGGCGCCAACGCCAGCAGCACCCCCTCCGTCAGCGACAACCCCACCATCCCCGACAGCGGCGACGGCCCCTGGTATGCCGGTTACGGCGAGCCCCAGTACGGCGGCGAGATCGTGTTCGCCTCCAACCGCTTCCTTGAGAAGCTGGACATCTACAACTCCGGCTATTCCATCAACTTCTTCTTCCTGGAGCCGCTGTTCATGCCCGACTGGTCCGTGGACCGCAATGAGTACGGCTTTACCACCAACTTTATCCCTACCGAGTACTACAAGGGCTGCCTTGCCGAATCCTATGAGCAGCCCGACCTGGCCACGGTCATCGTCCACCTGCGGCAGGACGTGTACTGGCAGGACAAGGAGCCGGTGAACGGCCGCCAGTTCGTGGCCAACGACGTGGTGTACCACTACTCCCGTCTGGCCGGTATCGGCCCCTTCGAGGGCAAGGACCCCAGCCCCCAGTGCGGCGCCCGCCTGACCCCCATCGCCAGCATCACCGCGCTGGACGACTACACCGTTGAGTTCAAGTTCAAGGAAGAGACCCCCACCAACCTGTCCCTGCTGCTGGATCAGGACTCCTACAACTACATCATGGCCCCCGAGGTCATCGACGCCGGCGTGGGCGAGCAGTGGGAGTACGCCGTGGGCACCGGTCCGTGGATCCTCACCGAGCTGATCCCCGACAACGTGGTCACCTTCGAGAAGAACCCCAACTACTGGGGCTTTGACGAGCGCTATCCTGACAACCGCCTGCCCTATGCTGACACCCTGAAGGTCATGTCCGTGTCCGAGGCGTCCACCAAGCTGGCCTCCCTCCGCACCGGCCAGATCGACTTCGCCGACGAGCTGACACTCCAGCAGTACGACATCCTCAAGGAGAGCAACACCGACCTGCTGGTCTATCAGGTGCCCTTTATCGCCACCAACGGCCTCCAGCTCAACATGACCCACAAGCCCTTTGACGACATCAACGTCCGCAAGGCCCTCCAGATGGCCATTGACCGCGAGACCATGGCGGCCCAGTACTTCGGCGGCACCTCCGCCACCCCCGCCGGCTGGGTGAACCCAGACAACGCCGACTACGCCTACAACTACGACGAGTGGACCCCCGAGCTTCAGGCGGAGTACTCCTACGATCCCGACACCGCCAAGAAGCTGCTGGCCGACGCGGGCTATCCCGACGGCTTCTCCTTCACCGTACTGGTGGGCAGCAACGATGACATCACCGTGCTGGAGATCCTCAAGTCCTACTTTGCCGCCATCGGCGTGGACATGAACATCGACGTTCAGGATCCCGCCACCGCCCAGAATCTGGCCGTCGTCAAGAACTATGAGTCCTACTGGACCAGGAGCACCGCCTCCGGCGCTCTGCCCACCACCATGGTGCGCATGGACCGCTCCGGCGCCTCCACCAACTACGTTCAGGCCAACGACCCCGACTTTGACGCCCTGTGCGACGAGCTGGGCTCCGCCACCACCGACGATGAGATCAAGCGCCTGTGCACCGCCTGCGACCAGTACGTGCTGGAGCATCACTGGGGCATCCGCCTGTTCCCGACCTACATCTACAACGTCTCCAATCCTGACATCCACGGCTACAGCGGCGAGAACCTGCTCCGTATGGGCAGCCCCGGCGGCTGGTTCTGGGCCCGCATCTGGACGACGAAATAAATTCGCAAAGACATTTGAGAAGGAGAATCTGTTATGAAATGCGCAATTGTTTACCTGTCCATGACGGGTAATACGGAAAAGATCGCAAAGGGGGTGCAGGAGGGCATCATCTCCGTCACCGGCAACTGCGACCTGATCAAGTTCCGCGACGCCTCCCCCTATGAGTTCGGCAAGTATGACCTAATCGGCTTTGGCACCATCGTTATGGGCTATAAGGACCCGGACGTGTTCGGTTCCTTCATCAAGAGCCTGCGCTATGTGGGCGGCAAGCACGCCATCGCCTTCGCCACCCACGGCACCCACGGCGAGTATTTCCCCGCCGCCATCGCCAAGGAGCTGACCGAGCGCCAGATGAAGGTGCTGGGCGTCCGCCGTTGGTACGGCAACTCCTTTATTCCCGGCCACGCCAACCCCTATCCCACCGCCGGCCACCCTGACCGCATCGACGTGCAGGAGGCCCGGGAGTGGGGCGCCGAGATGGCCCGCCTGAGCGAGAAGATCTATGCCGGGGCCGAGGACCTGCTCCCGCCCCTGCCCGAGGCGCCGGAGATCAGCCTGCAGGAGTTCCTGGACGAGCTGAACCGCAAGGAGGACGAGCGCAGCGGCGGCACCTTCGGTTCCAAGACCCCCCACGTTCAGGTCCCCAACAAGCACATCAAGGAGACCTGCCTTTATCCCAAGTGCACCATCTGCATGGACAACTGCCCCGTCCACGGCATCGACCTGACCAGGGAGCCGCAGGTGTTCGGCGACCCCTGCTGCCACTGCATGCTGTGCGCCAAGCTGTGCCCCACCGGCTCCATCTGCCCGGACTTCTTCTACACAACCCCTGGCGAAAAGACCATGAAGCTGGTGCCCGAGTTCTATCTGGAGCAGCTTGAGAAGGACGAGAAGGCCGGTACTTTCCGCCGCAAGGTCCCCGTGGAGGAGATCGGCTGGACGAACCCCTACTACAAGACCTACAACAAGCACCCCTGGTTCATCAAGGGCAAAGGCCCCAACGGCCCCAAGAGCAAATACTGGGGCGAGGGCCTTGAGGAGGCCGACGCCGCCGAAGCCGCGGCAGAGGCCGCCGCTGCCGCCAGGACGGAGGAGTCCTGATGGAAGTCAGTCAGGCCATCCGTGCGCGGCGCAGCACCCGCAGCTTCCTGCCGGATCCGGTATCCCGCCGGGATATGGAGGGAATCCTTGACACCGCCCGCTGGTGCGGCTCCTTCGTCAACTGCCAGCCGTGGAAGTTCACCGTTCTGGGCGGCGCGGTCATGGCCGAGTGGCGTGACCGACTGTGGCAGATGTTCTGCGACAACCAAACGGAGGAAAAGGAGTACACCATGGGGCCGGTTCCCCCTCCTTCGCCGTGGGGCGAGCGGGGGAACGCCTTCCGCGAGGCCATTGACGGCCTGATGTTTCCCCCCGGCATCGACCACTGGCAGGAGCGGAAGGACGCCTATGTCCGCAGCGGCATCGTAGTCCGGGACGCCCCCAACGCCATCATCATCCACATGGACCGGGAAATGGCCCAGTCGCCCCTCCACCTGCTGGCGGCGGGCGGCGTGACGCAGGCCATCGCGCTGGCGGCGCAGGAGCGGGGTCTCGGCACATGCATCATGGGCAAGCCGGTGGAAAGCCCCCGGCTGCTGCGCAGCCTCACCGGCATCCCCGAGTCCGACCTCATT
Source organism: uncultured Oscillospiraceae bacterium (assembly GCA_934675115.1). Taxonomy (GTDB): domain Bacteria; phylum Bacillota; class Clostridia; order Oscillospirales; family Oscillospiraceae; genus Enterenecus. The sequence goes on along the minus strand of CAKUPH010000045.1, from coordinate 8,368 downwards.
CTGTGCTGCGTCGCGGTGGGCAAGGCCAATCCCAACGGCCTGATCAACAGCCTGCCCCGGACCCGCGCGTCGGTAGAAGAGCTGACCGCGTGGCGCGGCGTGGAAGCATAATTCCGGCATCCACTTTTTCATCCCTTCCCATAAAAGGAGAGCGGCCCCCGCTGAAAGGCGGGAGCCGCTCTCTTTTTTGCGGGGATTCAGCTGATGGAGACGATATTGGACAGGGGCGGGTTGCGCTCCCCGTCATAGGTCATGAAAAAGTCCTCAATAAAGTCTGCGGCGAAGGCCCGGGCTTTCTGTTCCTCCCGGGGGCCGGGCTTGGAGCACAGGTCATAGTGGAAGAAGTAGGAACCGTATTTCTCCGTGCCGTCCTTCATGGTATACACCACCGGGTCGCAGACGTCGGCGTCCGGAACGGACGGGTCCGGCGGGCCGGGGCGAAACTCCGCCTTGGGCTTGACGCCCATGGGGTAGCCCGCGGGACCGTGCTCCCGTCCGCCGCAGGCGAAAAAGCCGGTGACGTCCACGCTGTACGTGTTGAGGTAGAGCTTGAGGGTCTCCAGCACGGGCATACACTCGGACGAGCCGTAGAATCCACCGCCGTAGGTGGAAAAGACGATGCCCAGCGGGCGGCTGTCCGTGCGGTTGAGCACCCCGGCGTAGGGGGCGTCATGGCGGCGCCACTTGCCCTTGGGGGGCTGCTGGGGCAGGCCCTTTCCGGAAGCGTCGGTCTGCTCCACGGCCTTCTCCAGCTTTCCGCCGCCGCCGAGGCTGAAGGCCCGGACGATGGGCTGGAGCGGCGAGCCGCCCACGATGGGGCTGCCCAGACAGATCACGTCGTAGTCGTCGAAATAAAGCTCCTCCTGCCGCAGGGCAAGCTCCGCCTGGTTCCGGATGCGGACGGTGGTCACGTCCCAGTTGTAGGCGTCAAACACGTCGGCAATGCACCGGGCGATCTTTTCCGTGTTGGAACTCATGGTGGCGTAGAGGATCAGTGCTCTGCGCTGCTTCATGTGGCCTCCTCCTTCCAGTCTTTGGTGCGGTAGCGGTAGGAACGCTCATAGCAGTAGGTCTCATAAGGCTCCGGCCACGGGACGGGGTCCTGTACCGGCTGGACCAGTGACCAGCCGTTGTGGACGGGCTCCGGCTCATCCACGACGGGAGCCACCGGCCCGGCGCAGCCCAGCACCTGATCGCCGGGACGGGCGAAGGAGGGGGGGCCGGCGTGGCTGCGGATGCTCTCCCAGCTGTCCTCGCCGGGGTTGACGCAGTCCAGCGGGGCCATCAGGTCGGGGCAGACCTGAATGGTGAACAGCTTCCAGCTGCCGTCCTCGTCCCTTGCGTACTCGATGCCGTAGCGCTCCCACATCCACATGCCCTCGCGCTTGCGGCTGAGGTTCAGGGTGGAGGAGATGGCGCCGGGGGTGTAGAAGTAGGCCCGGGCGGTCTGCCCGTCGCCGGCGACCTCGATGATGTCGGTGGCGAGGGTGTGCATGGCCGCCTCGAACAGGGGCCGGGGGTCAAGGCCGGTGACCTGAGGCCAGACCTGCGTCAGCTGGAGGTAGGCGCCGTAGCCCTGCCGCTCCAGACTGGAGCCCCAGCCGAACTTGACGCCCTGCCAGCCCGTCCATTTGCCGAAGGCGTGGCCCCAGGAGACCTTGTCGCTCCGGACCCAGTAGTGGTCGACCTCCTCCACGTTGCGCCCGGCGCAGTGCATGTAGCAGTGGCGGGCGTGGAGGTTCTCCACATCCTGACAGGCCGCGGCGTTGCGGATCTTCTCGTGGGTGGAAAGATCAGGTTTCATTGCTCACACGCTCCCTTCATAGCCGCCCGCGAACCGGGCGAAGCCCTCCGGCCCATAGCCGCGCTTCGCATCGTAGCGCTCATACTCCTCCGGCAGAGGCGGGAAGGAGATGGGGTCGTTATACAGCGCGGTGTACACCTTCCGCGGGGCATTCCCGTTGAGAAAGGCCTCCCGCTCCGGATAGTCCGGGATCTGGTCGAACAGGGCAACCTGTCCGCTGACGCGCTCCCGGCCGCCGCCCACCACGTACCAGTCGGGGCAGCCCTGCTCCCGGGTGATCTCCTCGGTGGCCAGCGGCTGCTCCATATAGCACTCGCCGGCGGAAAGGACGTAGTTGGTGCCGATGAACATGTGCCAGATGCGCCACTGGCCGTCCTCCCGGACAAAATCCACCGCCACACGTTCGTTGATCCATTTGACGTCCAGTTCCCCGGCGCTGTTGGGGGCAGTCTCATAGGCAATGCCCATCCAGATGCCCTGGGCGGTCTGGCCGTCCTCCGCCACGCACACCAGCTTGGTGGACAGCGGGTGCATCAGGGCGGTGCCGGCCGCGCCGAAGCGGTTCCGGTCCACATAGTAGGCGCGGATGTTGTCCATCCCCGTCAGGAAGCCCCAGTTCCGGCCAAAGGAGGCGGTGGCCCGGTGCTCCGGGGTCCGGACCCAGAACTGCTCCAGTGCCTCTGCCCGGCGGTTGGCGGCTTCGTAATAGGTATAGCGGCCGATGAGATTGCGGATGTTTTCCTGATCCCATACCCGGCCGATCAGCTCTTCATCAGAATAGTGTTTCATGGTGCACCTCCTTAAACGCCGTAGCTGAATGTCTCGGAAAAGGTGGAATAGGGCTCCGGCAGCCGGGGCGGGGCGGTAAAGGGCCGCTCCGGCGAATAGGGCACGTAGTTCTGGCGCACCACGTTATAGGGCGGGCGCTTCAGTTCCGCTACGGCCCGGAATTCCGGCTTTTCCGCCCGAAATTTGGGGTGGAGCCAGCTCTCGCCCATGGGGGCGACCACGTCCTCCGCGTGGAGCACGTGCCACAGCTTCCAGTCACCGTCCTCCAGCCGGAAGTCCGCAGCCAGAAAGCCCAGCGTCCAGTAGGACAGGGGGCCGTAAGGCGTCAGGCCGTTGTCCGAGCCCTGAATGTGCCAGATGCCCTTGGCGGTCTGCCCGTCCTCCGCGATCTCGATGACCGGGGTGGTGATGGGCAGACCCCGGAGCTGGCCCACGCCGTAAAGCTCCGCTTCGCTCAGGCCGGACAGCTCCTCGGGGAAGAGCTCCCGGAGGATACGGGACATTTTCCCGGTGTTCTCCGCCGTGACGGCGAAATACTCCCGCACGGCGGCGCTGCCCTGATAGGAGCCGTCGTTGAAGCTCAGGCAGGCGTCGTCCCCTCGGGTCCAGAACCGGTCGAAAATGGAGCCCTCCTGCTTGAGCAGGATGCTGGTCGCGAATTTTCCCGCCAGATTGACGATCTCCCGCCGGTCGTACCAGCGGTCGGCCAGTTCATCCGGCGTAAACTGCTTTGTCATGGATTTCCCTCCGTTCATAAAATTTGATTGACAGCCGCTTCCCAGCCCGCCCGGACGGCGTGAAGGATGCGGCCGGATTTGACACAGTCGCCGATGACCACGGTGTTGGCTACGATGCCCCGCAGGGCGTCGGCCTCGCCCCGCAGGGGAGTCATGCCCATGGCGCACACCACGGCGTCGCAGGGGAAGGTGAGCTCGTTCCCCTCACTGTCCGCCGCCGTGACGCGGCTGCGCTCGAACCGGGTGCAGCGCAGGCCGGTGCGCACGTCCACGCCGCGGGCGTCCAGTTCGTGGAGCAGGGCGATGCGGTGCATGAAGTTGCAGTCGGCGGCCACCTCCGGCTGCATTTCGATGAGGGTGACCTGCCGGCCCTCCTGCCGGAGGTGGAGCGCCGTCTCGCAGCCGATGAGCCCGCCGCCGGCGATGACGATCCGCTGCCCGGTGAGCTGCTTCATCTGGGCGTGGTCGCCGCCGAAGAACACCGTTCCCGGCTCCATGCCCGGAATGGGTAAAGTGAGGGGCCGGGCGCCCAGCGCCACGATGAGGGCGTCGGGGGCAAACTCCCGCACCAACTCCGGCGTCACCGGCGTATTGAGCCGCACCTCCACGTTCAGCGCCGCCAGCTGCCGCTCCATGCTCTCCCGCAGAAGGCGGAGCCGACGCTTGAAGTCCACGTCGTCGGCAAATTCCAGTGCGCCGCCCAGATGGTCCTTCGCCTCGCAGAGGGTGACAAGGTGTCCCCGGGAGGCGGCGGTGATGGCGGCCTGCATCCCGCCGGGGCCGCCGCCCGCCACCAGCACCCGGCGGGATGGCCCGGCGGGGCGCTCGGTGAATTTTTGGCCCTCCCGTCCGGCAAAGGGATTGACGGCGCAGCGCAGGGTGCGGGTGTCCTTCAGGCTGCCCTCGCAGTCAAGGCAGCGCAGACAGGGGGTGATGAGGGCCTCCTGCCCAAGAATGACCTTTTTGGGGAAATACGGGTCGGCCACCAGTCCCCGGCCCATGGCCACGGCGTCGCAGCAGCCCGAGGCGATGAGCCGCTCCATCTCGTCCGGGTCATCCAGCGCGCCAACCAGCACCACGGGGGTGTGCACCGCCGCCTTGATGCGGCGGCCAAACTCGGCAAAGGGCGCGTCGGGGGAGAAAATGGGCGGGTGCATCAGGACGGCGGAGTAGACCACCTTCTGGGTTCCGGAGGAGACGTGGATGAGGTCTACCTTTCCATCCAGAGCCTTGGCGATCTCAACGCCGGTGTCGATGGTGTAGCCGCCGGGGGTGAGCTCGTCGGCGCTGATGCGGGCCTCCAGCACGGCCCGGCGGCCAATGGCGGCCCGGACCCGGGCCAGCACCATCAGCGGGAAGCGCATCCGGTTTTCCAGACTGCCGCCGTATTCGTCCGTCCGGTGGTTGCTTAGGGGGGAGATGAACTGGTGGAGCAGCCAGCCGTGGCCGCAGTGGACCTGTACCAGATCGAAGCCACAGCGCACCGCCCGGTCAGCGGCGGCGGCGTAGCAGTCCGCGATGCGGTCCATGTCCTCCGCCGTCATGCCCCGGATGAAGTCGCCGAATTCGTCCACGCCCTCGCTGGGCCCCATGGGGACGGTGCCCTCGGCCAGAAAAACGGGGTCGCACAGCTCGCCGCCGTGGTCAATCTGCACCCCGGCCAGCGCACCTTCCGAGTGGATGGCGTCGGCGCAGGTGGTCAGGGAGGGGACGCTGTCCTCGTCGTCAATGGCCACCTGCATGGGGTGGCTGCGGCCGTCGGCCAGATTGACGATGCAGTCCCCCACCGTCACAAGGCCCGCACCGCCCGCCGCCCGCATCCGGTAGTAGGCGATGTTTTCCGCCGTCAGATAGCCCTCCGGGGAGAGCTGGGCCTGAGAGGTGGGGCTGGACAGCATCCGGTGGGGAAACGTCACGTTTCCCACCCGGAGCGGGGACAGCAGATGGGGGTATTTTGGATTCACGTTCATATCGCTTCACTCCTGTCAGAGTTTCAGACCGGCCTCAAAGCCGCCGCGGACGGCGTCGTACAGCTTGCCCGCGCGGACGCAGTCGCCGATGATGTAATGCTCCCGGCTGCCGCACCATTCGGCCAGATCCCGGGCCTGCGCCGCATTGGCGGCCATGCCCAGCGCGTTGACCACGCCGGGGGCGGGCAGAAGGCGGTCGTGGCCGTCGCTGCCTGTGACAAGCACGCCGCCGGGCCGTACCTCTTTACAGGTACACCTGGTCAGGCAGGTAACACCGCAGCGGGCAAGCTCCGCCAGCAGCATGACGCGGTGGAGCTTGTATCCGTCGGGGCACAGCTCAGGCCGCATCTCCACCACGGTGACGGATTTGCTCTCCTCGGCCAGCTGGAGGGCCGTCTCGCAGCCCACAAGGCCGCCGCCCAGCACCACCACAGGGTCGCCGGGCATCGCGCCGGGGGCGTAGGCGTCGATGCCGTCCACCACCCGGGGGTCGTCCAGCCCGGGGATGGCGGGGTGGATGGGGGAGGAGCCTACGGCGATGATCACCGCGTCTGGGCCGAAGCTCTCCAGAAAGGCCCGGTCCACCTTCGTGTTCAGCAGCAGCGTTCCGCCGGCCTGCTCCAGCTCATAGGCATAGGTATCGCACAGGTCGAGAAAGCGGGCCTTATGCTCGTCATACCGGGCGAATTTCAGCACGCCGCCCAGACGGTCCGCCTGCTCGGCCAGCGTGACGCTGTGGCCCCGCTTGGCGGCGGTGACCGCCGCCTGAAGGCCCGCCGCGCCGCCGCCGACCACCAGCACCCGCTTTTTCCGCGCCGGAGGCGGCGCGCTGGCCAGCGTCACGGGGCTTCCGAACTCCGGGTTGATGGAGCAGCCCGGCGGGGGAGGGGGCGCGTCCTCCGCGGTGAGGCCGGAGTCCTTTTTCATGTCTTCAATGGGCCCGGCAAAGCAGCGGAAGCACCGCAGGCATTTGAAGATCTCCCGCTCCCGGCCCTCCATGACCTTGTTGGGGAACTGGACGTCGGCGAACAGCTCCCGGCCGAGGGCGACGTAGTCCGCCTGTCCGGCGGTGAGGATGGCCTCGGCGGTGTCCGGGTCGCTGATGCCGCCCACCACGCCCACGGGGATGCCGACGGCGGCCCGGATGACCGCCGCCGCCCGGGCGTTCACCGCCTGCGGGTGGAACATGGAGGAAAACTCCGCCGTCAGCACCGGCTCCCGGTAGATCCCGGCGGAGACGTGGATCATGTCGATGTACGGCTGGGCCGCGGCGCAGAAGCTGGCCATATCCTCCGCTGTGGAGCCGCCGGGCATGCGCTCCTCGCCGCTGACCCGGATCTCAACGAGAAAGTCCGGGCCTACGGCCTGCCGGACGGCCCGAAGCACCATCAGGGGGAAGCGCTCCCGGTTTTCCCGGCTGCCGCCGTAGGCGTCGGTGCGTCGGTTGATCCGGGGAGAGAGAAACTGGTGAAGGAGCCAGCCGTGGCCGCAGTGGATCTGAACCCCGTCGAAGCCCGCCGCCCGCATGAAGCGGGCGCAGGAGGCGAAGTGCTCGGCGGTGTAGGCCATGATCTCCTTGTCCATGGCCACGATGTCCACGCCGTCCGCCCGGCGGTAGCTCATGGGGCCCCGGGGGGCCTCATCTCCCGGCTCGGGAAATTTGGACTCGCCCGCGTGGTTGAGCTGGATCATGGCCACGGCTCCGCCGCCGTGAATGGCGTCGGCATAGGCCCGGAACCCTGTCAGGAAGGGGCTGTTCAGGTCGGAATAGTCCACCTTTTCCATCCATGGGATGTGCTCCCGGTTGGCAAAGCGGTGGTCAACGTCCACCTCGCCCACGGTGACCAGCGCGCTGCCGCCCTCCGCCTTCTGGCGGAAGAGCCCCACGTGCATGGGGTCGGCGGTGCCGTCCAGCCGCAGTTCGGGGACCATCATGGGACTGGCGGCCATCCGGTTCCGGAAGGTCACGCCCTTTACCGTCATGGGCCGGGTCAGGCGGGGATATTTGCTGTTCATGTGTCTCACCTCAGACTGTCAGATCCCCGGCGGACTGCCGGATGAGGGCCTCCAGCAGCTCCTCGCCGGGCTGGGCCGCGCCGGACTCGATGTCCCGGACGGCCTGAATGAGCCGCCGGTTCACCGGCGTGGGTACGCCACAGGCCGCGCCGATGCGGACCACCGCGCCGTTGGTGTAGTCGATCTCCAGCGGGCGGCCCCGGCGGATGTCCTGCGTGTAGGCGTCCACCACGCCGGGAGGAAAGTGGATGGCCGCCGCCGCGGGATCCAGCGCACCGTTCTCCCGCCCGGCGGCGATGGGGAGCCACTGCTCCGGCGTCCGGTCGAAAATGCGCTCCAGCGGGTGGCCGGAGCCAGCCGCTACCCGGAACAGCTCCATGGCTAGCAGGCCGAAGAGCTGCTGGGCCTTTTCGTGGAAGAATACGTCGCCCAGATACAGCCCGCTGACGGTGCAGGCGGGGACGGACAGGGCCACGGCGCTGAGCTTATCCCACTTGACGGCCAGAATGTCGCCGGAAATGGTGGTGGGCCGGGCGCAGGACAGGATGTCCCGCAGCTGCTCCGTCCGGGGGAAGACGGAGCCGTCTTCCTCGCCGATGACAAATTCTCCGTCGTGGTCGGAGACGTGCCCCGGGGCGGTGAGCGCGCCGCCCGCCCGGGATACGGCGTAGACGATGCGCTCTTTGCCCAGAATACCGGCCAGCAGGTCCTCGTTCATGCCGTTCTGGAAGGTGAGGCAGCAGCCGTCTGCCGCCAGATGGGGCCGCAGCCGGGTCATGACCGATTCGGTGTCGTTGCCCTTGAGGGCCACCATGAAGCAGTCGAACAGCTCGCCCTCCGCCAGATCGTCGATGTGGCGGGAGTTCACGTCAATGTGAAACTGTCCCCGTGCGCCGTCCACCGTGATGCCGTTGGCCGCCATGTAGTCGGCGTTTTCCCGGCGGAAGCAGGAGAGAATGGTCACGTCATAGCCGCCGCGGGTCAGGTAAGCGCCCAGCAGGCCGCCGATGGCGCCCACCCCAACGATGGCGATCTTCTTGATCTCCATATCC
>CAKUPH010000044.1 GCA_934675115.1 uncultured Oscillospiraceae bacterium | reverse complement strand
ACCATGGGCGTGGGGCTGAACCGGATGAACGTCCACGTCGTCCGCCACGCCACTCAGGCCTTCGCGCAGGTCATTCTGGCCGAGGGGCCGGAGACGGCGGCCAAGGGCGTGGCCATCTGCTTCGACTGCCGGAACAACTCCGCCCTGTTCGCCCGGGAAGCCGCCTGCGTCATGGCGGCCAACGGTATCAGCGTCCGGCTGTTCGACACCCTGCGCCCCACGCCGGAGCTGTCCTTCGCCATCCGGCACTACGGCTGCGCCGCGGGCATCAATATCACCGCCAGCCACAACCCCAAGGAATACAACGGCTACAAGGTCTACTGGTCCGACGGGGCGCAGCTGCCCCCCCGGCACGCCGATCTGGTGGCGCAGAAAATGCGGGAGCTGGACGTATTTGACTCCATCCGCACCATGGACTACGACGCCGCCGTGGCGGCGGGCCGCATCACCCTCATGGGCGAAGAGACAGACGAGCTGTTCCTCGCCAAGGTCATGGAACAGGTCAACGACAAGGCCGCCGTGGACGCGGTGGCCGATCGCTTCACCATGGTCTACACCCCCTTCCACGGCACGGGGTACCGGCTCATCCCCGAGGCCCTGCGGCGGCTGGGCATGAAGCACGTCATCTGCGTGCCCGAGCAGATGGTCCTCGACGGCAACTTCCCCACCGTGGCCTCCCCCAACCCGGAAAACCCGGAGGGCTTCGCGCTGGCGGTGGAGCTGGCAAAGCGGAACGGCGCAGACTTCATCCTCGGCTCCGACCCGGACGCCGACCGGGTGGGCATCATGGTGCGCGCCGGCGACGGCGAATTCCGCACCATCTCCGGCAACCAGACCGGCGTGCTGCTGCTGGACTACCTCATCGGGGCCAAGCGCCGCACGGGAAAAATGCCGGAAAAGCCCGTGGCCCTCAAGACCATCGTCACCACCGAGATGGCCCGGAAGGCAGCCGAGGACAACGGCCTTGCCTGCTATGACACCTTCACCGGCTTCAAGTTCCTGGCGGAAAAGAAGGACCAGCTAGAGCGGGACGGCGAGGGCACGGTCATCTTCTCCTATGAGGAGAGCTACGGCTATATGCTGGGTGACTACGTCCGGGACAAGGACGCCGTTACCGCCGCGCTGGCCCTCACCGAGATGGCCGCGTGGTACGCCGGGCAGGGCATGACGCTGTATGACGCCCTGCTGGCCCTGTATGAAAAGTACGGCCACTACGGTGAAAAGACGCTGAATCTGGTGATGCCCGGGCTGGACGGGCTGAAAAAAATGGCCGCCCTTATGGCTGGCCTGCGGGCAGCCCCCCCGGCGGACATCGGCGGCGAGGCCGTCGTCCGGCGGAAGGACTATCAAGACGGCTCCGTGGTGGACGTAGGCACCGGTGAGCGCTGGGAAATGGCGCTGTCCGGCTCCAACGTCCTGCGGTACGAGCTGGCGGACGGCACGTCCGTCATCGTCCGTCCCTCTGGCACCGAGCCGAAGGTAAAGGTCTACATCCTCGCCCGGGGCGAAAGCCAGGCGGACTGCGGCGATAAGATCGCGCGGTACGCCGCATGGGCAGAAGAGCTGAAAAAGTAAGGAAAAGAGAGGGCGGATGAACAGCACCCCATTTGTTTTGACGTAGTAACGCCCCCTATGTACTTATTTTCCTACATAGGGGGCGCTCTGTCTATTGTCCGTTTTTACTGGTTCGGTTCAAGATTTGGGCAGGTCCTTTTTTCAACATTTTGCAACGCTATGCCAGAGTTTCACCCTTGCATATACCCGGACTGAGCCATGGACACCATGTCGCCGTCCACGATCACCAGATGGTCCACCAGCAGCACGCCCACTTCCCGCAGCAGGCGGCGGAGCACCTGCGTGGCCTGAATATCCGCCGCCGAGGGCTTGGCGATGCCGGACACGTGGTTGTGGGCCAGCACCACCCGGGACGCGTTGCAGCTCAGCGCCGTCTCCACCGCCTTGCGCCGGAGGATGGGCACCTGATCCACGACGCCCTCGCCCAGCTTGCGGCAGGTGATGAGCTTGCCCTTGCCGTCCATGCACAGCATGTAGCACTGCTCCACCCGGGAGCCGAAAAAGTAGGGCGACAGCACCTCGTAATACTCCTCCGGCGTGGTGAGCTGGCCGTCCAGACTCACCCGGTCGGCCATGTAGCACGCGCCCACGGCGGGGACCAGCTGGATGAGGGTGGCGGTGGTGGGGCCGACGCCCTTCACCTTCAGAAGCTCCTCATAAGGGGCCTGAAACACGGCGGAAAGACTGCCGAAATGGTCCAGCAGCGCGTGGGCCAGCGGGTTCACGTCCCCCTGCGGGATGGCGTAGAAGAGCAGCAGCTCCAGCACCCGGTGATCCGGCATCCCGGCGAGGCCCCGGGCCAGAAACTCCGCCTTGACCCTCTGCCGGTGTCCCGCATGGACATTCGCCATGGCCGCTTCTCTCCTTTCCGCCGGTTTTTTCAAAAATTACTTCGCGCCGTAGGTGCGCAGATAGTCCTCCATCCGCTCCCGCATGGCGTCGTCGATGTAGACTCTGCCGTCCACCGGCTTGTTGTGCAGGCAGTCGATGACCTCCCGGATGGTGACGATGGGATAGACCTGAATGCCGAAGTCCTCCCGCAGCTCGTCCAGCGTGGTGCACTCCCGGGTGCCCCGCTCCATGCGGTCCACGGAGACGAACAGCGCCCGGATCTTCACGTCGGCCACGTGCTTGAACAGCTCGATGGACTCCCGGACGGCGGTGCCGGCGGTGACCACGTCCTCCACGATGGCGATGTCGTCGCCGTCCTGAGGCTTATAGCCCACCATCACGCCGCCCTCGCCGTGATCCTTGGCCTCCTTGCGGTTGAAGCAGTAGGGCAGGTCCCGGTCATAGTTCCGGTACAGAGACGCGGCGGCGGTCACCGCCAGCGGGATGCCCTTGTACGCCGGGCCGAACAGGGCGGTGATGCCCTCGGGCATGTTCTCCTGAATGCAGGCGGCGTAGTAGTCGCCCAGCTTGGCGGCCTGCGCGCCGGTCTTGTAGTTGCCGGTGTTGACGAAATAAGGGGTCTTGCGGCCGGACTTGGTCACAAAGTCGCCGAAGGTCAGCACGCCGGAGCGCACCATAAAGTGAATGAATTCTTCCCGGTATGTCATGGTCATCTCTCCCGATCGGTGTTATTGTTATATTTTGCGGTTATAGTATAGCATTATTTTTTCATAGGCACAAGCGGGAAAAGCCGCTGTATCCCGCCCGTGACCCATTGCGGTTTCCCGGGAAAACTGCTAAAATAGGGATATATATGCGGCTCCGCCGCCCAATTCTGACGAAAGCAGGACGAACCTATGGATGAAAAGAATCTGACCACCGGCCAGTGGCTCGCGCAGGAGCTGGTCTTTATCAAGGAAAAAATGTCCGCCACCCTCAACGCCCGTCTGGCCCCGGAGCTTCACTCCTTCGACGACGCCCGGCAGGAGCTGACCCTCAAATATCCCGTTCAGGACTGGGAGGTCAACGGTCTGGGCACCCTCCACGGCGGCATTATCTCCACCATGATGGATCTGACTATGAGCATGGCCATCTACTGCTACTCCCGGGAGACGATCCCGCCCACGATCTCCATGACCATCAACTACCTCCGCCCCGTTCCCATGGAGGACGGCGTGCTCATCACCGCCCGGGTGACCTCCATCGGCAAGCGCAACGCCACCGCCTACTGCGAGGCCGTGGTCCCCGCCACCGGCAAGGTGGCCTCCACCGCCGTGGGCACCTACGCCATCATCGCAAAAAAGGCCTGATAAGCCGCGCCTTCCGCGCCCCCGCCCACCGGCGGGGGCGCTTTTTTGTCCGCCGAACAGCCGGGGCATTTTTTGTCCGCCGGAGCGTACCCAAAGCAGCAAAGTCCGACGTTTCCGCGATGCACTCCCGTCGGAGCCGTCTATTTGTTCACAGAAAGTTCATATTTTGTTGAAGGTTTCGCCATCACTTGTTGATCCAGATTTGTATAATCTATTTTCAGATATTCTAAAATTAGAATTTATCAGATCGGAGGTTTCTCAATGGTGCCCGTGGACTATTTCGTGCTCCATCAGAAGCTCGGCCCCGCCATTACCCGGTTCTGTCTCCCCGTGTGCAGAAAGTATCACATCAACCAGACCTGCTTCGATGTGCTGATGTTTCTCGCCAACAATGGGGAAGAATACAATACGGCCCGTGACCTGTGCGCCGTCCGGGGCATCAAGCCGGGACTCGCCTCGGTGGCGGTGGAGACGCTGATCCAGCGGGGCTATCTGGCCCGGCGGGACGACCCGGACGACCGGCGGGTCCGCCGGCTGTTCGTCACCGAAGCCGCCGCGCCGCTGGTGGAAGAGGGCCGGGCCTCCCAGCGGGCGTTTTTCCATGCACTGACCCGGGGCATCCCGGAGGAAGAGCTGCTGGCCTACAAACGCACCGCGGAAAAGCTGCTGTGCAACATCCGTGAACTCAACAAGGAAGGAACAACGACATGATCAAACTGCTGAAACGAATGGGCAGGCGGGAATGGCTCATGGCCGGGCTGTGCGCCCTGCTGGTGCTGGGCCAGATCTACTTCGACCTGCGCCTGCCCGATTACATGAGCGACCTCACCGTCCTCATCCAGACTCCCGGCAGCACCACCGCGGACATTCTGGTGCCCGGCGGAAAAATGCTGCTCTGCACGCTGGCCAGCGCCGTGCTGGCCGTCATCTGCGGCTTTTTGTCCGCCAAGGTGGCCGCCGGACTGAGCTTCACCCTCCGGGAGAGCGTATTCAACAAGGTGGCGGACTTCAGCCAGAAGGAAATGCTGGACTTCTCCGTGCCCAGCCTCGTCAATCGCACCACCAACGACATCACCCAGATCCAGATGCTGATCTCCATGGGCCTTCAGATCCTCATCAAGGCCCCGGTGATGGCGGTGTGGGCGGTCATCAAGATCGTCAACAAGAGCTTGACCCTGTCCGTCATCACGGCGGGCTTCGTGGCCGCCCTGCTGGTGATGATGATCCTCATCGTGGTCATCGTGCTGCCCCGGGTCAAGCGGGTGCAGCGGCTTATGGACGACATCAACCTCGTCACCCGGGAAAACCTCACCGGCATCAACGTGGTCCACGCCTACAACGCCGAGGAGTACCAGAACGAGAAGTTCTACAAGGCAAGCGGCGTGCTGATGAACACCCAGCTGTTCAACCAGCGGGCCTTCGCCCTGCTCATGCCGGCGGTGACCTTCGCCATGAACGCGCTGGCCCTGACCATCTACTGGGTGGGCGCGGCGCTGGTCAACGACATCTCCGTGGCCGACGTCATGGGCCGGGTGACCTTCTTCAGCGACGTAGTGGTTTTTGGCACCTACGCCACCTACGTGGTCATGTCCATCATGATGATGGTCATGATCGTCATGTTCCTGCCCTCCGCGCAGGTGTCCGCCCAGCGCATCAACGAGGTGCTGAACACCGAAGTTGACCTCAAGGAGGGCACGGAGACGCAGGCCCCGGAGACCGGCACCGTGGAGTTCCGGGACGTGTCCTTCCGCTATCCCACCTCCGGGCAGGACATTCTGTCCCACATCAGCTTCAAGGCCAACCGCGGCGAGACGGTGGCCTTCATCGGCGCCACCGGCTCCGGCAAGACCACGCTGGTGAGCCTTGCCGCCCGGTTCTACGACGCCAGCTCCGGTCAGGTGCTCATCGACGGCCGGGACATCCGGGACTATTCCTTCGAGGGGCTGTACGACCGCATCGGCTACATCACCCAGAAGGCCGTCCTCTTCGCCGGAAACATCCGGGACAACATCCTCTTCGGCGAGAGCACCGCCGACAGCTCCGATCCATCGGTAAACAAGGCCGTGGCGCTGGCTCAGGCCTCCGAGTTCGTGGACTCCCTCCCCGAGGGGCTGGACGCGCCGGTGGCCCAGGGCGGCACGAACTTCTCCGGCGGCCAGAAGCAGCGGCTGTCCATCGCCCGGGCGCTGGCCCGCCAGCCGGAGATCCTCATCTTCGACGACTCCTTCTCCGCGCTGGACTACAAGACGGACGCGAAGCTCCGGGTGGGCCTCGCCCGCGAGCTTGCGGGCACCACCTGCCTCATCGTGGCCCAGCGCATCGGCACCATCCGCCACGCGGACAAGATCGTGGTGCTGGACGAGGGCCGGGCCGTGGGCATCGGCACCCACGACGAGCTGATGAAAAACTGCCCGGTGTACCGGGAGATCGCCATGTCCCAGCTCTCCCCCGAAGAGCTGGGCGAAACGGGAGGTGTCTGAAATGAGTCAGCAGAGACGTATGCACGGCCCCGGCGGAGGCATGGGGGCCATTGAAAAGAGCAAGCGCGGCATCCGCGGCATATTCCGGGAGCTGTTCACCTATTCCAGCAAGCTGAAGGTCCCCATGGCCATCGCCCTGCTGCTGGCGGCGGTGGGGGCGGTCCTCACCATCATCGGCCCCAACCAGCTGGCCGACATCACCAACCTCATCTCCGACGGGCTGATGACGGGCATCGACCTTGCCGCCGTCGGGAAGATCGGCGTGCGGCTGCTCATCATCTACGGCGTCAGCGGCCTGTGCTCCTATATCATGCACTTCATCATGGCTACCATCACGCTGGATCTGTCCAAGACCATGCGGGACGACCTGTCCCGGAAGATCAACCGGGTGCCCATGAGCTACTTCAACACCGTGTCCTACGGCGACCTGCTCAGCCGGGTCACCAACGACGTGAGCACCCTCCAGCAGACCCTGTCCAACGCCCTGCCCTCCATGATCAGCTCCGGGGCGCAGTTCATCGGCTGCCTGATCATGATGTTCGTCACCGAGTGGCGCATGGCGCTGGCCGCCGTGGCCATCACCGTGCTGGGCTTCGCCGCCATGGGCCTGATCATGCTCCGCTCCCAGAAGTATTTCACCGCCCGTCAGAGCAGCCTCGGTACCCTCAACGGCTACGTGGAGGAGATGTACTCCGGCCACGACGTGGTGCGTATCTCACTCGCCAACAGCAAGATCAAAAAGACCTTCGCCGGCATGAACGCCGCCGTGTACGACGCCGACTGGCGCAGCCAGTTCCTGTCCGGCGTCATGCAGCCGCTGATGAACGTCATGGGCAACCTGGGCTACGTGGCGGTGTGCGTGCTGGGCTCTGCCCTCGTGATCGGCGGGCAGATCAAGTTCGGCGTCATCATCGCCTTCATCATGTACGTCCGGCTGTTCACCTCCCCGCTGGGCACACTGGCCCAGGGCTTCACCCAGATGCAGTCCGCAGCCGCCGCCGGGGACCGGATCTTCGACTTTTTGCAGGAGCCGGAGATGCCCGACGAGTCCGGCAAGCAATCCGCCCCCGACCACGTCCGGGGCGAGGTGGAGTTCGACCACGTGCGCTTCGCCTACCCCGACCACCAGGACAAGGTCATCATCAAGGACTTCTCCGCCCACGTAAAGCCGGGCCAGAAGGTGGCCATCGTCGGCCCCACCGGCGCGGGCAAGACCACCATGGTCAACCTGCTCATGCGATTCTACGACCTGTCCTCCGGCGAGATCCGCATCGACGGCATCCCCACCTCACAGATGAAGCGGGAGAGCGTCCACGGCCTGTTCAGCATGGTTTTGCAGGACACGTGGCTGTTCGAGGGCACCGTCCGGGAGAATCTGGTCTACAACAAGACCGGCGTCACCGACGAGCAGCTTGAGGCCGCCTGCCGGGCCTGCGGCATCTACCACTTTATCGAGACGCTGCCCCACGGCTTCGACACCGTGCTGGGCGAAAACGTGGCCATTTCCGCCGGGCAGAAGCAGCTGTTCACCATCGCCCGGGCCATGATCCAGAACAGCCCCATGCTCATTCTGGACGAGGCCACCTCCTCCGTGGACACCCGGACGGAGCTCATCGCCCAGCGAGCCATGGACCGGCTGACGGAAAACCGCACCAGCTTCGTCATCGCCCACCGGCTGTCCACCATCCGCAACGCCGACCTCATTCTGGTCATGAAGGAGGGCGACATCATCGAGCACGGCAGCCACGAGGAGCTGCTGGCCCAGGGCGGGTTCTACGCCGACCTGTACAACAGCCAGTTCGAGCAGGCGTCGTAAGGTAAATGTATGAAAAGGCCCCGGAGATCTGAGATCTCCGGGGCCTTTCCTCATTTTATCTCACAGGGCGGAATCCACCATGTGCTCGATGGCGGACTGGGGCTGGACGCCCACGGTGCGGGCCACCTCCTTGCCGTCCTTGAGCACCACCAGCGTGGGGATGCTCATGACGCCGAAGCGCTGGGCCAGCTCCGGCTCGTCGTCCACGTCCACCTTGCCCACGACCACCTTGCCGTCGTAGTGCTCCGCCAGCTTTTCAATGGTGGGGGCCAGCATCTTGCAGGGGCCGCACCACGTGGCCCAGAAGTCCACCAGCATGGGCGCGCCCTGCGCCGCCGCCTTGTCAAAGCCTTCCTTGTTGAAATGGATCACAGCCATTTGAATTACTTCCTTTCCTTTGCAGCTTTATTATTTCTTTGCTTCGTCCAGATATTTCATGGCGCTGTGGGCGGCCATCTGGCCTTCCCCCACTGCCTTGGCCAGCTGTAATGGCTCGCCGGTGCAGTCCCCGGCGGCGAACACGCCGGGCAGGTTGGTGGCCATGTACCGGTCCACCCTGATGCGGCCTCCTTCCGTCTCCAGTCCCGTGGCCAGCTGCTCCGGCGCCAGCGCCGCCCGCAGCAGGAACACCCCGTCACAGGGGATCTCCTCGCCCTTGGCGGTGCGCACGCCGGTGACCTTGTCCGTCCCGAGGATGGACAGCCCCGGCAGACGGACCTCCGTCACCTGACAGCCGATGCTTCGGAGATACTCCGTCTCCTCCGCCAGATCCGGGGCGTTTCCCGCCACCACGATGGGCCTGCCCCGGTAAAACATACCGTCACAGGTGGCACAATAGCTCACGCCCCGGCCCAGAAGCTCTGTCTCGCCCTTCAGCGGCGTACCCCGGGCCGCGCCGGGGGCCAGGATCACCGCTCCGGCCTCCTCCACGTCGGAGCCGATAGAGACAAAGCAGCTCTCCCCCATGGGCATGACGGACAGCGCCCGGCCGATGCGGAGCTCTGCCCCCAGCCCCTTGGCCTGCTCCAGCATCCGCTCCACCAGCGTCAGGCCGGACACATGGGGGATGCCGGGGTAGTTTTCAATGGCCGGGGCCTTGCACAGCGGGCTTGCCGCCGGTTCGTTGGTGACCACCAGCACGGAGCGGTCCCGGGCCCGGGCCTGAATGGCCGCGGTCAGCCCCGCGGGGCCGCCGCCCACCACGATGATGTCGTATTTCACAGGCAGTCCGCCTCCTCTCCGTCAAACAGGGCCGCGATGATGTCCGCCACCCGCTCGTCCGCCACCTTGTAGTATACCTCGTTGCCCGACCGGGCGCACTCCAGCACTCCGGCGTGGCGCAGCCGGTTCAGGTGCTGGGAGATGGCCGACTGGGACTGGCCCGTAGCCCGCTCCATGCAGCTGACGTTCCTGCAGCCGCACTGGAGCAGCCCCCGGACGATGCGCAGCCGCACCGGATGGGCCAGCGCCTTGAGCATTTCCGCCCGCTGCTGGTACAGCATCTGTTTGTCGTCCATGCCGCCCCTCCTTCATTAGTAAATTCTAATATTATTATATTCTTATTTTCTGTTCTGTCAAGAGGAAATTCCCGGTTTTCCCCCGCTTTCGCCCCACTCCGGAAAAAAGGCCGGATTTCTGCCGAAAACTGTTGCGTTTCTCCCATGGAATGGGTATAATATTCAGGTTAAAATATATCAACACCAAGGAGTGACAGACATGGCAGAAGAGCTGAACGTAACCATGAGCCAGAACTTTATCCACGACTTTATCGACGAGGACATCGCTCAGGGCGGGCAGTATGAGGGCATGACTGTCCACACCCGTTTCCCGCCGGAGCCCAACGGCTACCTCCACATCGGCCACTGCAAGGCCCTGACCATCGACTTCGGCACCGCCGAGAAGTACGGCGGCCTGTGCAACCTCCGCATGGACGACACCAACCCCACCAAGGAGGACACCGAGTACGTGGACGCCATCCAGGAGGACATCCACTGGCTGGGCTTCGACTGGGGCGACCGGTTCTATTATGCCTCCGATTACTTCGATAAAATGTATGAGTACGCCGAAGAACTGATCCAGAAGGGACTGGCCTACGTCTGCCAGCTGTCCCCGGAGGAGTTCAAGGCCAACCGCGGCTCCATCGGCGTGCCCGCCACCTCCCCCTACCGGGACCGGCCCATCGAGGAGTCCCTCGACCTGTTCCGCCGGATGCGGGCGGGCGAGTTCCCCGAGGGCTCCATGACACTCCGGGCCAAGATCGACCTGGCCTCCGGCAACTTCAATATGCGGGACCCGGTCATCTACCGCATCAACTTCGCCCATCATCACCGTCAGGGCGACAAGTGGTGCATCTATCCCATGTACGACTTCGCCCACCCCATTGAGGACGCGCTGGAGGGCATTACCCACTCCCTGTGCTCACTGGAGTTTCAGGATCACCGCC
Organism: uncultured Oscillospiraceae bacterium; assembly: GCA_934675115.1. GTDB lineage: Bacteria > Bacillota > Clostridia > Oscillospirales > Oscillospiraceae > Enterenecus. The sequence goes on along the minus strand of CAKUPH010000044.1, from coordinate 7,209 downwards.
CCCTGTACGACTGGGTGGTGAGCAACGTGTCCATCCCCTATCACAAGCCCCGCCAGATCGAGTTCTCCCGGCTGGGCATCGACCACACGGTGATGAGCAAGCGCAAACTGCGCCAGCTGGTGGAGGAGGGCCGGGTGTCCGGCTGGGACGATCCCCGTATGCCCACCCTGTGCGGCATGCGCCGCCGGGGCTACACCCCCCGCTCCATCCGCAGCTTCTGTGAGCGGGTGGGCGTCACCAAGTCGGACAACACCATCGAGTACGCCTTCCTCGAGTACTGCCTGCGGGAGGATCTGAACGAGACGGCCCAGCGCCGGATGGCGGTGCTCCGCCCGGTGAAGCTGGTCATCACCAACTACCCCGAGGGCCAGTCCGAGACCTTCGAGGTGGAAAACAACCCCAACCGGCCCGAGGAGGGCACCCGCACCGTCACCTTCTCCAAGCACCTGTACGTGGAGGCGGAGGACTTTCTCCCCGAGCCCGTGCCCAAGTACAAGCGGCTCTACCCCAACGGCCCGGAGTGCCGCCTGAAGGGGGCCTACCTCATCCGCTGCGTGGGCTATGAAACGGACGAGAACGGCAACATCACCGAGATCGCCGCCGAATACGACCCCGAGTCCCGGGGAGGCAACCCCGCCGACGGCCGGAAGGTCAAGGGCGCCACCATCCACTGGGTGGACGCCGCCACCGCCGTGGACGCGGAGATCCGGCTGTACGACAACCTGTTCTCCGACGCGGAGCCTGACGGCGGCGACAAGAACTTCCTCGACTGCCTGAACCCCGACTCGCTGGAGGTTCTCTCCGGTGCCAAGGTGGAGCGCAGCCTCGCCGACGCTGACAGCGCCGACCGGTTCCAGTTCCTGCGGCAGGGCTACTTCTGCGCCGACAGCCGGGACAGCAGCCCGGAGCATCTGGTATTCAACCGGGCCGTGAGCCTGAAGGACAGCTACAAGCCCCAGTGATGTGAAACGAAAGCACCCCCGCCGCCGCGGGGGTGCTTTTTCATGGTCTGTTTTCAGTTCACCTTCGTCAGGTGCGCCGCAGCGGACTTGAGCATGAGCCGCTTTGTGCCCACGTTGTCGAAGGCGATCTCCACCAGCGCGTCGCCGCCCATCTTCTGCACGGACAGCACCATGCCCCGGCCGAAGGCCTTGTGCTCCACGCTGTCCCCCTTCTGGAGCTGGAGGGACGGCGCGGCGGAAGCGGGGGCGGTGTAGCCGCTGGCGGGGCGGTCGGCAATGGGCCGCACGGACTTGAACGCCGGAGCCTGCCGCCCGGCGGCGGGGCGCTGCTCCCCGGGGACGCGGCCATTGCGGGCGAAGCTGCCCGCCGTGCCGCCCCGGCCGCCGTAGGTGCGGCCCGCGGAGGGGGCGGAGTCGCCGCCCCGGCTGTACGGATTCCGGTAGGTGGACACCTGGGGACGGGTCTGGTCAAAATCATCCCATTCCTCCTCCCGGCCCGGGTCCAGATAGCTCCGGCCGGACTGCTCCATCAGCTCCGCCGGGATCTCCCCGGCGAACCGGGAGGGCCGGTTGGCGCTGGTGCGGCCGAAGAGCATCCGCTGCCCGGCGCAGGTGAGGTACAGCCGCTCCTTGGCCCGGGTGAGGGCCACGTAGCACAGCCGCCGCTCCTCCTCCATTTCCTCCGGGTCGCCGATGGAGCGGATGCCGGGGAAGATCCCCTCCTCCATGCCCACCACGAACACCACGGGAAATTCCAGACCCTTGGCGGAGTGCATGGTCATCATGACCACGGAATCCTCATCGGGATCGTGGCTGTCAAGGTCGGTATACAGGGCGATCTCGTCCAGAAAACCCGCCAGCGTGGGCGTACCCTCGGCGTTCTCCATGTAGCCCTGAATGGAGGTCAGCAGCTCCCGTACGTTCTCAAGGCGGGTGCGGCTCTCGATGTCGTTTTTCGCCTGAAGCATGGCGCTGTACCCGGTGCGCGCCGCCACCTCCTCGTAAAAGGCGGGCAGCTCCATGGTCCGGGACAGGGCGGTAAGCTCGTCGATCATGGCCGTGAACTGGCCCAGCTTGCCCGCCGCCTTCTGGAGCTCCGGGTAAGCGGCGGCGTCGGTGATGACCTCCCACAGGGAGATGCCCTGCTCCGCCGCGATGGCCCGGGCCCGCTCGACGGTGGTGTTTCCGATGCCCCGGGGCGGGTTGTTGATGATGCGGGTGAGCCGCAGGTCATCCTGATGGTTGGCCACGGCGCACAGATAGGCCAGCATGTCCTTGACCTCCGCCCGGTCGAAGAACTTGGTGCCGCCGATGACCCGGTAGGGAATGCCGCTGCGCTTGAAGGCAACCTCCAGCTGGTTGGACTGGGCGTTCATCCGGTAGAGAATGGCGTGGTCGTTCCACTTCCGGCCCTCCCGGTAGTCGGAGAGGATGGTGTCGGCCACAAAGCGGGCCTCGTCGTTCTCATTCATGGCAGTGTAGAGCTTCACCTTGTCGCCGGGGTCCCCGGCGGTCCACAGCTCCTTGCCCTTCCGGCCCTGATTGTGGCGGATGACGGCGTTGGCCGCCGCCAAAATGTTCTTGGTGGAGCGGTAGTTCTGCTCCAGCCGGATGGTGCGGCAGCCCTTGTACTGGCCCTCGAAATTCAGGATGTTCTCGATGGTGGCCCCCCGGAAGCGGTAGATGGACTGGTCGTCGTCGCCCACCACGCAGATGTTCTCGTGGCCGCCCGCCAGCAGGGAGGCCAGCAGGTACTGGAGATTGTTGGTGTCCTGATACTCGTCGATGAGGACGTAGCGGAACTTTTTCTGGTAGTAAGTACGGACCTCTTCATCCTGCTGCAAAAGCCGGACGGTGTGGAGGATGATGTCGTCGAAGTCCAGCGCCCCGGCCTCCCACAGCCGCTTTTCGTAGGCGGCGTACAGCCGGGCCATTTTCTGGAGTCGGAAATCCCCGCTTTTGTCGCAGTCCCGCTGGAAATCGGCGGCCAGCTGGAGCTTGTCCTTGGCCTTGGAGATGACGGACAGCACCGACCGGGGCGGGAACTGCTTGTCGTCCACCCCCAGCTCCTTGATGCAGTCCTTCATGACCCGGATGGAATCGTCGGTGTCGTAAATGGTGAAGGAGGAGGGGAAGCCCAGCCGCTCGATGTCCCGCCGCAGGATGCGCACGCAGGCGGAGTGGAAGGTGGACGCCCACACGTCCCGGGCGGAGGGACCCAGCATTTTTTCAAGGCGGGCCTTCAGCTCCCCGGCGGCCTTGTTGGTGAAGGTGATGGCGATGATGGTCCACGGGGGCGCGGGGTCGAGGGCGCACAGCCGGTCGGCCTGAAGCCTTGCTTCCGCCGTGGGATGGGCGGCGTAGTCTTTCAGAAATTGCAGGTCGTCCTCCGTCACCCAGTCGGGCACCTCCGGCGAGTCCGACCCCCGGCCGTACTGCATGAGGTTTGCCACCCGGTGGATGAGCACCGTGGTCTTGCCGGAACCGGCTCCCGCCAGCAGCAGCAGCGGCCCCTCGGTGCACAGCACGGCCTTCCGCTGCTCCGGGTTGAGGCTTTTATAGTTGAGAGCGATGGCCTCCCGCCGGGCGCGGCAGAATTCCAGCTCCTGTTCATGGGTCGTCAGCATGGTATCAGTCCTTTTCGTTCGATCGGCATAGTTGTTTTGATTATACCAAAAACCAAAGGAAAAGTACAGAGGGCGCGGGCAGGTCTCCCGCTTTCTTCCCGCGCCGGTTTTTGTGGCCGACGATGGTGTACGGCAAACTGGAATTTATCGTTTGAATCGGTTTCCGGAATTCATATAGATGACCGCACCGACACATACGACAAAAAACAGACAAAGACCTACCCAGAGCAACCACATCGCTTTGAAAATCTCGCTGGAAGCAATGACGAGCCAACACCCGGCCAATATAAACATCATTTTTCCCATGAAGCTACACAACTTCTTTTCATCAATTTTTTGTTTTTCGGCTTTTGAGGTGGTATTGTAACCGGCAATCAAAAAAGCACCTTTTCCGTTTAAAAAGATAACTCCAAGGATAACAAACACCATTATCATTACAAGATGAATTGCTAATAGCATAAGGCACCTCCACAAATCCTGATTTGTCTCCATATTATCATACCCCGGCGCAAACCGCAAGGCTCCGGAACGCGCAAAACGGCGCGGGCTATGCCCGCGCCGTTCCGCACACAATGAAGAAAAAATGAAAGGAAAGAAGATAACAGTGTATAAGTAAGGCTTATTCCTCGCCCTGAAGGGCGTCGTAGCCGGTCTCGCCGGTGCGGACCTTGACCACCTGCTCCACGTCGTAGACGAAGATCTTGCCGTCGCCGATGTGGCCGGTATACAGGGCCTTCTTGGCCGTGTCGACGACCTGCGCCACCGGCACCTTGGACACCACAATGTCGATCTGGAGCTTGGGCAGGAGGTTCATGCTCATGGCGACGCCGCGGTAGTACTCGGTCTTGCCCTTCTGGACACCGCAGCCCTGAACCTGCGCCACCGTCATGCCGGTGACGCCGATGTCGTTCATGGCGGCCTTGAGCTGCTCAAACTTGGCCGCGTTGCAGATGATGGTGACCTTGGACAGCTTCACGTCGGAAGCGGGCATGGCCGGGGCGCTCATGACCTGAACGGGGACGGCCTCGTCCACCGTCTTTTTCGCGGCGGGCACGGGCTCCGGGAAGGCATTGGCGGCGGGGATGGCGGTGAGACTGGTGCTGGGAACGAAGTCGGCGTAAGCGGCGGCAAGGCCGTGCTCCGTGGGATCGAGGCCCTCAATCTCCTCCTCGGCGGAAACACGCAGGCCGACAGTCTTCTTGATGACGGTAAAGATGATGGTCATGGTCACCAGCACCCAGACGATAACGCTTGCCACGCCCAGCAGCTGGATACCCAGGAAGCGGAAGCCGTGGCCGTACAGCAGGCCCTCGCTGGTGGACAGGAAGCCGGTGAGGATGGTGCCCATGGCGCCGCAGACGCCGTGGACGGAGATGGCGCCGACGGGGTCGTCGATCTTGACCACCTTATCGAAGAACTCCACGGCCAGCGGCAGGACGATGCCAGCGCAGATGCCGATGATCGCGGAACCGGCGACGGAAACCATGTCACAGCCGGCGGTGATGGCCACAAGCCCGGCCAGAGATGCGTTGAAGGTCATGGACACGTCGGGCTTCTTATAGCGGATCCACGTGAAGATCATAGTGGTCAGGGTGGCCACGGCGGCGGCCATATTGGTGGTGGTGAAGATGGAGCCAGCGGACACGATGGCCTCGTCCCCGGTCATGGACACGGTGGAGCAGCCGTTGAAGCCGAACCAGCAGAACCAGAGGATGAACACGCCCAGCGCGGCGATGGACAGGTTGTGGCCCAGAATGGCCCGGGGCTTGCCCTCCTCGTCATACTTGCCAATGCGGGCGCCCAGCATCTTCGCGCCCACCAGAGCGGACACACCGCCCACCATGTGCACGGCAGTGGAGCCGGCGAAATCGTGGAAGCCCAGCTGGGCCAGCCAGCCGCCGCCCCAGATCCAGTGGCCGGAGATGGGGTAGACGATCAGCGAGATGAGCAGGGAGTAAATGCAGTAGGAAATGAACTTGGTGCGCTCCGCCATGGCACCGGAGACGATGGTGGCGGCGGTGGCGCAGAACACGGTCTGGAAAATGAAGTAGGCCGCCAGCGGCACGCCCTCGGGCAGGATGGCGGAGTAGTCGCCCAGCACAAAGGGATCAAAGCCGCCGATGATGGCCCCAGACCCGGCGAACATGATGCCGAAGCCCACCAGCCAGTAGGCCGGGGTGCCGATGCAGAAATCCATGAGGTTTTTCATCAGGATGTTGCCGGTATTCTTGGCCCGGGTGAAGCCCGCTTCGCACATGGCGAAGCCCGCCTGCATGAAAAAGACCAGCGCCGCGCCCACAAGGACCCAGATGGTGTTGACCGATGAATACATAACGTTTTCCTCCTTCTCCGGCGGGTCTGCCCCTCCCGGCAGCCGCCTGAAAAACAAATCAGAGGCGTTCCCGCCTCTCTACGGGTACGCCTCCTTGCGTAAAGCAGAAAAGACGCCGTGAGAGCTTTTCTCACTGCGCCTTTGCTTGATGGGGTCAGTATAGCGGCATATTCGCACGTTGTCAACACGTGTGATGCACTTTCAGCGCATCCGATAAATATTTCCGCTCATTTCACTCGATTTTTGCAGGTTATTTATCCGTATCCTGCATTTTCAGCCGCACCGACACAAAATTCTCCATGGTCAGCGACTCCGGCGTGACGGCGCAGTCCACTGCCAGCACCCGCACCCCGGCGGCGGACGCGTCCCGGAGGGCCGCGCCGAACTCCGGGTGGGTGCGCTCGTTGGGGCAGAAGGCATGGCAGCCCTTCATCTGGATGACGAAGCACACCGCGCACTCATAGCCCTCCGCCGCCGCGGCGGCCAGCTCCCGGAGGTGCTTCACCCCGCGCTCTGTGGGCGCGTCGGGGAACATGGCAAGGCCGTTTTCCTCCAGCGTCACGCCCTTGATCTCCGCAAAGCCCCGGCGCTCCCCGGCCTCCCAGTAAAAGTCGAACCGGGACGCGCCCCATACCGTCTCCGGCCGCAGCAGGGTCAGCCCCGGCACGAACCGCCCGGCACGCGCCCACTCGGCGAACACCTTGTTGGGGGCCTGGGCGTCCATGTTGATGAGCAGGCCGTCCTTGTCCACCGCCACAAGGTCGTACTTTGTCTTGCGGGCGGGGTTTTCGCTCCCCTCCAGCCAGACCGTCCGGCCGGGAATGAGCAGCTCCCGGCAGCGGCCGGTGTTTTTCACGTGGACGGTCTCCTCCCGCCCGTTCAGCTCCACCTGCGCGATGAAGCGGTTGGGGCGGCGGAGAAACACCGCCTGTTCGATATGCCGGTACTCCATGGAACGCTCCTCCTGAACAAAAGCCGCCCGGCCCTGCCGGACGGTATGAAATGATCGTAAAGCCGGTTTCGAGTATAGCGGCTTTCGCCCCCGCCGTCAAGGCGGCTTCCCTTGCCTTTTTGCCCGTTGGCCGGTATAATGGAGCCAGACTGAAAAAGGAGGCTTCTGCCCATGGCTCATGTTCCCTCCGGCGATACCGCCCTGCTGGATCTGGTGCACTTTGACGACGCGCTGGCCGCCGCCCAGCGGCCCAGCCCCGATTACGATTATGCAAAATGGCTTTACGTTCCGAATTTCTACTCAGAGTATCGTTACATTCTGGGCACCCGGGGGGAA
>CAKUPH010000043.1 GCA_934675115.1 uncultured Oscillospiraceae bacterium | reverse complement strand
CACAGAAAGTCACCAAAGCGGAGCATTAGGCGCGGGCATTTCTGCGGAAACGCCATTATCGCTGACGCGACGCGCCTTCAAAGGGGGCCAGCCCCCTTTGAGGAACCCCCGCCCTACGGGGTAGATGAGGGATACGAAAGAGATCGCCGCTTTTCGGCGAATAAGAAAAAAGGATGCAAGGGCCCCGCCCTTGCAAATTTGGAGGCCATCATGCTGGAACTGCTTGCTCCCGCCGGGAGTCAGGAAGCCGTCCGCGCCGCAGTCAGTGCAGGCGCGGATGCGGTCTATATGGGCTACGGCCGCTTCAACGCCCGCCGCAACGCCAAAAACTTCTCCCCGGAGGAGTTCGCGGCGGCGGTGGCCTACTGCCACACCCACGGGGTGAAGGTGTACCTCACCCTCAACACGCTGGTGGGGGACCGGGAGCTGGCCGACGCGGCGGCGGACGCGGTGGAGGCGTCTAAAATCGGGGCGGACGCGGTGCTGGTACAGGACATGGGTCTTGTGCGGGTGCTGCGGCAGTGCGCCCCCGACCTGCCCGTCCACGCGTCCACCCAGATGACCATTTCCAGTCTGGACGGCGTGAAGGCGGCGGCGGATCTGGGCATGACCCGGGCGGTGCTCAGCCGGGAGCTGTCCCGGCGGGACATCGCCTATATCTGCGAGCGCTCCCCCATCGAGATCGAGGTGTTCGTCCACGGGGCGCTGTGCATGTGCTACTCCGGCCAGTGCTATATGTCCTCCGTCATCGGCGGACGCAGCGGCAACCGGGGCCTGTGCGCCCAGCCCTGCCGCCTGAGCTACGGCTGGAACGGCCGGGCGGACGGCCACCCCCTGTCGCTGAAGGATATGTCGCTGGCGGGGCACCTCCGTGAGCTCAGCGAAATGGGGGTGGCCTGCGCCAAGATCGAGGGCCGCATGAAGCGGCCGGAATACGTCTGGGTGGTCACGAAAATTTATGCCGACGCCCTGCGGGAGGGCCGGGAACCCACCGCCCGGGAGCTGCGGGCGCTGGAGGAGGCCTTTTCCCGGCAGGGCTTTACCGACGGCTACTACATGGAGCGCAAGGGGCCGGAGATGTTCGGCGTCCGGGAGAACACGCCGGAGCCCCGGGCGCTGTTTGCCGAGGCCCGGGCGGCCTATGAAAAAGAGGGAAACGGCCCGGGTGTCCCCGTGAAGTTCTACGCCATGGTCCGGGCCGGAGAACCGGTGCAGGTGGGCGTGGAGGATCACGACGGCCACGTGGCCGCGGCAGAGGGCCCCGTGCCCGAGGCGGCCCGGAACCGGCCCATCACCCGGCTGGACGTTGAGACCCAGCTGAGCAAGACCGGCGGCACGCCCTACCGCTGCGAGGGGGCGCGGTCGCTGGTGGAAAAGGGTCTCGCGGTGCCCCTGTCCGCCCTCAACGGCCTGCGGCGGCAAGTGCTGGACGACCTGTCCGCCCAGCGCTCCGCCCCGCCGGAGCGCCGCCATGGAGAATATAAAGTAGGTGTCCGGTACGAGAACCGCCGGGAGGAGCCGGTGGTGACGGTGTCGCTGATGAAGGCGTCCCAGCTCACCTTTGAATTACAGAAGCTGGCCCCGGCGCTGGTGTACCTGCCGGCGCAGGAGATCGCGGAGCACCCGGACGCGGTGCGGGAGGCCATGGACCGGGGCGTCCCGGTGGCGGTAACCCTGCCCCGGGTGTGCTTCGACCGGGAACTGCCCGAGCTGCAAAAGCAGCTGGAAACGGTCCGGGAGCTGGGCATCACCGACGCGCTGGCGGGCACCATCGGCATGGCGGAGACCGCCCGGCAGATAGGCTTTGCGCTCCGGGGGGACTATGGCCTTCAGGTGTTCAACGCCCAGGCGGAGAAGGAGTACAAGCGGCAGGGCTTCAAGTCCCTCACCGCCTCCTTCGAGTTGAAGCTGGCCCAGATCCGGGACCTTTCCAAGGCGGTGGACACGGAGCTCATCGCCTACGGCCGCCTGCCGCTGATGCTCACGGAAAACTGCGCCATCAAGAACCGGTCCGGCCGGTGCCAGTGCGGCAACGTCAACCAGCTCACCGACCGGAAGGGCGTGCAGTTCCCGGTGGTGCGGGCCTACGGCTGCCGCAACGAGATCCTGAACGCCAACAAGCTCTTTCTGGCGGACAAGGCGCAGGATTACCGGAGGGCGGGGCTCTGGGCCATCCGGCTCATGTTCACCACGGAGAACCCAATGGAGTGCGTGCAGGTCATGGAGCGCTATCTGGGGCTCGGGCCGTATACGCCGAACAACTATACCCGCGGGCTGTATTACCGGGATGTGGAGTGACCGGAAGCGCGGAGCCGTTGGGAGCAGGCGCGGCGCGGCAGCAGTAACTCACAATACCACAGCATTTTTTCAGGAGGATCATCAACATGGACATCATTTTGGCGTCCCAGTCGCCCCGGCGGCGGGAGCTTCTGGGCCAGATGGGGCTGAAGGGCTTCAAGGTCATCTCGTCGGACGCGGACGAGCACGTGGAGGGCAACCCCTCCCCCGCCCAGCTGGTGGAGGAGCTGAGCCTGCGCAAGGCCCGGGCGGTGGCGGAGCACGCCGACGCAGATGACATCATCATCGCCGCCGACACGGTGGTGGCGCTGGACGGCGCGGTGCTGGGCAAGCCGGAGGATGAGCGGGCGGCCTTCGCCATGCTGTCCGCCCTGTCGGGCAACCGCCACCGGGTGTATACCGGCGTCACCGTCACTCGGGGGGACAAGACCGTCACCGCCCATGAGGAGACGCTGGTCACCTTCCGGGAGCTGGAGCCTGACGAGATCAGCAATTACATCGCCACCGGCGAGCCCATGGACAAGGCCGGGGCCTACGGCATTCAGGGGCTGGGGGCCATGCTGGTGTCCGGCATCGAGGGCGACTATTTCAACGTCATGGGCCTGCCGGTGTTCCGGCTGGGCCGTATTCTGGCGGACTTCGGGCTGGACCTGCTGGCCATGGCCGCCCAGTGAGACGGCATAAAGGAGCGGCAACATGAAGCAGTTTTTCCGCAACAACGGCGCACTGATCCTCATCGCCGCCGTCCTGCTGGCGGCGGTGCTGGCGGTGGGCGCCTTCATTCTGGGCGGGGATCCGCTGGCCGACGTGCTGGGGGTCGTCACCACCCCCTTCCGGAGCCTGTCCTCCGCCGCGGCGGAATGGGTAGAGGACCGGTACGACCGGGCCTTCCGCTACGACGCGCTGGAGGAGTCCAACGAGGAGCTCAAGTCCCGGGTGGCCGACCTTGAAAAGCTGGAGCGGGACTACGAGGACGCCGTCCGGCAGAACGAGCTGTACCGGGAGCTGCTGGGCCTTGCCCAGAAGCGGTCGGACTTCGTCTTTGAGGAGGCCACGGTGACCCAGCGCACCACCTCCAGCTGGACCCGGACGGCCACGCTGAACAAGGGCTCCAAGCAGGACGTGGAGGAAAACGACTGCGTGGTGGACCAGTACGGCAATCTGGTGGGCATCGTCACCGAGGTGGACTACAACAGCTGCGTCATGTCCTACATCACCGACGCGGAGGTGGAGCTGGGCGGCCGGGTGGCCCGGACGGACGACGCCGCCATTCTGGAGGGGGACTTCACCCTCATGCTGGACGGGCGGCTGAAGCTCAGCTACCTGCCCGAGGACACGGAGCTCATCTCCGGCGACCAGATCACCACCTCCGGGCTGGGCCTTGTGTACCCCGCCGGGCTGGTGGTGGGCACCATCGAGTCCATCCACACCGAGGCCAACGGCCTTGACCGCTACGCGGTGGTCAAGCCCTCCGCCGATCTGGAGGGGCAGAAGTACGTGTTCATCATCAAGGAATTCGACGTGGTGGAGTGACCCGTTTCATTCCCATACAGAGAGACAAAAGGAGTGACCACCATGGCGGAGCTGACCCCCATGATGCAGCAATATATGAAGATCAAGGCGGAGCATCCCGACTGTCTGGTGTTTTTCCGGCTGGGCGACTTTTACGAGATGTTCCACGACGACGCAAAGCTGGGGGCGGAGGAGCTGGGCCTGACCCTCACCACCCGGGACCGGAGCAAGCCGGAGGGGGAGCGCACCCCCATGTGCGGCGTGCCCTACCACTCGGCGGACAGCTACATCGCCCGGCTCATCGCCCGGGGCTATAAGGTCGCCATCTGCGAACAGATGGAGGATCCGGCCACCGCCAAGGGCCTTGTGGACCGGGATATCATCCGCATCGTCACCCCCGGCACCGCCATGGACGACTCCATGCTGGAGGAGGGGCGGAACAACTACATCTGCGCCGTTTATATGGGTTCTCTCGCCGCGGCGGCCGCCTTCTGCGACCTGTCCACCGGCGAATTTTCCGTCACCAGCTACGACGGGGCCGACCGTATGGACCACCTGACCAACGAGCTGGGCCGCTTCTCCCCCCGGGAGGCGGTGCTGTCCGACGGCGCGTGGCAGGAGGACAGCCTGCGGGAGCTGCTCATTGACCGGTTCGGCTGCCGCTGTGAGCACGGGGGCGAGGGCCGGTTCCGGCCCGACGTGTCCCGGAGCCTGCTGAAAAATCAGTTCACCCACGGGCTGGACAACCTGCCCGACGGGGAGGACGCCCCGGCGCAGGCGGCGGGCGGTCTGCTCAGCTATCTGTTGGAGACGCAGAAGACCGACCTTTCCCACATCAACACCATCACATGGTTCACCGGCGACCGGTATATGGAGCTGGATCTCACCGCCCGGCGGACGCTGGAGCTGACGGAAACCTTCCGGGGCAAGGAGAAAAAAGGCAGCCTGCTGTGGGTGCTGGACCAGACCCGCACCGCCATGGGCGCCCGGCTGCTGCGCAGCTGGATCGCCCGGCCCCTGCTGTCCCCCGCCGCCATCGACCGGCGGCTGGGCGCGGTAGATGCGCTGGTGGGTGACCCCATCGGCCGGGAGGAGCTGGCCCGGGACCTGCGGGAGGTGACGGACATCGAGCGGCTCATCGGCCGCATCGCCTACGGCACCGCCGGGGGCCGGGATCTGGTGAGCCTGAACGCCGGACTTTCCAAGCTGCCCGCCCTGCGGGAGCGGGTGAAGCCGCTGGACAGCCGCCTGCTGGCCGACCTGACGGCGGACATGGACGACCTGCCCGAGCTGCGGGACCTCATCAGCCGGGCGGTGGTGGACGAGCCGCCGTTCTCCGTCCGGGAGGGCGGCTTCATCCGCCGGGGCTTCGACGGCGACGTGGACCGGCTCCGGGACATCATTGACCACGGGGCGGACATGGTGGCCGCCGTGGAGAGCCGGGAGAAGGAGCGCACCGGCATCAAGAGCCTGAAGGTCCGCTACAACAAGGTGTTCGGCTACTATATCGAGGTCTCCAAGAGCTATTACGATCAGGTGCCCGAGGACTACATCCGCAAGCAGACGCTGGTGAACTGCGAGCGGTTCATCACCCAGGAGCTGAAGGATCTGGAGCACGAGATCCTCTCCGCTCAGGACAAGATCACCGCGCTGGAGTACCAGCTGTTCTGTCAGGTGCGGGACACCATCAACCAGCACGTGACGGAGATCCAGCGCTCCGCCGCCGCCGTGGCCCAGCTGGACGTGCTGTGCTCCTTCGCCGCCGTGGCCGCCGACCGGGGGTACTGCCGCCCGGTGGTGGACGAGAGCGACGTCATCGAGATCAGCGAGGGCCGCCACCCGGTGGTGGAAAAGGTGCTCAAGGGCTCCCTCTTCGTCCCCAACGACACCCGGATGAACGGCGGGGACAGCCGCCTTGACATCATCACCGGCCCCAACATGGCGGGCAAGTCCACCTATATGCGTCAGGTGGCCCTCATCGTGCTCATGGCCCAGATGGGCTCCTTCGTCCCCGCCCGCTCCGCCCGCATCGGCGTGGTGGACCGGGTGTTCACCCGCATCGGCGCGTCCGACGATCTGGCGGCGGGCCAGTCCACCTTCATGGTGGAGATGACCGAGGTGGCGGAGATGCTGAAAAACGCCACCAGCCGCTCCCTGCTGGTGCTGGACGAGATCGGCCGGGGCACCTCTACCTACGACGGCATGTCCATCGCCCGGGCGGTGCTGGAGCACTGTGCGGACAAGAAGCGGCTGGGGGCCAAGACTCTCTTCGCCACCCACTACCACGAGCTGACGGTGGTGGAAAACGAGATCGAGGGCGTGAAAAACTTCCACATCGCCGCCAAAAAGCGGAAGGACGACATCATTTTCCTGCGGAAGATCGTCCCCGGCGGAGCGGATCAGAGCTACGGCATCGAGGTGGCCAAGCTGGCCGGGGTGCCGGGCCGGGTCATCGACCGGGCCCGGGACATTCTGGCCGAGCTGGAGCGCGAGGGCCGGGCCGCCCCGGCGGCGGAGCGGCTGGCTTCGCCGGACGACAGCCAGCTGTCCATGGGCGACATGGCGGGCGCCGCCGTGCTGGATGAGCTGCGGAACACGGCGGTGGAAACCCTGACGCCGATTGAAGCGATGAACCTGCTGTATCAGTTGAAGCAGAAGCTCTAAAATGCACTGTAAATCTTGAGTGTGCTGAAAAAAACGTAGATTTTCGCCGCCGCAGCGGCGAAAGAAATATGATCCGTTTTCTGCCGCGACATGCGCGTGGCAGAAAACACTTCTCGCCCCGCAAACGTGCGAAATGGCCGCAGATAGCGGACATTTTGTGCGCTGCGGCGGGGCGCAACCTATTCGTCGGAAAAGGCTTTGCCTTTTTCGACGAGATGAAATTTTTTCCGAGGTGATCCTTATGCAGATCAAGTACATGCAGCTGGGCATGGTGTGCACCAACTGCTACATTTTCTGGGCGGACGGCTCCGACCAGTGCGCCGTGGTGGACCCCGGCGACGACGGCCAGCAGGTGGCCAGCCTGATTCAGGGGCTGAAACTCACCCCCGTGGCCATTCTGCTGACCCACAGCCACTTTGACCACGTGCTGGGCATCCCCGGCCTGCGGGAGACATGGCCCGGCCTGCCCGTCTACTGCCACCCCGCCGACATCCCCGAAGAGGTCAGCGAGACCATGTTCGGCATGACCGTCCCCACCGTGGCCGCCTTTGGCAATGTGACCCCCTATAACGAGGGCGACACCGTAGCCGTCGGCCCGCTGACGGTGAAGGTCATTCACACCCCCGGCCACACCCGCGGCTCCGTCACCCTGATGGTGGAGGGCGAGGGCGTGCTGTTCACCGGCGACACCCTGTTCCGCGGCTCCATGGGCCGCACCGACCTGCCCGGCGGCAGCTACGCGGATCTCACCGCCTCCCTGAAAAAGCTGGCGGCCCTGCCCGGCGACTATAAGGTCTACCCCGGCCACGAGGGCTTCTCCTCCCTCGACACCGAGCGGAAGACCAACTTCTTCATGCAGGAGGCTATGAAGAGCTGATGCGGCTGTATCTGGAAGGCCACGACTACCGCTACGCCGCCGAGCAGATGATGCTCACCCTCTTCCCCGGCCAGCGGCCGGAATACCCGGCGGAGGGGCCGGACGGCACAGACAACGCCGCCTGGCTGACCCTCGCCGTGGAGGGCGGTGAGGTCGTCGCCCGGGCGGAGCTGTGGTGGAACGGAGCGCACACCGCCGGCGTCCGCCGCGCCCCGGTGAGCGAGCTCACCGGCGGACTGGAGGACGACCGGGTGCGCCAGCGGGTGCTGCGGCTGGCCTTTTACGACGCCGGGGTGGCCGCGCTGGGCCACGAGCCGCCATGGGGGGCGCTGACCGGCGTGCGGCCGGTGAAGCTGCCCACCCGTCAGATGGCGGCGGGAGACAGCCGGGCGGCGGCAAAATCCCGGCTCACCGGCCTGTTCCGGGTCAGCGAGAGCCGGGCGGAGCTTGCCATGGAGTGCGCCGACGCGGCCCTTGCCGTCCGCCGGAGCCTTGCACCCGACGGGATGTCCCTCTATATCGGCATCCCCTTCTGCCCCACCCGCTGCGCCTACTGCTCCTTCATCTCCGCCGACGTGAACCGGGCGCTGCGGCTGGTGGAGCCATACGTGGACGCCCTGTGCCGGGAGATCGAGCTGTCCGGCGCGCTGCTGCGGGAGCGGGGGCTGCACATCAGCACCGCCTACATGGGCGGCGGTACGCCCACCACCCTGTCGGCGGAGCAGCTGGACCGGGTGCTGACGGCGGCGGAACGATTTCTGCCCATGGAGCGCTGCGCGGAGTTCACCGTGGAGGCCGGGCGGCCGGACACCATCACGGCGGACAAGCTGGACACCCTGCGCCGCCACGGCATCCAGCGCATTTCCGTCAACCCCCAGACGCTGGAGGATCACGTCCTCCGGGCCATGGGCCGCGCCCACACCGCCGCCCAGATCGGAGAGGCCATGGCGCTGGCGGAGGAGCACTTCGGCGGCATGGTGAACATGGACCTCATCGCGGGCCTGCCCACGGACAGCCTTGCGGGCTTTGAGCGCACCCTGTCCGGCGTGCTGGGCATGGCCCCGGCCAACATCACCGTCCACACCCTCGCCCTGAAAAAGGGCGCGCGGCTGGCGGAGGAAGGGGGCGATCTCTGCACCCCGGAGGAGGTGGCCGCCATGCTGACGCTGGCGGAGGAACAGCTCCGGGCGGCGGGCTACGCGCCCTATTATCTCTACCGGCAGAAATATATGTCCGGCTCCTTTGAAAATGTGGGCTGGTGCCGTCCGGGGACGGTGTGCGCCTACAACATCATCATGATGGAGGAGCTGCAATCCGTCCTGTCGCTGGGCGCGGGGGGCATCACCAAGCTGGTGGACCCGAACACCGGGAAGATCACCCGCCTGTCCAACCCCAAATACCCGCAGGAATACCTGAACAGCTTTGAAAAGATCGCCGCGGACAAAAAGGCCGCCGCCGACTTTCAGCGGAGCCTTGCGGAGGGAACGGCATGAACTACAAGCTCACCCTGCAATACGACGGCAGCCGCTATGACGGCTGGCAGCGGCAGGGCAACACCGCCAACACCATTCAGGCCAAGCTGGAGGAGGTGCTGTCCCGGCTGGCGGGAGAGCGGGTGGAGGTCCACGGCGCAGGCCGCACCGATGCGGGGGTCCACGCGCTGGGCCAGACGGCCAGCGTCCGCCTGCCCGGGGAGCGCCCGGCGTCGGAGGTCAAGGCCTACGCCAACCGCTACCTGCCGGAGGACATCGCAGTGACGGCGGCGGAGACCGCGGACGACCGCTTCCACGCCCGGCTGTCCGCAAAGGGCAAGGTGTACCGCTACCGCCTGCGGCTGGGGACCGTCCCCGACGTATTCGCCCGAAAGTACCAGTACCGGGTGGAGGAGCCGCTGGATCTGGACGCCATGGCCCGGGCGGCGGAGCTGCTCTGCGGGCGGCACGACTACCGCTCCTTCTGCGCCAACAAGCGCTGCAAGAAGTCCACCGTCCGCACCGTGACCGCCATCGAGCTTGCCCGGCATGGGGACGAACTGACCCTCACCTTTCGGGGCGAGGGCTTCCTCTACAACATGGTGCGCATCCTCACCGGCACGCTGCTGGAGGTGGGCCTCGGCAAGCACCGGGCGGAGGATATGCCAGCCGTGCTGGCGGCCCGGGACCGCGCCTCCGCCGGCTTTACCGCCCCGGCGCAGGGCCTGACGCTGATGGAGGTCATCTATTAAAACACCAAAAATACCGGCCCGGGAAGCTGTCCCGGGCCGGTATTTTTTACCCCTTGACAAGAACAAAAGTTCGATTATAATGGTGGTACAAATGTTCTGAAAGGAGTGCGGCAGATGGATACCATGGAGAAGCTCACCATTCTGGCGGACGCCGCCAAATACGACGCGGCCTGCACCTCCAGCGGCCTTGACCGGCAGGCAAAGCGGGGCCGCATGGGCTCCACCACCATGGCGGGCTGCTGCCACACCTTTTCCGCCGACGGCCGGTGCGTGACCCTGCTGAAGGTGCTGCTCACCAACGTGTGCGCCTACGACTGCCAGTACTGCGTCAACCGCCGCTCCAATGACCTGCCCCGGGCCATGTTCGAGCCCCGGGAGCTGGCCGACCTCACCATCCAGTTCTACCGCCGCAACTACATTGAGGGGCTGTTCCTCTCGTCGGCGGTGGTGGTCAGCCCGGACGACACCACCGAGCGGATGATCGAGGTACTGCGCATCCTCCGGGAGGAGTACCACTTCTGGGGCTACATCCACGCCAAGGCCATCCCCGGGGCGGACCCCCGGCTGAACTGGCGGCTGGGGACGCTGGCCGACCGGATGAGCGTGAACATCGAGCTGCCGTCGGAGCGGTCGCTGGCCCTGCTGTGCCCGGACAAGAAAAAGGAAAATATTCTGCTCCCCATGAAACAGATCCGGGACGGCATCCATACCTCGAAGCAGGAGGTCGCCAAATACCGCCACGCCCCCCGCTTCGCTCCGGCGGGGCAGTCTACCCAGATGATCATCGGCGCCACGCCGGAGACGGACAAGCACATCCTGACCCTGACGCAGGCGCTGTACGACCGCTACAAGCTCAAGCGGGTGTTTTACTCCGCCTATATCCCCGTGTCGGACAGCAGCCTGCTCCCCGCGCCGCAAGGATTCCAGCCGCCGCTGCTCCGGGAGCACCGGCTCTATCAGGCGGACTGGCTGCTGCGGTACTACGGCTTCCGGGCGGAGGAAATTCTGGACGACGACCAGCCGGACTTCGACCCCCGGGTGGACCCCAAGTGCTCGTGGGCCCTGCGGCACCTGGACCAGTTCCCGGTGGAGGCGGGGACGGCGGACTACGAGATGCTCCTCCGGGTGCCGGGGATCGGCGTGAAGTCCGCCCGGCGGATCCTCACCGCCCGGCGGGCGGGGCCGCTGTCCTTCGACACGCTGAAAAAGGTGGGCGTGGTGCTCAAGCGGGCCCAGTATTTCCTCACCTGCGGCGGGCGGCTGCGGGAGGGGCTGCGCTTCCGGGAGGACGGCATCCTGCCCCATCTGGTGGCGCTGGAAAAGCCCGCCCTCATGGCCGCCATGCCGGAGCAGCTGTCGCTGTTCGGCGACGCGGGCTGAGGTGTCCGCCATGGAACGGACACAGGTCTGCTACGAGTACGACGGGACGTTCGCGGGCTTCCTCACCTGCGTGTTCGAAAGCTATGCCCACAAGG
Source organism: uncultured Oscillospiraceae bacterium (assembly GCA_934675115.1). Lineage (GTDB taxonomy): Bacteria > Bacillota > Clostridia > Oscillospirales > Oscillospiraceae > Enterenecus. The sequence continues at coordinate 6,702 of CAKUPH010000043.1, read as the reverse complement.
AGGAGCCGGCGTGCTTCCTCGGCCCGGAGGACGGCCGCTATACCCTCTGGGACACCCGCCGGGTGGAGACGGACGAGGCCCGGGCCGTCCGGGTGTGGAAGGGCATCTGCCGGAACATCTCCCCCGCCGCCGGGGAGCTGGTGAGCCGGGGGTTTCTCACCTGTCTTGACCAGCGGGAGCTGCACATCTGGCGGTTCGTGGAGTACGGCTTCCGCCGGGGTTCCTCCGTCATGGCCGATCTGGGGGACGAACGGGTGAACACCCTCCGCCGGGCGGTGCAGCATCTGGGGGAGGAAGCCCACCTGTATTCCGGCTTCGTCCGGTTTTCCGACCAGCACGGGGTGCTCATCTCGGAGATCGAGCCGAAAAACCGGGTTCTGCCCATCCTCAAGGGCCACTTTTCCCGCCGGTTCAACACCGAGCAGTTCATCATTTACGACCGCACCCACCGGGAGGCGCTGGTCCACCGGCCCGGAAAGTGCGCCATCGTGCCGCTGGACGACTTCGCCCCCGCGCCCCCGGGAGAGGAAGAACTGACCTACCGGCGGCTGTGGCGGCGGTTTTTCCGGACCATCGCCATCCGGGAGCGGGAAAATCCCCGCTGTCAGAACACCAACCTGCCCAAGCGCTACCGGGCCATGATGACAGAATTTTGGGAGGACGAGTCCGGCCAGCCCGCGCTGGGCAGCGCGGGGCGCTCCCCGGGCCTGTGAGTCCGGAGGGCTACGGCGTGTTTCCGGTACTCCGGAGTGAGGAAACAGCGCGGATCTTGTTTCCCGCATAAACCGCGCATTTTACCCCACGGCGCATAAAAAACGGCTGGCAGCAAAATGCTGCCAGCCGTTTCTCCTCATTTTCCTGTTTTTTAACACGGGAACTCGCGGAGATCAGGTGCCTTTTTGCTTTTTCACGGCTCCGGCGTACTGTTGGGAACGGGCTGCTCCCCCACCGGATCGTAGGCCGGAAGGGACGCCTGATCCACCTCGCTGACTTCGCCCTCCGGCGCTTCGCTCTCCCCGCCGGAGACCGTGCCGTCCACGGCGCTGCCGCCCTCGGACAGGGCGGAAAGGTCAAAGCCCTCCACCGCGGCGTACCGGATGAACCGGGCGCACATGGCTTCCACCGTCTCGCTGTCCACGCCGTAAATGGTCATCTTGTACCCGACGCCGTTGGCAAAGCAGGACACCCGGCGGTACTCCCGCAGCTCGGTGCCGTCCTCCCGCACCATATAGCCCGTGTTTTTCAGCCCGGTGATCTCCGTGCCGCAGAAATAGGTGCGCTCATAGGCGTCGTCCGGGTAGGCGACGCAGTCCGGCACCTCATGCCCCGCCAGCATTTCCAGACTGAAGGACACCTCCGCCCCGTCGGCGTACAGCGCCGCGGCGGTGACTGTGCCGTCCTCCGTCAGCCACACCTGACCGCTCCAGTCAAGGTCGTCCCCCCACAGCAGGTGGACGGCCATGTCCGTCTTGTCCGCCAGCATGGCCTGCACGTCGGCGCGGCCGATCTCCTGGCTCACGGCGCCGGGGGGCGCCAGCGAGTAGTCGGCGGCGGACGCCGACATCCTGCTATTGTAGATGATGGCGGGCAGGATATAGTAGGATGCCAGCTCGCCGTCAACGACCTCGTAGCCGCCGTCCGTGTCCCAGTGCCGTTTGCCGGCTGCATACTCTCCCGCGGGCTCACCGCCGATGGTGTCCGTACCAACGGCCGGTTCGGTCCGTCCGATCTCCGCCGTTCCGGCCGGGGGCGCGTTCCGCCCCAGCATCCGCCAGCCCAGCGTCCCGATCCCCACCGCCAGCACAAAGGCCGCGGCCACCGCCCCGTACCTTTTCCACGGGGCGGCCTTTTTCGGGGCGGTCAGCCCCGTCAGCCGTTGGTGGAGCTCCTCCGGAGCCTCCACCTGATCCATCATATTCTTGTACCGCTTCACAGCGTCACGTCTCCTTTCAGCGTCTCCCGGAGGGCGTCCCGGGCCCGGCTGAGGTGGCTGCGCACCGTCCCGGGCCGCTGACCCAGAATGGCGGCGATCTCGCCGGTGGAGTAGCCCTCATAGTAATAGAGGTGCACCGCCGCCCGCTGGTTGGCGGGCAGGGCCATCACCGCCGCCAGCACCTCCCGGCTCCCGTCCTCCGGGGCAGGGAGGCTGTCAGGCAGCTCCTGGGTCCGGCGACGCTTCCGGCTCCGCAGGCGGCTCTTGCAGCCGTTGGCCGTCACCTTCAGCAGCCACGCCCGCTCGTGGCCCTCGTCCCGGAACTCCGGGCCTTTTTCAAGATAGCGCAGGAATGTGTCCTGCACCGCGTCCTCCGCCTCCGGGACGTCTCCCAGAATGGCGAGGGCCGCGCGGAAGAGGGTGCTTTCATACTTTGTCACCAGCGTTTCCAGCCGGTCGGATCGATCCATGTCTCCGCCTCCCTTCACTTAATACACGCCTGAGCAGCCTGTTTTGCTGCAAAACGGATAAAAAAATTTTCCAGCGCCTTGTTCAATGCTTTTGAACTATGATATACTATCCTTGTTTTCGTGACAACCATTTCCCACACAAGGAGTGTTTTACATTGAATACCAACGTCAAGGCTCTGGTGCTGGCCGCCGGAAAGGGCACCCGCCTGCGCACGGAGGGCGTGGATCTGCCCAAGGTGCTGCGGCAGGCGGCGGGCCGTCCCCTGCTGGCCTACGTGCTGGACTCGCTGTCCTTCCTGCCCAAGGAAAACACCGTTCTGGTGGTGGGCTGGATGAAGGACAAGGTGCTGGCCGCCTTCCCCGACTACCCCCACGCCGTGCAGGAGGAGCTCAACGGCACCGGCGGCGCGGTGCGGTACGCCGCCCCCCTTCTGGACGATCCCGACGGCCATGTGCTCATCTGCTGCGGCGACACGCCGCTGATGGAAGCATCCACCTTCCGCGCCCTGCTGGACACTCACCTGAAGAACAACAACGCCTGCACCCTGCTGTCCGCCCGGCTCAGCGACGGCGGGAGCTATGGCCGTGTGCTGCGGGAGGCCGACGGCTCCTTCCGGGCCATTGTGGAGGCCAAGGACTGCACGCCGGAGCAGGCCGCCATCACCGAGGTGAACACCGGGGCCTACGTGTTCCGGGTGCGGGAGCTGCTGGACAGCCTTGACAAGCTCACCACCGACAACGCCCAAGGCGAGCTGTACCTCACCGACGTGCCCGCCTTCATCAAGGCCGCCGGCGGCCGGGTGGGCCTGTGCGACGGCTGCTCGGAGACGGAGATGCTGGGCGTGAACACCGTGGAGCAGCTCAACGAAGTGGAGCGGATCATCCGCTCCCGCGCTTAAACCGACTACAACACCGAAAGGATGATTCCAATGAAAGTATTCTTGAGCGCTGATATGGAGGGCACCTGCGGCATCGTCTCCTGGCCGGAGACGGAGCGCACCTCTCCCATGGACTACACCCCCGCCCAGAAGCAGATGACCCGCGAGGTGGCCGCCGCCTGCCGGGGTGCCCTGTCCGCCGGGGCGGATGAGGTCCTAGTGAAGGACGCCCACGACTCCGCCCGGAACATCGACCCCGCCGGTCTGCCCCGGGGCATCAAGATGAACCGCTCCTGGTCCGGCGACCTGCTGAGTATGATGAGCGGGCTGGATCAGGACAAGTATGACGCCGTGTTCTTCACCGGCTACCACGCGTGGGCGGGCTGCCCCGGCAATCCCCTGTCCCACACCATGAACGGCCGCAACGACCACGTCACCCTCAACGGCGTCATGTGCAGCGAATTCCTCATCAACGCCTACACCGCCGGGTACTTCGGCGTGCCCGTGGCCCTTGTCACCGGCGACAAGGCCCTGTGCGACTACGCCCGCACCCTCATCCCCGCCATCACCGCCGTCCCCGTCAACGAGGGCCGGGGCGGCTCCGTCACCTCCATCCACCCGGACGAGGCGGTGGAGCGCATCGAGGCCGCCGCGGCGCAGGCGGTGAAGAACGCCCCCCAGTGCATTGTCCCCATGCCCGGGCACTTCCACATGGAGATCGACTTCGTCCATCACCAGATGGCCTATTCCAAGAGCTTTTACCCCGGCGCGGCGCTGAAGGACGACAAATTCGTCTGCTTCGACAGCGATGACTGGTACGAGGTGCTGCGCTTCTGCCACTTCGTGCTCAGCGACGGCTGAGGGCCCGGCCATGGAGCACACCACGGAGCAGGAGCTGCGTCTCGCCGTCCTCATCGACGCGGACAACGCCCCACGCACCGCCCTGCGGGAGATCATGGCGGAGGTGGCCGTCTACGGCACCCCCACCATCAAGCGCATTTACGGCGACTGGACCAGCCCCAACATGTCCACATGGAAATCCCTCCTGCTGGAGCATGCCATCACCCCCTTCCAGCAGTACAGCTACACCACCGGCAAGAACGCCACCGACTCGGCCATGATCATCGACGCCATGGACATCCTGTACTCCGGCAACTGCGACGGCTTCGTGCTGGTGAGCAGCGACTCCGACTTCACCCGGCTGGCCACCCGGCTCCGGGAGGCGGGGATGAAGGTGTACGGCATGGGGGAGAAAAAGACCCCCAAGCCCTTCATCGTGGCCTGCGACAAGTTCGTGTATATCGAGTCGCTGAAGGCGGCGGAGGCCGCCGTCCCCGCGGCGAAGCCCTGCAAGAAGAAGGCCGCCGCCCACGCGGAGCCGGAGCCCGAGCCGGAGAACAAGCCCCTCACCGTGCAGGAGCTCATCGCCCAGTCGGTGGAGGATCTGGCGGACGAGGACGGCTACGCCTATCTGGGTGACGTGGGCACCCTGCTGCTGAAAAAGCAGCCGGATTTCGACGCCCGGAACTACGGCTACTCCAAGCTGTCCAAGTTCATCGCCTCGCTGGGCATCTTCGAGATCGATGAGCGTCACAACGCCAACTATCAAGGCACGCAGGTCTTTCTCAGAAACAAGAAATCGTGATATGAAAAAACTCCGGGCGGCCCGCGCCGCCCGGAGTTTTTTCCCATTTCCCCTTTGATTTTTTCTACGTCTCATGTTATAATTCAGGCAAGGAGAGTTTTCCCCGTGTTCATCCCGACAGATGTAAGTCCGGCGTGTGATCTATGGTGTTATTTGAATATGCACCTGGATGGCACGCTGTTTTGCCATATGGCGGCACGGCCATTTGCCTGTGAGTCCATCCCTTCCCATACCGATCCACCTCAACACGAATAAGGAGGTCGTATTATGAGCAGCAGCAAGAAAAACATCATCACCGTCAGCCGTGAGTTCGGCAGCGGCGGCCGCACCGTGGGCAAGCGGGTGGCCGAGCTTCTGAACGTCCCCTACTATGACAAGGAACTTGTGAAACAGGTAGCCACAAAAACCGGATTTGACGAAAAATTCATTGAGCAGCAGGGTGAGTACGCCTCCCCGTGGAAGAGCCTGTTCGCCTACGCGTTCGCCGGAGTGGGCGGCCGTCAGCCCATGAACGGCCTGTCCGCCGAGGACTTTCTCTGGGTCATGCAGTGCAAGGTCATCCTCGATCTGGCGGAACAGGGCCCCTGCGTCATCGTGGGCCGCTGCGCCGACTACATCCTGCGGGAGCGCACCGACTGCCTGCACACCTTCATCCACGCGGACATCCCCTTCCGGGCGGAACGCATCGTCCGGCTGTATGGCGAGTCCGAGAAGACCCCGGAGAAGCGTCTGGAGGAGAAGGACAAGCAGCGCCGGGCCTACTACAAGCACTACACCGGCAACGAGTGGGGCATGTACAGCAACTACGACCTGTCCCTGAACACCAGCGTAGTGGGCATCGAGCGCGCCGCCCAGTTCATCGTGGAGGTGGCAAAGAGCCCCTTCGAAGGCTCCCCCACGGATCACCCGCTGTAACACAACGTAACTACGCAGGAGGGCGCGGCACAGCCGCGCCCTCGCTTTTTTGATCTCTCCGCGCAAAAAGGGGCCGCCGGGAATTCCCGGCGGCCCGCTGTTTATTCTATCAATCTCCGTCCTCGATGAGGCCGTAGCCGCCATCGTTCCGGCAATATACAACGGCAAACGCCCCGTCCGCCTCGTTCCGGAAAGCAAAGAACGAATGCCCCAGCAGATCCATCTGCAAAACGGCCTCGTCCACGGTCATGGGCTTGAAGGGGAAGCGCTTGGTACGCGTCACCTCAAAGCTCTCCTCCGCTTCCTCCGGCACAAAGGTGGACAGCTCCTCCGCCGGCACCGTCCGCTCGAACGCGTCCTGACGCAGCCGCTTTTCCAGACGGGCCTTGTGTTTGCGAAGCTGGCGTTCCATGGAGGTGACAGCCGCGTCGATGGAGGCGAACATATCCGAAGTGCTCTCAGATACCCGCAGGATGGTGCCGCCGGAACGGATGGTCAGCTCCACCTTGTTGCGGTCCTTCTCGACGCTGAAAACCAGATTGGCCTCAGCCTCCGTCCTGAAATAGCGGTCCAGCTTGCCCACCTTTTTCTCCGCGTAGTTCCGGATCTTCTGGGGCAGGTTGACCTTCTTCTCTGTGAACGTAAACTTCATGTACTCAGCTCCTTTCACCCCGGGGGGTGTGGTCGAAAGCATCTCTTTTGCTTTCTTGACGTTATTGTAGCACACCTTCGATGGGATTTCCATAGTTCTTTGCGCAAATTTCACAAAAAATTCAAAAGCGCCGGGCAGCCGCCCGGCGCTTTTCAGCAGTCAGCGCCCAGGCCGGCGGCTCGATTTTCGATTCAATAGCAGACCGTGCA
>CAKUPH010000042.1 GCA_934675115.1 uncultured Oscillospiraceae bacterium | reverse complement strand
CTAAGGAGGTGGAGGAATCCATCTGCCGGGTGGCCCAGATGGGCCGTGCCGCCGGTATGCATCTGGTCATCGCCACCCAGCGGCCCTCCGCCGACGTCATCACAGGCCTGATGAAGGCCAACATCCCCAGCCGTATCGCCTTTGCCGTGGCGTCCAGTCTGGAATCCCGCATCATTCTGGACACCACCGGCGCGGAAAAGCTGGTGGGCAAGGGCGATATGCTCTATTTCCCTCTCGGCTCCGGCAAGCCTCAACGGGTGCAGGGCTGCTTCATCTCCGAGGATGAAGTGTCCGCGGTGGTGGACTTCATCAAGGAGGGTTCCGCCGCCCGGTACGACGAATCCGTCATCCATGAGATCGAGCAGCACGCTGAGGAGAAAGAGAAGGCCGCCAAGGGCGTGGGCGGCTCCGATCCATCGGACGGCGGCGATTACGACGAGCTGCTGCCCGCCGCCATCGAGGTGGTGCTGGAGGTGGGACAGGCGTCTGTCTCCATGCTCCAGCGGCGGCTGAAGCTGGGATATGGCCGCGCCGCCCGTCTGGTAGACCAGATGGAGGAAAAGGGCGTGGTCGGGCCGTTTGAAGGCTCCAAGCCCCGTCAGCTTCTCATTACCAAGGAACAGTGGCAGGAGATGCAGTTCAGACAGGGTATGGTGGACACGGCTCCCGAGCCGGAGTACAGCGAGCCCGTGCCGGAGGAGTTTCCCTACGAGGGGGACGCCGTGGAGCAGCGCCGGGACGCGCCGCCCTTTGATATGTAATGAAAAAACAGCGGTATCGCTACGGCGATACCGCTGTTTTTCTGCCCGGATATTTATTTGAACCACCCGGTGTTTCGGCTGTCCAGCACATCCAGCATGGCGGACAGCATTTCAGCGGCTTCGCCCCGGGTGAGGGATGCGTTCAGCTCGCCCGTCATGGACACTACGCTGACCGCATCCATGTTGACCACCGCCTGATAGGCCCAGACGGGGATAAGGTCCTGACTGAAGGTGTCGGCGGTGGCCACGTCGCCCATGGCCAGCAGGCGGTCGATGATGACGGCGGCTTCGGCGGCGGTGATGTCGTGCCCGGCGTTGAACACCGCCTGTCCAGCCTCGTTGGACGCGCCCTGCACCGCGCCGTTCATCAGTCCGGCGGACACGTAGCCCTTGGCCCATGCGGAGATGTCGCCGTCGTCGCAGAAGCCGGTGACGGTGACGTTGTCCAGCGCGTCCAGCCCGGCGGCGATCATAGCCATGGCGAGAAATTCCTCCCGGCTCACCGGCTCGTCCGGCCCGAAGCAGTATGTCCCGCCGATGGCTGTGCCGGTGAACACGCCGCGCTCCGCCAGACGCAGGGCGGCGTAGTGGGCGGGATCGCCGTCCATGTCGGAGTAGCTGACCTTCGTGGTCTGCTTTTCAATGGTGATCTTCACCGTGGCCTCGTCGGAGACGTTGCCATTGGCGTCCACCGCCACATAGGTGAAGGTGTCCTTGCCTTTTTTGTTCTCGTAGGGCGTGTAGCAGAAGGCGCCGTTCTCGCCCAGCATGACCTGGCCCCGGGCGGGCTTTTCCATGAGCTGGAAGGTGACGAGATCGCCTTCCGGATCAACGGCGGCGCACTGGCCGTTGACGGCGACATTTTTATAGGTGGTGAGGGTCAGATTTTCGGCGATGGGCGCGGAGTTGGACGCTTCGGCGGCGGTGAGGGCCAGCGCGGCCGCGGGCATGGACAGCGCCCCGGCCAGACAGAGCGACAGAAGAATGACACGGCATTTCAAGGGGAAAGCCTCCTTTTTTGGTTGGTGTGGATAGCTTTCTCAAAAAGATGAAAAATATGCGGCTTCCGCCATCACGAAAGCCGCATATTTGAAATTTTGAGCTGCGTTCCGCCTGTCCGTGGCGGCGCGGCGCTATAGCTGGCTCCGATCCTTCAGCCAGCTGGGCAAAGGCCGCATTTTGATGGACGACACGACGCCCATGGCGATGAACAGCGTCAGGGTGGACGAGCCGCCGTAGCTGATGAACGGCAGAGTCAGACCGATGACAGGCATGACGTACAGGCACATGCCCACGTTCAGGATGGTCTGCACCATAAGCATCCCGGCGAAGCCGATGGCGATGTAAGCAGACATGTGGCTCTTGGCCCGACGGGACACCCAGACGCACCGCACGATGATGGCCAGCAAGAGCAGCAGCACGACACAGCAGCCGATGAGGCCAAACTCCTCGCCGCAGACGGCAAAAATGAAGTCGGTGTGCCGGGCAGGCAGGTTGGTGGACGCGGCGGACTGTGTCTGCTTGCCGTGGAGGAAGCCCATGCCGGTGAGCCGGCCGGAGCCGATGGCCAGCAGGGAGCGGCTCTGCTGCCAGCCCCGCCCAGTGGGGTCAAGGCTGTGGTCCAGCACCACCCGGAAGCGCATGATCCGGTAGTCCGTCCAGTATTTGGTCCGGGGGAGAATAAATTTCCAGAGGAAGGCCACAACGGCGGCAAGCCCGCCGCCCACGAGAATGAACCAGCGCTTCCGCACACCACCCACCCACGCCATGATGACGAAGATCATCAGGTAGACCAGTACCATGCCGTAGTCGCCGGAGAGGGCGGCCAGCAGACCGGCGAACAGCATGGTCAGCATGACGTACTTCACCAGCGACAGGAACCGGCTGACCCCCAATGGCCGCTCGTGGTTCATCAGCCGCGCCAGCACCATGATGTAGATGAGCTTCGCGAATTCTCCCGGCTGAAAGCCAAAGGGGATACCCGGGAGAAAAACCCAGCTCTTGTTGCCGGTGTCGTCGGCCCGGCCAAAGGGGGCGATAAGCAGGATCACGAAGATGCCCAGCACCAGAAAGACCTTCCACCACTTTTCCAGCAGGAACTCCACGTCCACGAAGGTAATGACAATGTAGACGATGATGCCCATGCAGATGAACATGGCCTGTTTTTTCACAAAGCTGAGTGTGTGCATATAATTGGTGGCGCTGTATATGAGGGCGAGTCCCACAAGGCTTGCGGCGATGCAGAGCACCAGCAGCAGGACGTCGCCTTTTTTGAAGAAATCTCTCAGTCCGCGGACGGGGTGCAAGGCGGTACCTCCTTTGCAGAAGTTCATGTTGCGAAAAGTTCAAATAAGTATAGCACATTTCGGGCGGGTGTGCTATACTGTTTCGAAGAAGTTTACAATTCACGCAACTGGAAGTGAACGACCATGGAATATATCACCCACAGCCCCGAAGAGACGGCAGCGCTGGGCGCGCGTCTGGCGGAAAAGCTGGGGCCCGGCGCGGTGGTGGCCTTTACCGGCGATCTGGGCGCGGGGAAGACGGCCTTCGTCTCCGGCATGGCCCGGGGACTGGGAATCCCGGACCGGGTGACCAGCCCGACCTTTACCATCGTCAATGAGTATGAGGGGGGACGGCTGCCGCTGTTCCACTTTGATATGTACCGGCTGGGCAGCGCCGACGAGCTGTTCGACATCGGCTGGGAGGACTATCTGGCCCGGGGCGGCATATGCGCCGTGGAGTGGAGCGAAAACGTCTCCGACGCCATGGAGCCGGGTACTATCACCATCTCCATCCGCCGGGGGGACGACGACAACAGCCGGGTCATCGGCATCGAGGGGGTAACGCTGTGAAGATCATCGCGCTGGAAAGCTCCGCCGTCACGGCGTCCGTGGCGGTGTGCGAGGACGAGGTGCTGCTGGCGCAGGCCTTTCAGAACAGCGGCCTGACCCATTCGGTGACGCTGATGCCCATGGCAGCGGACCTGCTGAAAAACGCTGGGCTGACGCTGGACGATATGGACGTGGTGGCGGTGGCCGCAGGCCCCGGCTCCTTTACCGGCATCCGCATCGGCGTGGCTGCGGCCAAGGGCCTTGCGTGGCCGGGGGACAAGCTGTGCGCCCCATGCTCCACGCTGGAATCCATGGCGTGGCAGGCGGCCCACATGGGCGGCGAGGTCTGCGCCGTCATGGACGCCCGGCGGCAGCAGGTGTACAACGGCCGCTTTCTGGGCACGGAGGACGGCATGGTCCGTCTCAGCGAAGACCGGGCCATCGGCCTTGACGAGTTGACGGAAGAAGTAAAAAAATCAGGAAATCCGCAAATACTGGTTGGAGACGGCGCGGAACTGTGCTATAATGCTTTCCGGGCCGCGGGCATTCCGGCGCGTCTCGCGCCGCCCCACCTGCTCCGCCAGGCCGCGTGGGGCGTTGCCCGGGCGGCATTGGAGCTGGCCCGGCAGGGGAAGCTGGTGCCCGCCGGACAGATGACGCCCCAGTATCACCGGCTCAGTCAGGCTGAGCGGGAGCGGCTGGAGCGAATGAAGAATCAAACCAACGAATGAAAAGGGGTTTATCAGTTATGGAAAAGGTACATGTTTTGGATCATCCTCTGCTGCAGCACAAGCTGACCATTCTGCGCAACAAGGACACCGGCGTGAAGGAATTCCGCGAGATCGTCTCCGAGATCGCCGCACTGGAGTGCTACGAGGCCACCCGCGACCTGCCGCTGGAGGACGTCGTAGTGGAGACTCCCATCGCCACCGGCACCTTCAAGTCTCTGGCCGGCAAGAAGCTGGCCATCGTTCCCATCCTCCGGGCCGGCCTTGGCATGGTGGACGGCATCCTGAACCTGATCCCCTCCGCCAAGGTAGGCCATCTGGGCCTCTACCGTGATCCCGAGACTCACGAGCCGGTGGAGTACTACTGCAAGATGCCCGCCGATATCGCCGAGCGCGACGTGATCATCGTCGATCCCATGCTGGCCACCGGCGGCTCCGCCGCCGCCGCCATCGCCTGCATGAAGGGCTACGGCTGCAAGCACATCAAGCTGATGAACATTCTGGCTGCGCCCGAGGGCATCGCCTGTATCCAGAAGGAGCACCCCGACGTTGACATCTACGTCGCCGCCGTGGACGAAAAGCTCAACGACCACGCCTATATCGTCCCCGGCTTGGGTGATGCCGGCGACCGTATTTTCGGCACGAAGTAAAGAGAATATACCGCTTAAAGGGCGGCCTGTCTCCGGACAGGCCGCCCTTTTTTCATGCCCGCCGGTCATAAACGCGGATGTGCCCTCATATGCTGTGTCATCACGAAAGAGGTGAAGGTTATGAACGGCGGAGAAGAACGCAATACGCCCTATTTTCAGGCGGCGGCCGTGCTGCCGGAGACGCATTACCGGACGGCGGCGGCCATCAACGCCCCGGCCCGGCGGCGAGCGGAGGAGTTCCGCCTGCGGGTGGGACATCCCATGACGGTGCTGATCGATGGCCGGGAGCACAGGACCGACGGCCCGGAGGTGACGGAGGGAGACCTGCGGACGCTTCTGGAGCGGGCCAGCCGCTCCTCGGCCCACACGGTGCTGGACCGGGTGCGCTCCGGCTTTGTCACCATCCGGGGCGGGCACCGCATCGGCCTGTGCGGCACGGCGGTCATGCGGGAGGGCAGCATCCAGACGCTGGACAGGCTATCCTCGGCGGCCGTCCGCATCGCGAAGCCAGTGGAGGGCTTGGGCGGACAGGCCGTGTCCGCCATGGCACAGAACGGACGGCTGTGCAGTACATTGATCCTTGCCCCGCCGGGGGCGGGGAAGACCACCCTCCTGCGGGAGATGGTGCGCCGCCTTTCCGATGGCGTGGATACGCCCGCCCGGCGGGTGGGTCTTGCGGATGAGCGGGGCGAAGTGGCCGCGGTCTGGGAGGGGAAGCCCCAGTTAGACGTAGGCAGCCACACTGACGTGATGTCCGGCTGCCCCAAGGCGGCGGGGCTGTCCATCCTGCTGCGTGGCATGTCGCCGGAGGTGCTGGCGGCGGATGAGATCACGGCGGAGGCGGACGTGGACGCCATGACATGGGCGGTGGGCTGCGGTGTGACGCTGCTGGCCACCGCCCACGGCGGCAGCGTGGACGATCTGACCCGCCGCCCGCTGTACCGGAAGCTCATGGAGCTGGGCCTGTTCCGCCGGGTGCTCCTGCTGGAGAGCCGGGGCGGCCTGCGGACCCTGCGGTGCGAGGTGCTGCCATGACGCGGTGGATCGGCGGCGCTCTGCTGGCTGTTGGCTGCGGGGCGCTGGGGGTTACGGCGGTATGGTTGATGGATTGCCGGGTCCGGGACCTCCGGGGGATGATCGCCGGGCTGTACGCCATGGAGCGGGCGCTGAGCGCCAGCCTTGCACCGCTGTGTGAGATGCTGTCCGCCGCCGCAGAGGGGACGGAGGGCCGGCCCAGCCGTTTTTTCGGGGTCTGCGGGGCAGAGATGAGCGCTTCCGGGCGGCAGTTTGGCGGCGTGTGGGCGTCCGCGCTGGAGACGGCGGCCCTCTGCCTGGACGGCGTAGATACAGACATGCTCCGGTCCCTCGGCGGCGTGCTGGGCCGGTACGACGCCGCCAGCCAGTCAGCGGCCATCCTGCGGACGGCGTCGGGGCTGGAAGACCGCCTTGCCGAAGCGTCGGAGCGCCGGGGGCGGCTGGGCCGGGTGTACGGCACATTAGGTGTTTCCGCCGGGTTATTTCTTATGATTCTGCTTTTTTAGGGGTGCGGCATATGAACGTGGATCTCATTTTCAAGATCGCGGCCATCGGGATACTGGTGTCTGTGCTCAATCAGGTGCTGTCCCGCTCGGGCCGGGACGAGCAGGCCACCATGACCACGCTGGCCGGGCTGGTGGTGGTGCTTATGATGGTGGTGCAGGAGATCAGCGACCTCTTTTCGCTGGTCAAGGACCTTTTCGGTCTGTGAGCGGCGTGGGGAAGCTGGCGGCGCTGGCGGTGACGGCGGCGCTGTGCGCCGTTGTGGTACGTAAGCAGTCGCCGGAGATCGCCATGGCGTTGGCTCTGGCGGCGGGGGCGATCCTGCTGCTGTCCTGCACGGAGGAGATGCGGGACATTCTGGCGCTGCTGGACCGCCTGACAGAGCTGGGCGGCCTGACTCCGGCGGTGGTACGGCCGCTGGTGAAGGTGACGGGTATCACCGTGGTGACGAAGCTGACGGCGGAGATCTGCAAGGATGCGAAGGAGGGTGGCATTGCCGGGGCGGTAGAGACGGCGGGAACGGTGCTGGCGCTGGTGACGGCGGCACCGCTGCTGTCGGCGGTGCTGGACACGCTGGCAGAGCTTCTGTAGGAGGTGCGGGCAATGCGGTATCTTATCTGCCTGCTGCTGTGTCTGCCGCTGCTGACAGGCAGCGCCGCGGCGGCGGGAACAGAGGGTCTTTCCGTACAGGGGAACGATTTCGGGCTGGACGGTTTGGAGCAGGCGGCCCGGGAGGAGCTGAACGGCGTGGACGTGACACTGGACGGCAGCGTGGAGGACAACCTGTCCGCGCTGCTGGACACCGGGACAGCCCAACTCCACGGCATCGTCCGCCGGGCTGTGCGTTCCGGCGTGCTTCTGCTGGTCATTGTGCTGCTGTGCAGTCTGGGAGAGGGTGTGCTGGCGGCGGGCTCGGATGTGGGCGTGAATATTGCGGCGCTGGCCGGGAGCCTTGCGGTGACGGCGGTGGCGGTCACCGACGTCAATTCCCTGCTGGGGCTGGGCAGCAGGGCCATTTCGTCCATGACGGATTTCTCCAACGTCCTTCTGCCCATCGTGGCGGCCACCACGGCGGCCACGGGAGCCGTCACCGGCGCGGCGGCCCGGCAGATGGCGGCGGCGCTTTTTTCCGGTGTGCTGTCCAACGTGATCAGCCGCCTGCTCGTCCCGCTGGTGTACGGCTATATCGCGGCCAGCGTGGCGTGGGCCGCGGTGGGGAACGAGGGCCTCAAGCGGGTGGCGGCGCTGCTCAAGTGGTCGGCGGTCACCGTCCTGACAGTCATTCTGCTGGCCTTTGTGGGCTACCTGACGGTGAGCGGCGTTATCTCCGGCTCCGCCGATGCCGCGGCGGTAAAGGCGGCGAAATTTGCCATTTCCGGCGCGGTGCCGGTTGTGGGCGGCATCCTGGCCGATGCGTCGGAGAGCATCCTCGCCGCGGCGGGAGCCCTGCGGGGCACCGTGGGCGTATTCGGAATGCTGGTGGTGCTGGCCATCTGCCTGACGCCGTTTTTACAGTTGGCCGTCCACTACCTCACCTATAAGTTGGCGGCGGCCCTGTCCGCCGCGGTGGGCGGGGGCCGGGTGTGCGCCCTCATCGACAGCCTGTCCGGCGCGTTTGGGATGATCCTTGGCATGACCGGGGCCTGCGCGCTGCTCCTGCTGGTGTCGCTGGTGTCGTCGGTGACGGTGGTGACGGCATGACGGAGCTGCTCAGACAATGGATCCTCGGCGTGACCTGCGCGGCCATGATCGCTGCCATGGTGCAGGCCTTCGCCCGGAAGGGCGGCACGGGAAAGGCAGCCCAGCTGACGGCGGGGCTGCTGGTTCTGCTGGCGGCGGCAAAGCCGCTGGCCGGACTGTCCGCCTTCGATATGAGCGGCGCCCTCCAAGACCTCCAGTCCCGGCAGGAGACGCGGGCGGATGAGCTGACAGAGGGGAACGACCGGATGATGAAAGCGCTCATAGAAGGAAAGACGGAAGCATATATTCTGGACAAGGCGGAGGAGATGGGCATTGACTGCGGCGTCTTTGTGACCTACGCCCGGGATGAGAGCGGCGCGTTTGCCCCGGCGCGGGTGACGCTCGCCGGGGCGCTTACGGCGGAGGAACAGCGGCGGCTGGCCGGGCAGATCACCGCCGACCTCGGCATCGCCGGGGAGAATATCGTTTTTAAGGAGGAGGTGGGATAGTTGGACAGAAACGTGCTGGGACAGAAGGCCGGAAGTTTTCTGAAGCGGCTGGGTGCGTACAAATTCGTGCTGATCGTCATCGCGGCGGGCCTTGCGCTGCTGCTGTGGCCGGAGCGCAGCCCGCAGGCCGCCGTGCCCGCGGACGCGGCGGGGGAGACCTTCTCGGTGGAGGCGATGCAGGAGCAGATGGCGGACATTCTTGGCCGCATCGACGGCGCGGGAAAGGTTTCCGTCATGCTGACGGTGAAAACCGGAATGGAACGCATTTTGGCGCAGGACAGCACATACAGTGAAGACGAGGAGCGAACGGAAACGGTGGTCATCTCCACAGGCAGCGGGACGCAGGAGACGGTGGTGCTCTCCTGCCAGTATCCCGCCTTTCAGGGGGCGCTGGTGGTGTGCCCCGGCGGGGACGACCCGCAGGTGAAGCTGCTCATCACCCGGGCGGTGTCCGCCCTCACAGGGCTTGGAACGGCAAAGATCACGGTATGCAAGGGAGGGTGAACTCCCAAAAGTTTTCAATGGAGGCGTAAAGGGTATGAGTTTATGGAAGAGAAACGCGGTCATTGTGGCCATCGTTCTGTTCGTGGGGGCGGCGGTCTACCTGAACTGGAGCTATAACCGCACGGAGACGGCGGACGGCACAGCGGACGCGGAGAACTCCGCAAAAATCCTGGGGCAGGCGTCGCTGGTCAATGGTGAGGAAACAGATGATGCCCTGCTCACCGGCGGCGGACGGGAGGAGACGGACGGCGGGGCCGCGGCGGAGACGGGCTACTTTGCCACCGCCCGCCTGAACCGCCAGCAGGCCCGGGACAGCGCGCTGGAGCTTCTTCAGGAAGCGGCGGGAGACGAAAAGGCGGAGCAGACCGTGGTGGACGAGGCCAACGCCTCTATCCAGACCATGGCGGCATATACCCTGTCCGAGGCACAGGTGGAGAATCTGGTGGTGGCCAAAGGCTATTCCGACTGTATCTGCTTCATCAACGACAGCAGTGCCAGTGTGGTGGTGTCCGCCACGGAAAACGGCCTGACGGATGCGGACATTGCCCGCATTGCCGAGATCGTCAAGGAGGAGACCGGCCTTTCCGTCAGTCAGATCAAGATCATCGAGGCCGACCCCTGAAATTTTGAAGTCTCTTCCGGAAAAACTGCTTGCGTTTTCATCTGCGATGTGATAAGATACCTCAGTCTGAAAAGGGCGGTCCTCTGCACAACGGCAAGTTTTGATGCATGAACGCCTATAATTAGGAGGAAAATATCATGGATCTGATGAAGCAGTTCAGCGACAAGTACCTGAAGGACGAGGCTCCTTCCTGCAACGTGGGCGACACCGTTCGCGTGCACATCCGCGTCAAGGAAGGCAACCGTGAGCGTATCCAGGTGTTCGAGGGCACCGTGATCGCCAAGAAGCACGGCGGCATCGGCGAGACCGTCACCGTCCGCCGCGTGTCCTACGGCGTCGGCGTGGAGAAGGTGTTCCCCCTGCACGCGCCCACCGTGGAAAAGATCGAGACCGTCCGCAAGGGCAAGGTGCGCCGCGCCAAGCTGTACTATCTGCGTGACCGTGTCGGCAAGGCCGCCAAGGTCAAGGAGAGCCTGTAACACAACTGCATCCATAAAAAAAGGAGCGGACTTCCGCTCCTTTTTTTATCATTCGGCTCTTTTCATATGGAACTATATTTAGTATAATAAAAAATAACACACCCCAGTGCGGTGTGTTCCCGCGGGATGCGCCGCGGTTCAAGGAGGACTTTTTGTGAACATTCAGTGGTATCCCGGCCATATGACCAAGACCCGCCGTCAGATGACGGAGGACGTCAAGTTTGTGGATCTTGTGGCCGAGGTGGTGGATGCCCGCATCCCCATTTCCAGCCGCAACCCGGACATCGACGCCATGGTGGGGGACAAGCCCCGGATGATCATTTTCAACCGGGCGGATCAGGCAGACCCCACCCAGACCGCCGTCTGGAAGAGCTGGTTCCGGGAGAAGGGCTTCGCCGTGCTGGAGACGGACGCCAAGACCGGCAAGGGCGTCCGGGAGTTTTCCGCCGTGGTCAAGGCGGCGCTGAAGGACAAGATCGAGCAGTGGAAGGACAAGGGGCAGGTGGGTCGCCCGGTGCGCGTCATGGTGGTGGGCGTCCCCAACGTGGGCAAATCCACCTTTATCAATAAAGTAGCGAAGCGGAAATCCGCCAAGGCGGGGGACCGGCCCGGCGTCACCCGAGGCAAGCAGTGGGTCAATGTGGACAGCGGGCTGGATATGCTGGACACACCGGGCATCCTCTGGCCCAAATTCGAGGATCAGACCGTGGGTATGCACCTTGCCTTCACCGGCGCGGTGAAGGATGAGGTGGTGGATATCGAGGAGTTGGCCGCCGCATTGCTGGAGCTGCTGCGGGACCGCTACCCGGACAGCCTGCGGGAGCGGTACAAGCTGGAGCCTACGGCGGACGCGAAGGGCTGGGAGCTGCTGGAGCAGGCCGCCCGGAAGAGGGGCATGCTGATCTC
Organism: uncultured Oscillospiraceae bacterium; assembly: GCA_934675115.1. GTDB lineage: Bacteria > Bacillota > Clostridia > Oscillospirales > Oscillospiraceae > Enterenecus. The sequence goes on along the minus strand of CAKUPH010000042.1, from coordinate 7,037 downwards.
CGGCGGCGAGGTGGACTCCGAGCGGATGGCCCGGGTGCTGCTGGACGAGTTCCGGGGCGGCAAGCTCGGCCGCTTTACACTTGAGACGACAGAAGATATCGGAAGGATCGGATAAGGAGGTCGGCCATGGATCTGTGGGCGCTGGAGGAGCAGCTGTGCCGGGAGCGGGGCATTCCCGTCATTGCCGGCGCGGACGAGGCCGGAGCCGGCCCGCTGGCCGGGCGGGTGTACGCCGCGGCGGTCATCCTGCCCCGGGGGCTGGAGCTTCCTTACCTGAATGACTCCAAACAGGTGACGGAAAAGCGCCGTGAGGTGCTGTTCGACCAGATCCGCGACGCGGCGCCGGCATGGGCCGTCGCGTGGGCGGAGCCGGAGGAAATCGACGAGCTGGACATCCTGAACTGCCGGATGCTGGCCATGCAGCGGGCCATCGACGGTCTGAGTACCGTGCCGGAGTTGGTCCTCATCGACGGCAACCGGGACCACGGCAGCCGGTGCGCCATCACCTCGCCACACAAGCTGGTGGTGAAGGGGGACAGCCGGTCGGCCAACATCGCGGCGGCGTCCATTCTGGCCAAGGTCAGCCGGGACCGGTACATGACGGAGATGGCGGAGCGTTATCCGGAATACGAGTTTCAGAAGCACAAGGGCTACCCCACCAAGCTCCACTACGAGCGCCTGCGGCAGTACGGGCCATGTCCCATCCACCGCCGCAGCTTCCTGAAAAAGCTGTGAGCGGCGGGGGAGAGAGCCGACTGCTGGGCCGCTGGGGCGAGAGCATAGCGGCTGACGATCTGCGCCGCCGGGGCTGGTCGATCCTGTACACAAATTACCGCTGCCGGGGCGGTGAGATCGACATCATCGCGTCAAAGAGCGGCGTACTGGCCTTTGTGGAGGTCAAGCTGCGCAAAACCTCCGGCTTTGCCCCGGCCAGAGCCTTTGTGACAGCGGGAAAGCAGCGGAAGCTGCGCCTGACGGCGGAGCTGTACCTCTTGGAGCACCCGACGGATCTGCAGCCGCGGTTCGACGTGGCAGAGGTATACGCTCCGCAGGGAATGGAGACGGCCCATCCGGAGATCATCTATATCGAAAACGCATTTTAATATTCAGAAATGAGGCGAGCGTGTGAGCATCAGTGTATTTGACGGACATTGTGACACCATTCTCCACTGCTGGAGGGAGAACGAGCATCTGGAGCATACCACCGGCCACGTGGATCTGGAGCGGGGGAAACGCTTTGGCCGGTACTGCCAGTTCTTCGCCCTGTTCACCATGGACGACATGAAGCCCGGGCTGGACGCCCACGGGGTGTATGAGGAGCAGTATCAGCTGTTCTGCCGGGAGATGGAGCGGAACGAGGACGCCGTGACCCACTGCCGGAACGGCACGGAGGCCCGGAAGGCCCACGAGGCGGGCAAAATCGCGGCATTCCTGTCCGTGGAAGGCGCCCACAGCCTGAACTGCGACCTTGACACCCTGCGGCTGGCCTATGACCGTGGCGTCCGGGCGGTGAACCTGACGTGGAATAACCCCAACGCCCTGTCCGGCACTAACTGTGAGGAACCGGAGCGGGGCCTGAGCGAGCAGGGCAGGGCTTTTGTCCGGGAGATGCAGCGGCTGGGGATGCTGGTGGACGTGTCCCACCTGTCCGACCCCGGCTTCTGGGATGTGATTGAGATCGCCCGGCGGCCCATCATGGCCAGCCATTCCGATTCCCGTGCCGTCTGGGATCACACCCGGAACTTGACGGATGACATGTTTACTGCCATAATAAAAAATCATGGCGTCGTCGGCCTGAACCTCTGCCGAGAGTTCGTGGGCGGCGCGGAGGACATCGACGCGCTGGCCGGGCATCTGGAGCACTTCCTGTCGCTGGGCGGCGAAAAGACCGTGGCGCTGGGCGGCGATCTGGACGGCTGCACCCCGGTGAAGGGCATCGATGACGTAGCCGGCTGGGCAAACTTCTACGAGCGGCTGCTCCAGCTCAATTATAAGGAATCTCTCTTAGAGGATCTGTTTTTCAATAACTTCATGAGGGTAGTGGATGAACTATGAATTATGTCAGCACAAGAGATAAGTCCCTCCGCATGACGGCGGCGCAGGCCATTGAAAAGGGCCTTGCCCCCGACGGCGGGCTGATGACGCCGGAGGTGTTTCCCCGGCTGGCCAGCCTGTCCACGCTGAAGGATATGTCCTATCAGCAGCGGGCAGTGTACGTGATGCAGTCTTTTCTGGAGGAATTCTCTTCGGCGGAGCTGGCGTCCTACGCGGGCGCGGCCTACGGCGGCGGAAAATTCTCCGACCCGGCGGTGGCTCCGGTGCGCCGCGTGAGCAAAGGCACCTACTGCCTTGAGCTGTGGCACGGCCCAACCTGCGCTTTCAAGGACATGGCCCTTCAGATGCTGCCCCATCTGCTGTCCGCTTCGCTGGTCAAGAACGAAGAGGACAAGACGGTGTGCATTCTGGTGGCCACCTCCGGTGACACGGGCAAGGCCGCGCTGGAGGGCTTCAAGGACGTGGATAAGACCCGTATTCTGGTGTTCTACCCCAAGGACGGTGTGTCCGCCATTCAGGAGCTCCAGATGAACACTCAGGAGGGCGGCAACGTAGGCGTCTGCTCCGTCATCGGCAACTTTGACGACGCCCAGTCTGGCGTGAAGAAGCTGTTCTCCGACAAGAAGTTGGCGGAGAAGCTGGCGGAGCGGGGCTACTTCCTGTCCTCGGCCAACTCCATCAACTGGGGCCGGGTGCTTCCCCAGATCGTCTACTATGTGTCCGCCTACTGCGACATGGTCCAGAGCGGCGCCATCGAGATGGGGGAGGAAATCAACGTCAGTGTGCCCACCGGGAACTTCGGCGACATTCTGGCCGGTTATTATGCGAAGAAGATGGGCGTGCCCATCAAAAAGCTCATCTGCGCGTCCAACGCCAACAACGTGCTCACCGACTTCATCAAGACCGGCGTGTACGACCGGAACCGCAAGTTCTACAACACCATGTCGCCCTCCATGGACATCCTCATTTCCAGCAATCTGGAGCGGATGCTCTTCGAGCTCACCGACTGCAACGACGAAGAGGTCCGGGGCTACATGGAGCAGTTGAACGCCTCCGGCCGCTATGAGGTCAGTGTCGAGGTGAAAAAGAAGCTGGATACCCTGTTTGCCGCCGGATACTGCGACGACGAGGAGACCGGCAAGGTCATCAGCCGGATGTGGAAGGACAACGGCTACCTCATCGACCCCCATACCGCCGTGGCCTTCGATGTGCTGGATCAGTACCGCGCCGCCTCCGGCGACGAGACCCCCGCGCTGGTGGTGTCTACCGCCAGCCCCTTCAAGTTCTGCTCCAGCGTACTGCCCGCGCTTGGCGTCACCGAGCTGAAGGAGGGCACGGACATCATCAATCAGCTGGCCGAGGTGACCGGGATAGAGGCCCCCGCTCCGCTGGCCGGGCTGAAGAACAAGACGGTGCGCTTTGACGGCGTGACCGAAAAGGTGCACATGGTGGATCGTGTGCTGGAAATGCTGAAGTGAGGTGACGGGATGGCTCTCTATACGATCGGTGACACCCATTTATCCCTTTCCGCCGACAAGCCCATGGATATCTTCGGCGGCGGCTGGGAGGGCTACGTGGACAAGCTTCGGGAGGGCTTTTCCTGTGTTTCGGAGGAAGATACCGTAGTACTGTGCGGCGACCTGTCATGGGGCATGTCGTTGGATGAGGCGGTGGAGGATCTGGCCTTTCTCAACGCGCTGCCGGGGAAGAAGTGGCTGCTCAAGGGGAACCACGACTACTGGTGGAACACCGCATCCAAGATGAACGCGTTTTTTGCCGCCCACGGCTTTGACAAGCTCAATATTCTGCACAACAACTGCGGTTTTTATGGAGACGTTGCCCTCTGCGGGACCAGAGGGTGGTTTTTTGAAGAGAACGCCGCCCCCCAGTCGGAGAAGGTGTTCAACCGGGAGATCATGCGGCTGGAGGCATCGCTGAAGGCGGCGGGGGAGCACGAGAAGCTGTGCTTCCTCCACTATCCACCCCGGTATCAGGGCTACTCCTGTCAGGAGATCCTTGATCTGCTGGAAAAGTACCATGTGACAGCCTGCTACTACGGCCATCTCCACGGCCCCAGCCATCGGCTGGCGTTGAACGGACAGTTCGGCACCGTGGACTATCAGCTGGTAGCGGCGGACTATATTGGCTTCCGGCCAAAAAAAATCTTGGATTGACACAAAAAATAGTGGAAATTTTGCGCTGGTTCTGATATAATGCATTGGATTTATTAAAAATGGGCCGTTTTCGCCTGAAATGGCCTGCACGGAGGAATTCACAACATGAACATCAAGAGCAACGAAAAGAAAGAAAACAGCACCATCGAACTGGTGATTCAGGTCGGTGCCGACGAGTTCAACGCTGCCATCGACAAGGTCTATAACAAGCAGAAGAAGAACATCGCGCTGCCCGGCTTCCGCAAGGGCAAGGCCCCCCGCAAGATGGTCGAGGCCATGTACGGCGCCGAGGTGTTCTATGAGGACGCCATTGAAGAGGCTTATCCCGCCGCCTACACCGCTGCTCTGGAAGAGACCGGCATCGATCCCGTCGCCTACCCCAAGCTGGAGATTCAGGAAGTGGGCAAGGATGGCTTTACCTTTAAGGCCACCGTCACCGTGAAGCCCGAGGTCAAGGTCAAGGACTACAAGGGCATGACCGCCCCCAAGGCTGACGTCAAGGTCTCCGCCGCCGACGTAAAGGCCGAGCTCCAGACCTACATCGACCGCGCTTCCCGTCTGGTGACCGTGGACCGCGCCGCCAAGAAGGGCGATACCGTCGTCATCGACTTCGAGGGCTTCAAGGACGGCGTGGCGTTCGACGGCGGCAAGGCCGAGAACTACAGCCTTGAGTTGGGCTCCGGCTCCTTTGTCCCCGGCTTCGAGGATAAGCTCATCGGCGCCAAGGCCGGCGATGAGAAGGATATCGACATCACCTTCCCTGAGGATTACACCGCTGACCTCGCCGGCGCCGCCGTTGTGTTCAAGGTCAAGGTCCACGAGGTGAAGGAGCGTCAGGAGCCCACTGTGGACGACGAGTTCGCCAAGGACGTCTCCGAGTTCGAGACCCTCGCCGACCTGAAGAAGGACCTGTCCGACAAGCTGAAGAAGACCCGTCAGGAGCAGGCCGACAAAGAGTTCGAAAACACCCTGATCCAGCAGGTCATCGATAATATGGAGTGCGACGTGCCCGAGGCCATGATCGAGTATCAGGCCGACAAGATGGTGGAGGATTACTCCATGCGCATTCAGGCTCAGGGCATCAAGTTCGAGGACTACCTGAACATGATGGGCACCACGCTGGACCAGATGCGTGAGCAGGCCAAGGAGGGCGCCGGCCGCAGCGTCCGCACCAATCTGGCCCTTGAGGCTGTGGCCAACGCCGAAGGCTTTGAGGTCACCGACGCCGATCTGGACGCCGAGATCAAGAAGCTGGCCGACGAATATGACATGGAAGAGGATCAGGTCCGCGCCGCCGTACCCGTGGAGGATCTGAAGCACGACCTGCTCAATAAGAAGGCCATCGAGCTGATCGTCAGCACCGCCAAGGCGGAGAAGAAGGCCAAGAAGACCGCCAAGAAGGCGGACGCCGCCGAGGAGGCCGAAAAGACCGAGGAGGCTGATGAGGCCCCCAAGCAGGACGAGGAATAATTTCCGTCCGCCCATGGGTATACTGTGATGCGTCATCGGTACACCCGTTTGTAAAGGAGATCATTTCATGAGCTTAGTACCCTATGTAGTGGAGCAGACCAGCCGGGGAGAACGTTCCTACGACATTTTTTCCCGCCTGCTCAACGACCGTATCGTATTTTTGGGAGAGGAAGTCAACGCCACCACCGCTTCGCTGATCGTGGCGCAGCTGCTGTATCTGGAGTCTCAGGATCCTGATAAGGACATCCAGTTCTACATCAACAGCCCCGGCGGTTCCGTCACCGACGGCATGGCCATCTATGATACGATGCAGTATATCAAGTGTGATGTCTCCACCATCTGCGTCGGCATGGCCGCGTCCATGGGCGCGTTCCTGCTGTCCGCCGGCACCAAGGGCAAGCGTCTGGCGCTGCCCAACGCCGAGATCATGATCCATCAGCCCTCCGCCGGAACGCAGGGTCAGGTCACTGATATGGCCATCCATCTGAAGCGGCTGGAGATCATCAAGAAGCGGCTGAACCGAATCCTGGCCGACAACACCGGCAAGTCCATTGAGCAGGTCACCGCGGACTGCGAGCGTGACAACTTCATGACTGCGGAAGAGGCCAAGGAATACGGTCTGATCGACAGAGTCATCTATTCCCGGTAAGAAAAAAGAGCGGAGACGGGGACGTCTCCGCTCTTTCAAACATGAAAATTCCCATCGAAAGGATGGTTTCCAATGGCACGAGACGAGCATAAGTCTGTACGCTGTTCCTTCTGCGGCAAGCATCAGGATCAGGTCGGGCGCATCATTGCCGGGCCGGGGGCGTACATCTGCAACGAGTGCGTCCAGCTGTGCATGAGCATTCTGGAGGAGGACTTCGAGGACGAGCAGCATGCCGCCGCGCCGGATATGCCCGACGTGATTCCAACCCCCAAGGAGATCTGCACGGTCCTGGATGAGTATATCATCGGTCAGGACGCGGCCAAGATGGCCCTGTCCGTAGCCGTGTACAACCACTACAAGCGCATTTATTTCGGTGGCGGCGATCAGGTGGAGCTCCAGAAGAGCAATATCCTGATGGTCGGCCCCACCGGCAGCGGCAAGACCCTCTTTGCCCAGACGCTGGCCCGGGTGCTGAAGGTGCCCTTCGCCATCGCCGACGCCACCACCCTCACCGAGGCCGGCTACGTGGGTGACGATGTGGAGAACATCCTCCTGCGGCTGGTGCAGGCGGCGGACTACGACATCGAGCTTGCCGAGCGCGGCATCATCTACGTGGACGAGATCGACAAGATCGCCCGCAAGAGCGAGAACACCTCCATCACCCGGGACGTGTCCGGCGAGGGCGTGCA
>CAKUPH010000041.1 GCA_934675115.1 uncultured Oscillospiraceae bacterium | reverse complement strand
GGACAGGTAGACGGAGCCGGTGGGGCGCGGCTGGCCGTCCGCGGGGAGGAAATAGACCTCCACCACGTCCGGCATGAAAATGTGTGCCTTGGTCAGGTCCCGCTTGTCGGGGCGGGGATGGCTGTCGTAGTGCCAGAACACGGAGCCGGGCTGCTTTTCGCCGGCGGTCATGGTGTCGAAGTCGAAGTTCTCGTTGTCCCGGACGGCCTTGGCGATGATCTCACGCTCCTCGGCGGTGAACTGATCGAAATAGGGGTCGTTGGGGTTTTTCTCGAACAGCTGGAGGGCGTACATGGTCTCGCCGAACTCGCCGTTTTTCAGGGCGGGGATCTCGCCCACGGCGACATTGGCGTTGTGCTTTGTCTCAGAGCCGTAGCAGCTGAACTGGCCGATGACGTCCACATTGCGGAGCTGGAGGTTCATTTTCAGAATATTCAGCACGGGAATGGCCTCGTCCGGGCCGATGAAGCTGCCGCCATAGGTGGTGAAAACGATGCCCTTGGCCTTTTTCCAGTTGGGGTTGATGATGCCGGGGACGGGAACGCCCTCCCGGCGGAAGGTCAGGTCGCCGGGGCCGGCGTCGGGCTTGGGCCCCCGGCCCCGGCCCCGCCACGGCTTCAGGGCCAGACAGTCGTTGAGCACGCTGAACACCGTGCCCGCGATGGTGGGGGAGCCGACGCAGATCAGGTCGAAGTCGTCGAAATAGGTCCGCTCCCGCTCCGTCTCCCAGTCGGTGTGGGCGTTGACCAGCACGGATACACATTCAAAGCCGTACTCGGTGAGGACGGAACGGAACTCCTCGGCTACCTTTTCGGTGTTTCCGCTGAGGGAAGAGTACATGAGCAAAGCGCGTCTTTTCATGGGGTTCTCCTTTTTGCTTTCTGGAAATATGGATTGGAATATGGAAAGGGGAGAAAACAGTGAGGCCTGTTTTCTCCCCCTCTGGCCGGAGGGCCTCTGCCTCTGAGGGGCCGCATCCGGCGGAACGGTCAAATTATGCGAGTCCGGGGAACAGCATGGCCAGAGCGGTCACGAGGACGGTGCCGATGAACATGTAGAGCACCGTGGTGCGGAAGATGCCGGGGTAGCTCTCCTTCATCTTCAGGCCGGAGGAAGCGGTGACGATCAGGATCGCGCCGTTCATGGGCAGGGTGTCCAGCACGCACTGGCCGAACACGGCGATGCGCATCAGGCCCGCGGCGCTCACGCCGCCCATCCGGTCCAGCAGCGGCAGGAAGATGGGGGCGGCGACGATCATACATCCGGGAGAGCCGGACAGGAAGGTGAATACGATGATGACCAGCGCAAAGACGATGACGGTGGGGATGGGCAGCTCCACAAGGGCGTTGAGCAGCACGTTCAGGCCCTCGTTCGCGCCGACCACGGAGGCAAAGGCGGAGCCGATGCCGATGATCAGGAAGGCGGAGCCGCCGTTCATGCCGCCCTCGTTCAGGCACTCGAGGAGGGTCTTGCCCACGGCCAGACTGATGCTGGAGCCGTCGGAGACGGTCTTTTTGCAGTGGCGGACGATGTACGGGGTGAAGCAGACGATGCACACGGCGCAGCCCACGGTCAGGCAGAGGTAAGTAGCCATGCCGATGATGGTGCTGCACACAAAGACGGCGGCGAAGGGCAGGATGGCGAGGATGAAGTGGGGGCGCTCGTCGGCGGGGCGGGGCTCGGGCATTTTGTAGCTGCCAATCTCGAAGCGCTCGCCCTTGTCATAGGCGCGGCCGACCTGACGGAAGGTGAACTGGATGATGAGAGCCAGCACCACGACCATGCCGATGACGCCGATGACAGGGGCGGCGGTGATGGTGGTGCCGAACAGCATGGCGCCCATGTTATTGGCGGTCAGCGGGGCGCCGGGGCCGAGGGAGGCGGAGGAAATGCCGCCGAACATCAGCGCGGGGACAAGGCGGCGGGGTACGTCGGACTTCTGGGCCAACACCATGACGATGGGCAGCAGGGTGAACACGGCGCAGAAGGTGTCCAGTCCGCCGTAGCAGCAGATGAAGCACACGAAGGTGCCCACGATGCCGCCGGCGATGGCGCGGCTGCGGCCCTCACGGCGGCTGACGAACACCCGGAACAGGGTGTCAGCAATGGCTTCCGCCGCGCCCGAGCGGGAGACGAGGGCGCCCATGACGCTGCCGGCCAGGAAATACAGCAGGAACATGGGAATGACGCGCATGAAGCCCTGAAGGAAGATGTCGGTCAGCCCGGTCAGCGGGTTGACGCCGCTGAGGATCAGCAGCAGGACGGACATGAGCACGGGGGTTACGATGGGGCTCCAGCCCTTGTAAAGCAGGAAGATGGACAGTCCGGAAACCGCGAATACGGCAATGATCTGCACAGCGATTGGCATAAGGTTTCTCCTTTCTATTTCCCCTTTTGTTTTGGAACGCTTATACCGGTATAAGCGGGCAGCGAAGGACATATCAGACAAAATGATATACTGTGCGCTGCCCGGCTATGAACGTATTATACAAATGCGGCGGCCGACAGTCCAATATTTTTGGGGGCATATCTTATGCCTTGAATAGCATAAAACGTGGAAACTGTTGCCTTGAATGCGAAAAGCTCCTTCGGATCGATCCGAAGGAGCTTTTGAAACAATGCATGTTACCGGCCAAGGTCTTCCAGCTCCGGCGCAATGACGGAGTAGTAGTGCTGCAGGCCCTTATAGAAGTCCCGGGCCGCGTCCGGCATGTAGCGGTGCTTGACGGTGAGGGCGCCCAGCGTCCGGGAGAACCACTCGTCCTCGATGCGGAGGACGGAAACCAGCTGGCGCTTCCACTCCGGCATGTGAAGATTGCGCTCGTACTGGGAGAAGGCGGGGATGAAGGAGCTGCCGATGCCGCCCTCGATCATGGAGCCGAGACCTTCCAGCTCGTTGCCGCAGAAAACGATGTCCAGATGAGCGCCTACCCGCTCGCAGGCGCGGATGAGCAGGTCCGGGTCGTCAGACTCGTTCATCACCACCCGCTCGCCGTCCAGCTCCCGGAGGGAGACGGACTTCCGCCCGGACAGCCGGTGATTCTTGTGGGCCAGAAAGTAAAAGCGCTCCGTCAGCAGGGGCTGCCACTCGTAGTTGACGTGATCCACCGGCTGGTAGGTCAGGGCGAAGTCGATCTCCCCCTGCTCCAGTGCCTCCCGCACCCGGCCCAGATCGGGCAGGCAGTACTGCCGGACGTGGATGTCCCGGTGGTCGGACAGGAAGCGGACCAGCGGCTCCCGGACGATGCGGGAGATGGGGACGGAGAAGGATAGCTCATGGCTTTCATGGGAGATGAACTCATCCACGCAGCGCTTGCCGTCGCGCAGCTCCTGAAAGGCCCGTTCCACATAGGGGTAGTACATCCGGCCGTACTCGTTGAGCACGATCTTCCGGCCCACCCGCTCGAACAGGGGAAAGCCGAGGCTCTCCTCCAGCCGGGCGATGCTGCGGCTCACCGAGGACTGGGCCACGTTGATCTCCGCGGCGGTCTGGCTGACGTTGCCCGAGCGCGCTACCTTTAGAAAATATTCCAGCTGAAGAAGCTCCATCTGCCCGTTCCTCCCGTTCAGGTCGTTTTCCGCCCGCGTCGCAGACTCAGATCACGTAGTCGTTGCCCGGTTGGACGGAGATCATCAGGTCGGCTACGGTGATGCCATCGAAAAAGGTCTGGATCATGTCGTCCAGCTTCCGCCACATGGGCAGCGTCCGGCAGTCGGCCATCCGGGGGCAGGTGACGGGGTCCTGCTCCAGACAGGCCACCGGGGCCAGCGTGCCCTCCGTCAGGCGGAGGATGCTGCCCACCGTGTACTGCTCCGGCGCGCGGGTGAGACGGTAGCCGCCGCCCTTGCCCCGGACGCCGGCGAGAAAGTTTTCCTTCACCAGAATTTTGACGATGCTCTCCAGATATTTTTCCGAAATTTCCTGCCGCTGGGCGATCTCCTTGAGGGGAATATAGCCTTCGGTCTGATGCTCCGCCATGTCGATCATCAGGCGGAGGGCGTAGCGGCCCTTGGTTGAAATGATCATGGAACAGCCTCCATATTCATTATGTTATGATTTCCTATTATACAGATTGGTAAATAGGAAAGCAACAAAAATTTTCCGGAGAGGTTGACAAATCTGCTTTGATGCGCTATAATCCGATTAACCTACCAGAAAGGTTGGTATAAAATGAAGAAACACGCGGCGGCGGTCTTCCGATGTTGACGCCGGAAGGGCATAAAACCGATTCGAAAACGTATTATTAGCCTGATATATTACAATATGGAGGAATTTATCATGAGTAAGGTATATACATCCGCCGACCAGCTGATTGGCAAGACCCCGCTGCTGGAGCTGTCCAACATTGAGAAAAAGGAAGGGCTGGAGGCCAAGGTCCTCGCCAAGCTGGAGTACTTCAACCCGGCGGGCAGCGTCAAGGACCGCATCGCCAAGGCCATGATCGACGACGCCGAGGCGAAGGGCGTGCTCAAGCCCGGCTCCGTCATCATCGAGCCCACCTCTGGCAATACCGGCATTGGCCTTGCCTCCGTGGCTGCGGCCCGGGGCTACCGCATCATCATCGTCATGCCCGAGACCATGAGCGTGGAGCGCCGCCAGCTGATGAAAGCCTATGGCGCGGAGCTGGTGCTCACCGACGGCGCTAAGGGCATGAAGGGTGCCATTGCCAAGGCCGACGAGTTGGCCAAGGAGATCCCCGGCAGCTTCATCCCCGGGCAGTTCGTCAACCCCGCCAACCCCGAGGCCCACAAGGCCACCACCGGCCCGGAGATCTGGGAGGACACGGATGGTCAGGTGGATATTTTCGTGGCCGGCGTCGGCACCGGCGGCACCATCACCGGCGTGGGCGAGTACCTCAAGAGCAGGAACCCCAACGTGAAGGTGGTGGCGGTGGAGCCTGCTTCCTCCCCGGTGCTGAGCAAGGGCACCGCCGGTTCCCACAAGATCCAGGGCATCGGTGCTGGCTTTGTCCCCGATGTGCTGGACACCAAGGTGTACGACGAGATCATCCCTGTGGAGAACGAGGACGCCTTCGCCGGCGGCAAGCTGGTTGGCCGCACTGAGGGCGTGCTGGTTGGCATCTCCTCCGGCGCGGCGGTGTGGGCCGCCATTCAGCTGGCCAAGCGGCCGGAGAACAAGGGCAAGACCATCGTGGCCCTGCTGCCCGACACCGGCGACCGCTACCTGTCCACCACCATGTTCAGCGACTGATTGTCCCCATTGCGGAGAATATGAAGAAAAATGCCCCGTTCGCATCAGCGAACGGGGCATTTTTGCGCAAAAAACAGGGGAAAACCAGGCGTCAGCCGCCCATATTGTGGACCAGCCGTTCATACCGCATGATGCACAGGGCGAAGTACAGCCGGAACATCAGGTCGCCGTCCCCCCAGTCAAGGCCGGTGAGGGCCTCAATGCGCTTGAGCCGGTAATCCAGCGTGTTCCGGTGGATGTGCAGTTCCTCACAGGTGGGGGCGGGCTTCTGGGAGTGGCGCAGGTAGGCCTCCAGCGTCTCCAGATAGGAGGTGCTGCGCTCCCGGTCGGACTGCTGGAGGGCGTCGATGACGGGGTTGGACGAGTCGATGGGGGAGGAGGCGTGGTTGTGAAGAATAGAGATCAGGGAGTAGATGGACAAATCGTCGGCGGCCACCAGACAGGTGCCGGGCTTGACGCAGAACCGCAGCTTCAGGGTGTCCAGCGTGCGGGTATAGTGAAAGTGGAAATCACCCAGCCGGTAGAAGGGGCGGCTGAACACGCCGAACAGGTTGTTGTCCCGGAGGATAGGCTCCACCTTTGTCCAGAGCTGCTTTTTTTCCTCCTGCGTCCCGGTGTTGTGGGAGACGAGGAAGGTGAGGGCCTCGCCGTCGATGACGGAATCGTTACCGAGAATGGCGGCCAGCTGGCTGCGGACGGTGGCGATGGAGCTGCGCTGGGGATGGTAGCCGTTGAGGTCCAGCATCAGCAGGGCAAAATAGCCCTCGCTCTCCAGCTGGACGGCCTGCGCCCGGAAACGGAGCAGCGGTTCGTCGAAGTTTTTGTTCCGGATGAGCTGGAGCAGCAGGTGCTCCGCGGAAAACCGCTGGTGAGGCTCAAGGCCCGCGCGGTTGTTGAGACAGGTGCGGATGGCAAGGCACACCAGACTGAGCAGCTCCGCGTCCGGGGGCGGAAGCTCCGGGTGGCCCCGGCCGGACAGAATGAGGTGGACGGGCTGGCTGCCCGTCATCTCGATGTCCACCAGCCAGTCGGAGCCGTTGTTGTCGGGCAGAGGGACCTGACAGACGGAAAAGCCGTGGGACAGGTCAAGGCTGTTGGCCTCGAACAGGTCGTCCGACCACTGAAAATCCGGGGCGAAGCCCGCGGCGATGAAATCCTCCCACGCCGCGTCCCGGGGCATGGCGGGGGGGCCGCTCCAGCCCAGAACGTTCAGCGTCTCCCCGCCCAGCAGCAGCGGTCGGCCCAGACCGTCCCGGCCGAGGGACAGCAGACGCTGGAGGTCGCCCTCCATGGCGGCGAGCATGATGGATTCCCGCAGGGTCTGTGTCATTTCATAACGCCTCCCGGATCATTTTTGTACCTTAATTATAAAATAGGCCACCGCCCCTGTCAAACCGAAAAGGGGAGCGTGGAATGTACTTTGTGAAGATTTCACAACAGGCCGCGGAATATTTTGATTCCGGCACGGTGAAATTTGCTTTTGCGGATGATAAAATAACATCATAAAGGAATATACGGAGAGAAAGGCAGTGTATGTGATGAATTCCTATGGGCATTTGCTGGCCCCCCTGCGCCTTGCGGGGCTGACGCTGAAAAACCGGCTGCTGTCCGCCCCCACGTCGCTGGCGGAGCTTGGCCCGGATGAGCACTACTCTCAGGCGAATATCGACTACTACCGGCTCAAGGCCGCGGGCGGCTGCGCGCTGGTGACGGTGGGCGACGTGATCGTGGATCTGGACACCGGCCGCTCCCACCCCCAGCAGGTGGGCATGAACGACCCCAGCGCTATCCCCTATCTGGTGCAGATGGCGGAGGCCATCCACGCGGGCGGAGCCGCCGCGTCCATCGAGCTTGACCACGGCGGAGCGCTGTGCTCCCCCGAGTTTATCGGCGGCAAGAACGCCATCGGCCCCTCCGGCTACGTGGACGAGTGGGGCGACACGGTGGAGGAGATGACCGAGGCGCAGATCTATGACATTGCCGAAAAGTTCGGCGAGGCCGCCGCCGCCGCCAAGGCCTGCGGCTTCGACATGGTCATGCTCCACATGGGCCACGGCTGGCTGCTCCACCAGTTCATTTCCGAGATGACCAACCACCGCACGGACAAGTGGGGCGGCTCCATGGAGAACCGGATGCGCTTCCCCCTGCTGGTGGTGGAAAAGGTCCGGGCCGCCGTGGGCCGGTCCTTCCCCATCGACGTGCGCATTTCCGGCGCCGAGCGCTGCGAGGGCGGCTACGGCATCGAGACCGGCATTGAGATCGCCAAGGCGCTGGACGGCAAGGTGGACCTGATCCACGTCTCCGCCGGTACCCAGCAGGAGGAGTATTCCGCCGTGCTCATGCACCCCGGCGCGTTCCAGAAGCACGGGGAGAACTCCGGCCTTGCCGCCGAGATCAAAAAGCACGTCAGCACCCCGGTGTGCACTGTGGGCGCGTTCTCCGAGCCGGACAAGATGGAGCAGTTCATGGCGGACACCGGCGTGGACGCCATCGCCATGGGCCGGGCCCTCATCGCCGACCCCTTCCTGCCCAAGAAGCTGCTCCGGGGGCAGGCGGACGCCATCACGCCCTGCCTGCGCTGCGGCGAGTGCCAGAGCGGCCTGATGAAAAACCGGGTGCTCCACTGCGCCGTCAACCCCGTCATCGGCAGCGAGCACACCTTCTACAATCCTATCCCCACCAACCACGCCCCCCGCACCATCCTCATCGCGGGCGGCGGCCCTGCGGGCTGTCAGGCGGCCATGGAGGCCGTGAAGCGGGGCCACAAGGTGGTGCTGTGCGAAAAGAGCGATAAGCTGGGCGGCCTGAAGTACGCCGACAACGCCGATTTCAAGCGGAATATTGCCAGATACCGGGACTTCATGGCCCGCCGGACGGCGGAGCTGCCCATCGACCTGCGGCTGAACACCGAGGTGACCCGGGAGCTGGTGGACGAGGTGAAGCCCGACGCCCTTATCGTGGCCATCGGCGCGCAGCCGTGGATGCTGCCCGTCCCCTGCGACGAAAAGGCCAATGTGGTGTTCGGCGCGGACCTCCGGAAGGACACCCCCGTCGGCGAGAACGTCGTGGTGGTGGGCGGCGGCCTCATCGGCTCCGAGGAGGCCGTGGCGCTGGCCCGGGAGGGCCACAAGGTCACCATTCTGGAGATGCAGGACGAGCTGGCCCCCGACTGCGGCCGGATGCACCGCATCAACCTGCTCCACCAGATCGGGACGGAGGAGAACATCACCGTGGCCACCGGCTGCCGGTGTACCGCTATCGAGGTACAGCGGGTCACCGCCGTGGATGCCGGCGGGAACGAGGTCGCCTTCCCCGCCGATACGGTGGTCATGGCCGCCGGCATGCGGCCCGATCAGGCGGAGGTGGACCGGCTCACCGCGCTGGTGCCCGAGCACTATGTGGTGGGCGACGCCTTCCGCGCCCGCCAGATCGGTCAGGCCACCCGGGACGCCGTCAACGCCGTGGTGGATCTGGGGCTGTGATTCAAAGAACGTGGTTCTTTGAATTACGCAGGGGCGAAGGCACCTGCGACCGATTTTCTTCTTTCGTAAAGAAGAGAAACGTCAGGTTTCGCCTGACGGCGACCTTCTTTTTGCTCGCCCAAAAAGAAGGCAAAAATGCGCTTAGGGGAAAAACGCGGATTCGACTTCGAATGCGAAGGGCGCATTCTCGCTCATAGCGTTTTTTCCCTAAGAACCCCGTTATTTACGGGGGCGCAAGC
Organism: uncultured Oscillospiraceae bacterium; assembly: GCA_934675115.1. Classification (GTDB taxonomy): domain Bacteria; phylum Bacillota; class Clostridia; order Oscillospirales; family Oscillospiraceae; genus Enterenecus. The sequence goes on along the minus strand of CAKUPH010000041.1, from coordinate 9,418 downwards.
AAATAGTGCGTCCGTCTATCTCCGGCGCGGGGTAAGCCGACACGCGAAGCCGCTGATTATCGCTGCCGCTCCAATGGAACTTGTTATAGATTTCAGGGCCATCGTTCAGCGCCTACTCGGATACTTTGCCTGTGGTTGCGGCGGCGCTAACGAGCACCAATATCGCAAGTCAGCACCAGCGCAGCGGCAGCGGAAAGAGAAGGACTGCGTCTTACCGAAGGAGTCGGCAGAGCTTCTGCGGCATGGCAAAAACAAGACTATGCCAGTCCCCACTAAGGGGTACACAGGGGATTATCCCCTGTGCGTGCTTTTGGTGACTTTTCGCACGAACGAAAAGTCACCCCAGCGGAGCGTCCGCGGAGGACGCTCATAGTTCCTCGCCGGAACTCCCGGCGAATACGGGAGAATATGGTGCAAAGGGCAAAGCCCTTTGATTTTTAAATAATTAAACAAAGGCCCTGCCTTTATTTAATATAAGTAAACCCACTCTGAAAGGAGAGAAGTTATGTTTACCACTGAACAGCTGACGGTGCGATGGGAAGACCAGCGCGCCATCAAGAACCTCATGGGCAAGTACGCCAACTGCGTGCTGCTCAACCGGGAGCATGACATCTACGGCATGTTCTGGTCCAAGCGGGACGACGTGACCCTCATGTTCAACGACGGTGCCTACACCGGCGCGGCCAGCGTGAAGGCCTACTACGACGCCTGCCACGACCGGAACGCTCTGGTGGCCAAGCTCATGCAGAAGCGCTTCCCCGACGTGCTGGGCGGCAAGAGCGACGATGAGATCTACGGCGTCGGCCCCTTCAAGGTCAAGCCTATGGCCTGCCCCGTCATCGAGGTCGCCGGCGACGGCAAGACCGCCAAGGGCCTGTGGTTCTGCCAGGGCGCATACAACGACGTGGAGACCTGCGGCCCCGTGGCCCACTGGACCTGGGGCTACTTCGCCGTGGACTTCGCCAAGGAGGACGACGGCTGGAAGGTCTGGCACCTGCAGTACCTCAACGACGTGGACTGTCTGTGCGGCCAGAGCTGGGCCGCGGAGCAGAAGCCCTATCCCGATCTGCCCGAGTTCGCCCCGTTGGCCGACTTCAAGTACCCTGAGTACTCCGTCAAGAAGGAATTCCGCGCCCTGTACAGTGCCGACCGTCCCGTGACACAGTGCCCGGAGATCCCCCAGCCCTATGACACCTTTGCTGACACGTTCAGCTACGGCGTTTGAAAGGAGGCGCGAAGATGAGCAACCGTACTTATACTGACGACGAACTGATCCGCCGCGTCTGGGATGTGGAGGAGATCAAGAAGCTGGCCAACAAGCGCGTGTTCTACCAGATCAACGGCTGGCGCGAGAAGGAGTTGGACGAGCTCTGGACCGCCGACCACGGCGACACCGCCGCCTTCGGTGAGAACACCGGCTACTATGTGGGCCTCGACTCCATCCGCAAGTGGTACACCGCCGGTCAGGGCGGCGTAGGCACCCTGTATCAGCACCCCATCTCCACCGGCCTTGTGGAGCTTGCCGGCGACGGCAAGACCGCCAAGGGCCTGTGGTACTGCATCGGTCAGGAGACCGTCCCCGGCAAGGCCATGTGGGTCACCGGCAAGGTGGCCATGGACTTCGTGAAGGAGGGCGATGCCTGGAGGATCTGGCACGTGGTGGAGGCCAACGACCTCTCCGGCGAGGCCGGAGCCAACTACTCCGAGGGCTCTCCCTACTGGGAGCCGGACACCGACCCCGTGGTCAAGGCCTTCGGCACCCCCGACGTGGCCGAGCTGCTCCACGACCCCAACTTCAACTGGTGGGATGATTATCCCTCCATGCCCCAGCCCTACGAGACGTGGAGCGACGACATCAGCTACGGCCCCGAGGGCTTCAAGCCCCCGAAGAACAAGGGCATGAACGCCAAGGAAGGGAGGAACTACAAATGAGCGAGCTTTCTCTGCATCAGCGCATTGCCAACGCCGCCGCCAGCCAGGAGGTGGAGAATGTCAAGGCGCGCCACACCTATTATCACGGCCGGGCGGACGCCACCGGCGAGTGGGACAACATCTGGTCCCGGTCCGACGACTGCTCCTGGGCCCACGCCTTCGGCCGCATGCGCGGCTTCGATCAGGTCTGGTACGGCTCCGTCACCCAGTATGATCAGATGGCCATGGAGAACTGGCTGGAGATGTTCAAGCAGTACCCCGAGATCGGCGGCAAGGACCCCCGCCCCCTGATGGAGGCCTCCGTCCACACGCTGGTCACCGACGTCATCGAGGTGGCCGCCGACGGCAAGAGCGCCCGCGGCTCCTTCATCACCCCGGGCGTCATCCACTCCCGCCTGACCCCCGAGGGGCAGAAGTACTGCAACGTGCTGTGGGAGCGCTACGGCTCCGACTTCGTGTGCGAGGACGGCAAGTGGGTGTACCTCCACGAGCATGTCTGCCCGGACATCCCCGGCCGTCTGGACATGGGCAACTGGGCCGCGGACGAGTACGCCCGGATCACCGACCCCAACCCCAAGGAGCAGATGCCCCCCACGCTGGGCGATCCCCCTCCCGTCACCGATCCCGGCCCCCTGCACCAGCCCTATTCTGTGCTGAAGGCCCCGGTGAACACCGTGCCCTGGCCCGAGCCCTACGAGACGCTGGACAACGATAACACCTATACTCCCTTCGTGAAGAAGTGAGCCAAAGCGCCCTGCTCGCGTGAAGCGAACAGGGCGCTTTTTTCGTGCGCATGCCGCGGCAGAAAACGGATCATATGTTTTCGCCGCCGGGCCGGTAAAACTCTGCGGGGCTTTTTGACGCTCTCGCACCCCGGAGTTCGCGGCTCCGGGGTGTTCGCCTTTTCCGGAAATGCCCGCATTTCCGAGCGGGGGCGCGGGCCGCGCGCTATGGCCGGAGAGAGCGGTAGACCTTCCCGTTTTCCGGCGTCACGCCCCGGGCGGCGAACAGCTCATCCACCGTGACGAAGTAATACCCCTCGTCCAGCAGGGCGTCCACCACCCGGAGGGCGGTGTCCACGCTGGAGGGGTAGATGTCGTGGAGCAGGATGATGTCGCCGTCCTGCACCTGACTGAGAATGAGGGCGGTCTGCCGGTCGGAGTCGTCGTCCGACCAGTCCTCCGGGTCGATGGACCAGAGGATGATGGGCGCGCCGGCCCGCCGCCGGAGGGCATCGTCCGTCTTGCCGTAGGGCGGGCGGAGGAGAAAGCCGTCGTGGCCCAGCAGATCTGTGAGCCGGTCCCGAAGAGCGCCAACCTCGGTATAGAGGTCGGCGGCGTTCAGCCCGGTGAGCATTTTATGGTTGTAGGAGTGGATGCCCACCTGATGGCCCTCCGCCTCCATGCGAAGGATCAGCTCCTCGTTGCCGTCCAGATTGGAGCCGACGAGGAAAAAGGTGGCGTGAACGCCCCGCCGGACCAGACCGTCCAGCAGGGCGGAGGTGGTGGAGCGGCGGGGGCCGTCGTCAAAGGTAAGGGCCAGCAGTTTTTCCGTCCTCATCGCGGCGGCCGCTGCGGCGTCCGCCGGGCAGCTCAGGCGGGCGGCCAGAAAGACGGCCAGCAGCGTCCCCGCCAGAAAAAGCGCCAGCGCGGCGAGGTATATGAGCAGTCTCCGGCGCGGCCCGGCCATGGCGCAGCCCCCTTTGCGATGCAGATCATGCGGTCATGGACAGTTTGCGCGCCGAAGGCGGAAAATATGCCGCCGGGCGGAGAATTCCGGCCGGTTTTTGCGCAAAAATGCCGGGGATATGAAGCATATCCCCGGCACGTTTTGTTATTCAACGGTTTTCAGGCTCTCCACCATGTCCACCTTTTTCAGGCGGAAGTGGGCGGCGATGTTCACCGCCGCGGAGAACACCAGCGTCAGCACCGCCGCCGTCACGTAGGCGTAGGGCGGGGCCGTCCGGCCGAACATGACCAGATCCACCTCCACCGTCAGCACCATCCATGCGTGGAGCCACCGGCCCATGAACAGGCCCAGCACGATGCCGAACAGGGTGAGGAACACGTTCTCCCGGTAAACGTAGGCCGTCACCTCGCCGTCATAGAAGCCCAGCACCTTGAGGGTGGCAAGCTCCCGGATGCGCTCGGTGATGTTGATGTTGGTCAGGTTGTAGAGCACCACGAAGGCCAGCGCCGCCGCGGCCACGATGATGATGATCACGGCGTAGTTGATGGCGTTCATGCTGTTGGTGAAGGTGTCCCGGATGGTGCCGATGTAGGAGTAGGAGCCTACGCCGTCCATGGTCATCAGCGTCTCGGACACCTGATCGGACTGGGCCTGCCCCACGCCGTCGCCGTAGGTCACCAGCTCCACGTTGTGCTCCGGGGCCGCGCCGAAGGTCTGGGCGTAAAAGTCCTCCGTCATGTAGACGTAGTGGGACACGTAGCTTTCCACGATGTCCGTCACCGTCACCTGCACCCGGCGGTCGCCGTCCAGTGTGATGGTGTCACCGGCCTTCACGTCCAGCAGCTCGGACAGCTTTTCCGTGATGACCACGCCGTCGTCATTGAGCTGCACCGGCTGGCTGTCCTTCCGGTGGCGGAGCTTGATAAATTCTTCGAACTGCCCCTCGTCGGCCACGGTGTAGATGTAGCAGGTCCGGCCCGCGCCGGTGGAGGAGCTTTCGATGGACTCGAAGTGGCAGGTCATGTGCCGCTCCACCGACGGCTCGCTGTCCAGATAGGCGTCGATAGCCGCCCGCTCCCCGTCGGTGATCTTGTCCTCAAGGCCCACGGTGGCGTCGTAGAGGGAGATCTCGTCGAACTGCTTGTCCAGAATGTCGAAAATGGAGTCGTGAAGGCCGAAGCCGGTGACGATGAGGGCGGTGCAGCCGCCGATGCCGATGACGGTCATCCAGAACCGCCGCTGATAGCGGAACAGGTTGCGCACCGTCACCTTCCACGTGAAGGACAGCCGGGACCAGATGGGGGTGACCCGCTCCAGCAGCACCCGCTTGCCCGCCTTGGGGCTCTTGGGCCGCATGAGGTTGGCAGGAGTGTCCATCAGGGTGGAAAGGCAGGCCCACAGCGCTGCGCCGGTGGTGCACAGCACCGCCGCCAGCACCGCGAGGGAGCACACCCCGGGCTGGAGCCTGAATTCCAGCTTCGGGATGTTGTACATGATGTTGAAGGCGTTGGCAATGACCAGTGGGATGAGAGTGCAGCCGACGGCAAGGCCGATGAGGCCGCCGAGGAAGCTGGCCCAGAAGGCATAGCCCAGATATTTTTTCGAGATGGCGAACCGGGAGAAGCCCAGCGCCTTGAGCGCGCCGATCTGGGTGCGCTGGTCCTCCACCATGCGGGTCATGGTGGTCAGGCAGGCAAGGCCTGCCACAAGGAAGAAGATGACGGGGAAGATGTTGGCCAGATTGCTCACCCGCTCCGCGTCCTGAGAGTAGCTGGCGAAGCCGGTGTTGGTGTCCCGGCCCAGCACGTACCACTCGCACTCGCCGATGTCGTCCACCTCGGCCTGGGCGTCGCTGAGCTTCCGCTCCGCGTCGGCGATCTTCTCATCCGCCTCTGCTTTGCCGTCCTCGTACTCCTTCAGACCGTCGGCGTACTCATCCTCGCCGTCGTTGAGCTTCCGGAGAGCGTCGTCCAGCTCCTGCTGGCCGTCCTTTTTCGCCCGGTTCAGGTCGGCCCAGCCCTGCTCATACTCCGCCTGACCGTCGGTGATGGCCTGCTCCGCATCGTCCAGCTGCTTTGCCGTGGTGTCCAGCGTGGCTTTTGCCGCGTCCAGCTGCTCCTTGGCGGTGCCCAGTTGGGCATAGCCCGAATCCAGCTGCGCCTGCGCGGCGTCCAGCTGGGCCTTCTGCTCCGCCGCCTGCGCCACCGCCGCGTCGTAGTACGGTGTACCCACGTAGGGCTCCAGCGCCGCGTTGTACTGGGCGTAGCCCTCGTCCAGCTTGGCCTGCTGGGCGTCCAGCTCATCCTTGTTCTTCTGGTATTCCGCCAGACCGGATTGATACTCTGTCAGGCCGTCGGCGTACTGCGCCCGGCCGTCCTCCAGCTGCTGCCGGGACTCGTCCAGCCGGGTGCGGGCGTCGGCCAGCTTCACCTGCGCGTCCCTGATCTCCCGGTCGTAGGTCTTTTTGCCGTCCTCATAGTCCGCCCAGCCGTCGTCCAGCTCCTTCCGGGCGTCCTGAAGCTCCTGCCACGCGTCGGCAAGCTCCCGGTCCGCGTCGGCCTTGGCGTCGTCCAGCTCGGCCCGGGCGTCGTCCAGCTCCTTCTGGGCATCCCCCACGAGGGTGTCATGCCGCAGCTGGGCGCGCTCGTCCGCCAGCGCGTCCAGTCCGTCCAGATACGCGTCCAGCTTCTCGTCGTACTCGTTGCCGTAGCTGTCCAGCGCGTCCAGCCCGTCGAAGGTCAGGTAGGCCGTGGTGTAGTAGTCCATCTGGAAGTTTTCTGCCGGGACGTACACGAAACCGTCCACCTTGCCGGTGCCCAGCGAGGAGCTGCCCCGGTCGGTGCCCACATACAGCGGGCTTTTCGCCATGCCCACGATGGTGTAGGCGGTGCGGGCGAGGTCACCGGCGCTGTCCTCCGGGAGGGTCAGCTCGATGGTGTCGCCCACCTTCACGCCCAGCTCCGTCATGAGCAGGGACTCACTGACGCACTCGTCCGCCGCCTCGGGCAGGCGGCCCTCGGTGAGCTCCAGCAGGTTGAGCTGCCGGGGCAGATCCCGGACCACCACCGTGGCGTCCAGCGCGGTAGCGTCCAGCGTCCGGCCGCCCTCCACGGCGGACACCCCCGGCGCGGCGGCGAGGGCGTCCAGATCGTCGTCCGTCAGGCCGAGGGTGGACAGCACGTAGCCGTCCATCATGTGGGTGCGGTCGTAGTAGTTGTCCGCAGTATACTCCATGTCCGGCGCGGTGGTGCGCAGGCCGGACAGGAAGGCCACCGCCAGCGCCGACAGCACCAGAATGGACAGAAAGCGGCTGAAGGTGGTCCGGACCTCCCGGACGGCGTCGGTGGTCAGGCGGTTGCGGCGTCTGCCGCGCTTTTTCTCAGAATGTCCCCGTACCATATTACCACTCGATCTCCTCAACTGGGGTGGGAGCGGCGTTGAGCTCTACTTTCTCCACCCTGCCGTTCTTGATGTGGATGACCCGGTCGGCCATAGGGGTGAGGGCGGTGTTGTGGGTGATGACCACCACCGTCATGCCGTGCTGGCGGCAGGTATCCTGCAGCAGCTTGAGGATAGCCTTGCCGGTGACATAGTCCAGCGCGCCGGTGGGCTCATCGCACAGCAGCAGCTTGGGGTTTTTGGCCAGCGCCCGGGCGATGGCCACCCGCTGCTGTTCGCCGCCGGAGAGCTGGGCGGGGAAGTTGTTCAGTCGGTGGCCCAGACCCACGTGCTCCAGCACGTCCCGGGCGTCCAGCGGATCGTCGCAGATCTGGGCGGCCAGTTCCACATTTTCCAGCGCCGTCAGGTTCTGCACCAGATTGTAGAACTGGAACACGAAGCCGATGTCCCGCCGCCGGTAGGTGGTGAGCTGCTTTGCGTTGTAATCGCTGACCCGCGCGCCGTCCACCGTGATGACGCCGCCGGAGCAGGCGTCCATGCCGCCAAGCATATTGAGCACCGTGGTCTTGCCCGCGCCGGAGGGGCCGACGATAATGGCGAACTCGCCCTTCTCGATGACGAAGTCCACGCCGTCCACTGCGGGGATGGGCACTTCACCCATCTTGTATTCTTTTTTGACGTGTTCAAAGGAGATATAACCCATTATTTTCACCGTCCGCATATCCTGCTTCATATATTATAGTATCATATCCTGTTTTTGGGCGGGGCGCAACCGCCCGGCGGGAAAGTTTAAGAAAAGTTCATTCTTCCCTTGACAGCGGCGGGGCGGTGTCCATATGAAGCTGACGATTACCGTTGACTAACCGCCCGCTTCCCATATATAATGGCACAACTGATAAGGGAGTAATCGGCGGCAGTGATGCTGCGGCCCGGTCAACACACTGGCGGCAAAGCCGCCTGGCCGCGCCTTCCATGATGAGACTTATCCGCAGGGTGCGGGTATAGTCTCTTTTTTTATGTCATCACATACCCTCAAAAAGAGAAGCCAACACAGAAAGGGAATTGAGATTATGGGATTGCTGGAACTGTTCATTCTGGCCGTGGGCCTGTCCATGGACGCTTTTGCCGTAGCCATCTGTAAAGGACTTTCCATTCGCAGCCTGAAGCTGCGTCAGGCCGTGGTGGTGGGCCTGTGGTTCGGTGTGTTTCAGGCGCTGATGCCCGCCGTCGGCTATCTGCTGGGCTCCGCCTTCGCGGAGCTGGTGACGTCGGTGGACCACTGGATCGCCTTTATCCTGCTGGCCATCATCGGCGCGAACATGATCCGGGAGGGCCTCAAGGGCGATGAGGAGAGCTGCGACCCGTCCCTGTCCTTTCAGGTCATGCTCATGCTGGCCATCGCCACCTCCATCGACGCGCTGGCGGTGGGCGTCACCTTCGCCTTCCTTCAGGTGAACATCGTGGCCGCCGTGCTGTTCATCGGCTGCGTCACCTTCGTCATCTCCGCCGTGGGGGTGAAGATCGGCAACGTCTTCGGCGCGCGGTACAAGTCCAAGGCGGAGATATTCGGCGGCGCGGTGCTCATCCTCATTGGCCTGAAAATCCTGCTGGAGCATCTGGGCCTGCTGCCGTTCTGAGCGGTCACGGTTGCAAAGGACCAGTATATATGGTATAATTCCTCTGAATATTTACAAAGAGGAGGAATCGCCATGCTGAACATACTGGCCGACTTCTGGAGCAGCTATCGGGTGCCGGTCATCGCGGCCCTGCCGGTGATCGCGTTGTTTGCCCTGCAGTACTTCCTCTGCGCCAGAACGGAGCGCAGGCTTCTGCGGGCCGTCCCGTTCCTGCTGCCGCTGGTGTGCGTCGTGCTGGCAGTGTACTGCTGGCTCGCCCGCCCCGGAAGCGGCGGATTCATCGACCTGAGCGGCGTGGTTGCCCTCCTGCTGGCGATCTACGCCGCCGTCTGCGCGGCCGCGATCCTGCTGGCCCGGCTGGCGTTCCGGCTGCGGCACAGAGCGCGCTGAGAACCGCGATAGAAAAAGTTTCCGACCCACGAAAAATTTTTTGAAAAAAGGGTTGACATTACGGTTAGTCTGTGCTAATCTATGCTCGTGGTTAGCCAACACTAACCACACCATAATCTCCTTCCTCCCATGTTCCGAACCAGGGAATACCCATCGCCCGGGCCGCAAGGCCCGGGCGTTTCCCTTTTTTGCGGGACTTTCTGTCATTTTTGCAGCGCGGCTCCGGTCAAAACGCCGGATTTCCTGCAACCGGCCCCGGATTTTTGCGGCAAAACAGATTTTTCTGCAATTTTTAAAATTCCCTCTTGCAAAACGTGCATGGCCGTTGTAAAATTACTGCATCATATTAAAGTAATACCTTTCAAAGAGGA
>CAKUPH010000040.1 GCA_934675115.1 uncultured Oscillospiraceae bacterium | reverse complement strand
GGCGCTTCCCACGCCGCTGACGGCTACGCCCGCTCCACCGGAAAGGTGGGCGTGTGCTTTGCCACCTCCGGCCCCGGTGCCACCAACCTGGTCACCGGCATCGCCACCGCCTATTACGACTCCTCCCCCGTTGTGTTCATCACCTGCAACGTGGCGGAGAACCTCATCGGCAAGGACTCCTTTCAGGAGGTGGACATCACCGGCATCACCATGCCCATCACCAAATGCAACTATCTGGTGAAGGACGTGACCAAGCTGGCCGACGTCATCCGGGAGGCCTTCGCCATCGCCCGCTCGGGCCGCCCCGGCCCCGTCCTCATTGACATCGCCAAGAACGTCACCGCCGCCACGGCGGACTACGAGCCGCTGCCCGTGTCCGAGCACGCCAACCATGGCCGTCTCGCCAATATGCTCCGCCGGGCCTCCCACGACCTGCGCACCCCCGAGCCGGACCACGGCGACATTGACAAGCTCCTGGACATGATCGAGCAGTCCAAACGACCCATGGTGCTGGTGGGCGGCGGCGTCATCCGCTCTAAGGGCGCGGTGCCCGAGTTCCGCCGGTTCATCGAGCGGCTGGACGCCCCCGTGGGCTCCACCATCATGGGCGGCGGTGCCTGCCCCGGCGACCACCCGCTGTTCACCGGCATGGTGGGTATGCACGGCTCCCACGCCTCCAATATGGCCGTCAGCGAGTGCGACCTGCTCATCGCCATCGGCTGCCGCTTCTCTGACCGGGTGGCCACCGACCCCGCCACCTTCGCCCAAAACGCAAAGATCGTACATATCGACATCGACCGGGCGGAGATCGACAAGAACGTCATCACCGACCACCACATCGTGGGCGACGCCCGCCGGGTGCTGGAGCTGCTCAATGAAAAGCTCCCCCAGCATAACTTCGCCGCGTGGAAGGATCAGGCCTTCTCCCGGAAGGAGATCCCCCTGAAAAAGGACGATATCCTCCATCCCCACGAAATTCTGGAAACCATTCAGGAGCTCACCCACGGCGACGCCATCATCGCCACCGACGTTGGCCAGCACCAGATGTGGTCCTGCCAGTACTACCACTTCTCCCGTCCGGGCCAGCTGCTGACCTCCGGCGGCTTCGGCACCATGGGCTTCGGTCTCGGCGCCGCCATGGGCGCCAAGATGGGCAACCCGGACAAGGTGGTGGTCCACTGCACCGGCGACGGCTGCTTCCGCATGAACTGCCACGAGCTGTCCACCGTGGAGCACTACAACATTCCGGTCATCACCGTCATCTTTGACAACGGCACGCTGGGCATGGTCCGCCAGTGGCAGAACCTTATTTACGCCAAGCGCTTCTCCCAGACCACGCTGGACCGCGGCCCCGACTTCGTCAAGCTGGCGGAGGCCTACGGCCTGCGGGGCTTCCGGGCCACCACTCAGGCGGAGTTCGCCGCCGCCTTCCAGGCGGCCATGGACAGCGGCTGCGGCTGCGTCATCGACTGCGCCATCGACATCGACGCCATGGTGCACCCCATGGTCAACGGCGGCACGCCGGTCACCGATTTTCTGCTGGATTAAGGAGGGATAGCCATGAACACCGCAAATTACAAGCGCCATACCCTGTCCGTGCTGGTAGAGAACGCCGCCGGCGTCCTGTCTCAGGTGTCCCGCCTGTTCTCCCGCAAGGGCTACAACATCGAGTCCCTCGCCGTTGGCACCACCGACGACCCGGAGGTGTCCCGCATCACCATTGAGGTGCTGTGCGACGACCTGATGATCGAACAGATCATCAATCAGCTGCGCAAGCAGTTCTCCGTCTATTCCGTCCGCCTGCTGCCCCCCGCCTCCTCCATCCGGCGGGAGCTGGTGCTCATCAAGGTGAAGGCCGAGAGCCGGGAGGTCCGCAACGAGGTCATCCAGATCGCCAATATCTTCCGGGCATCCATCATCGACGTGTCCCCCAAGAGCCTGACGCTGGCCATCATCGGCGAGGAGTCCAAGGACGACGCGCTGGAAAAGCTGCTCACCGAGTTCGGCATTCTGGAGCTGGTGCGCACTGGCATGGTGGCTCTGGAGCGCGGCGAGGCCACCATCAACAACAACGCCGACAACAAAGAAAAGGGAGAATTTTATTTAGGAAAGAACGTGCTTTGATCTTATCCCCCTTTTCGCCGCCCCAAAAATATTTCATAAATATCCGGGGATTGTATCACGCTTTACATTCTTTCCGCCTGGGCTGTATTAAAATATCCTTCACTATATTACAAAACTTGATAAGGAGTGTTTTATCATGGCAAAGATGTACTATGAAAAAGACTGCGACCTGAGCTACCTCAAGGGCAAGAAGATCGCCATTATCGGCTATGGCTCTCAGGGCCACGCCCACGCCCTGAACCTGAAGGACTCCGGCTGTGACGTGTGCGTCGGCCTGCGGGAAGGCTCCAAGAACTGGAAGAACGCCGAGGCCGCCGGTCTGGTCGTCAAGACCGTCCCCGCCGCCGCCGAGTGGGCCGACATCGTCATGATGCTCATCAATGACGAGGTGCAGGCCGAGGTCTACAAGAAGGACATCGCCCCCTACATGACCGAGGGCAAGGCTCTGGCCTTCGCCCACGGCTTCAACATCCGCTATCAGCAGATCGTCCCCCCCGCCGGTGTGGACGTGTTCATGGCTGCCCCCAAGGGCCCCGGCCACACCGTCCGCTCCACCTATGTGAACGGTAAGGGCGTGCCCTGTCTGGTCGCCGTGGAGCAGGACGCCACCGGCCATGCCTACCAGATCGCCCTGGCCTACATCGCCGGCATCGGCGGCGCCCGCGCCGGCGTCATGGAAACCACCTTCCACGACGAGACCGAGACCGACCTGTTCGGCGAGCAGACCGTCCTGTGCGGCGGCGTGGTAGACCTGATGCAGTGCGGCTTTGAGACACTGGTGGAGGCCGGTTACGAGCCGGAGAACGCCTACTTCGAGTGCATCCACGAGATGAAGCTCATCATCGACCTGATCAACAAGGGCGGCGTGGCTGCCATGAACTACTCCATTTCCGACACCGCCGAGTTCGGCGAGTACGTTTCCGGCCCCCGTGTCATCCCCCATGAGGAGACCAAGGCCCGGATGCGCGCCGTGCTGTCCGACATTCAGGACGGCACCTTCGCCGGCAAGTGGATCGCCGAGAACAAGAACGGCCGCACCTTCTTCAACTCCAAACGCCAGCAGCTCAAGAAGCACCAGATGGAGATCGTGGGCGAGGAGCTCCGCAAGAACATGATCTGGGGCGGAGACAAAGACCTCGATACTGCTTCCAACTAAAACCCGGCCGCGAGCCCAGCGTCAGCGGGTCGCGGGCGGAGAGGAGGAGCAAGGGAGCGGAGCTGGAAATGCCCGCAGGGCGTTCCCAGCGGCGCGGACTTTGCTCCGACGAGGGGCGGCGACAAGGATCTCGACACCGCCTCCAACTAATATACACCCCGCAAAAGCCCAGCGAAGCGGGTTTTGCGGGGAAAGGAGCCGCGGCAAAATGAGCGAACTTTCGCCGCAGGCGAAAGCGAGGGATATGGCGCTTGCGGCAACGTGACACCGCGTCCAACTAATCAGTTTTCCCAACGCAAAAGGCCCTGTCCGCAGGACAGGGCCTTTCATTTTAATCTAACATCGGGACTTCATCCAGCGGAACGGTCTCCGCCCGCTCCGCCGCGGCGGCCCAGACCTCCGGCAGGCCGCAGCCCGTGACCCGGAGCTTTTCCGTTCCGTCGTTCAGGCTGAACTGCCCTCCGCCCTCGTCATAGCAGAAGCACACCCACTCCGTTCCGTCCTCAAAGCGGAGCGCCAGCGTGTAGCCCGTGCCCCCGGCGGGCAGGCCGCGCTTGTCCCATCCGCCGCGGGCCGTCATGCCGGACACCGCCGCCACCGCGCCGTCGATCTCTTCACCGGTCAGCGTCACCTTTTCCGGCTTTTCGTCATCGCACGCCCGGTAAAGCACCGCGCTCTTTGCCGTCCGGCCCTCCAACGGCGGGACATAGGACTGCTCACTGCCGCAGGCGGCAAGCAGCAGCAGGAACGGCAGAAACAATAAGAATTTTTTCTTCATAGTCCGCTCCTTTCTCTGTTAGTCCAGCGACACGGATACAAACGTCAGTCCGGCATGATCCGTAAAGGTTAAGACCGCCTGCCCAATTCGGACAGACGGTCTTTTATGCTCAAACAATGTCAGACGGGCTAGAAACTATAGCATTATAAAAAGCAGTCGGAGTATTATATACAACAATCCAGTTGGTGCCTGTTGGTTTTTGTATATACGTTGGCATTCCTATATTTACCAACATCGTGTAGGGCACCGCACTCTTGGTATTCGGAGTAATAACATATTCTGTCATATGTCTTACTGTGCCAGTATCAGTCAATATTACATCATATTCATACCGAGACACGCTTCCATATAATACTCCAATCGCTGTACGGTGTGTAGCAGGCTTACCATTTGAAAGAGTTGTTCCATCGGCAGGGCCACTGACTGAATACGCAACCGATTCAGACAAACCCGCTGTAATTGTGACTCCTTGAATTAGTTCACCTGCTGAAATAGAAATTGATCCACTGTATGTGCGTGTGATGGTACTGCCCGTTGGAACATCTAAAAAGTGAACACCCTTCAATGCCTTATAGCTGACAACAGTCGTATAGGTTTCATTTGTAATCACATAGCCAGGCCCACCTGTACTTAATTGGGAAATACTATGCTCGTTTTCTTTTTCATATTTTAAGCATGCAATAGAAAGCGCATCCATCAACGCAACAAAGCGAAATTCCTCATTGTTTAAATTTGGAATCGCCTCATTCTTAATTTTATCCAAAGCTTCTTGAGTCAGCGTATCAATTTGAACATTTTGCATTTGCTCTACATAACTGATTTCAGCTTCGAACTCTGCAAAAATTTCCTGTACTTCGCTCGTATCAGCCAGTACACAATCAGACTGCGCATCGACTGCACAACAGGCCGAGGTTCCAATGCTTAAACACATTACCATGCTCAGTAGAATTACAAAAAACACTCTCATTTTCTTCATTAAACCTCGCTCCTTCCTATCGCTTTTATGCCTACTATTCTTTTTCTCAATTTTATCTCATCGGAATCACCTTCTTTCCTAATATTTCACATTTAGGATATCACGCCCTCATTATTTTGTCAACATGCACATTGTCATCGTTTTGCAAGTTGAATTTTTTATGTATTTTATCGCCATCCTTTATGTTATAATACTTTATCACACAAAATCGCGAAGGAGATTTTACTTATGCGTTCCGACAATGTGAAAAAGGGCGTGCCCACCGCCCCGAACCGCTCCCTGTTCTACGCGCTGGGCTACACCAAGGAGGAGCTGGAGCGGCCCCTCATCGGCGTGGTGTGCTCCTACAACGAGATCGTCCCCGGCCACATGAATCTGGACAAGATCGCCGAGGCCGTCAAGGCCGGCGTCCGGGCCGCGGGCGGCACCCCCATCGAGTTCCCCGCCATCGCCGTGTGCGACGGCATCGCCATGGGCCACGTGGGCATGAAATACTCCCTCGTCACCCGGGACCTCATCGCCGACTCCACCGAAGCCATGGCCATGGCCCACCAGTTCGACGGTCTGGTGATGATCCCCAACTGCGACAAGAATGTGCCCGGCCTGCTCATGGCCGCCGCCCGCGTGAATATCCCCACCATTTTCTGCTCCGGCGGCCCCATGCTGGCCGGACGGCTCCACGACGGCCGCCGCACCTGCCTTTCCCACATGTTCGAGGCCGTGGGCAGCTACTACGCCGGCAAGCTGGACGAGGCGGGCGTGGAGGAGTATGAGAACTGCGCCTGCCCCACCTGCGGCTCCTGCTCCGGCATGTACACCGCCAACTCCATGAACTGCCTGACCGAGGCCATCGGCATGGGCCTGAAGGGCAACGGCACCATTCCCGCCGTGTGGTCCGCCCGGCTGCGCCTTGCGAAGCACGCGGGCATGCAGATCATGGAGCTGGTCAAGCAGGACATCAGGCCCCGGGACATCATGACCCCCGCCGCCTTCCACAATGCCGAGACCGTGGACATGGCGCTGGGCTGCTCCACCAACACCATGCTCCACCTGCCCGCCATCGCCCATGAGTGCGGCATCGAGCTGGATCTGGACATGTCCAACGAGATCTCCTCCAAGACCCCCAACCTCTGCCATCTGGCCCCCGCCGGGGACACGTACATGGAGGATCTGGAGCAGGCGGGCGGCGTCCACGCCGTCATGGCGGAGCTTACCAAAAAGGGCCTGCTGGACACCTCCGTCATGACCGTTACCGGCAAAACGCTGGCGGAAAATCTCGAGGGCGTGGTCAACCGTGACCCGAACCTCATCCGGCCCATCGAGAACCCCTACTCTCAGGACGGCGGCATCGCCGTGCTCAAGGGCAATCTGGCCCCGGAGGGCTGCGTGGTCAAGCGCTCCGCCGTGGCCCCCGAAATGATGACCCACACCGGCCCCGCCCGGGTGTTCGACAGCGAGGAGGACGCCATCGCCGCCATCTACGCCGGAAAGATCGTGGCGGGCGACGTGGTGGTCATCCGCTACGAGGGCCCCAAGGGCGGCCCCGGCATGCGGGAGATGCTCAACCCCACCTCCGCTATCGCGGGCATGGGCCTTGACAAGGACGTGGCTCTCATCACCGACGGCCGCTTCTCCGGCGCCACCCGGGGCGCGTCCATCGGCCACGTCTGCCCCGAGGCCGCGCAGGGCGGCCCCATCGCCTTCGTGGAGGAGGGCGACCAGATCGCCATCGACATCCCCAGCTGCTCCATCCAGCTGCTGGTGGACGACGACACCCTCGCCGCCCGCCGCGCAAAGTGGGTGTGCCCGGAGCCGAAAATCAAGACGGGATATCTGGCCCGCTACGCCAAGCTGGTCACCTCCGCCGCCCGGGGCGCGGTGCTGGAGTAAGCTCCGCCCGCAAAATCCGAACATGACAAAAACCGCCCGGAACCGAATCGGTTCCGGGCGGTTTTGTTCATGTAAAATCGTGATGAAGAAAAATTACTCCACGGTGAGCACGATCTTGCCGGTGTAAGCGCCGGCCTTGAGCTCCACGGCGGCGCCGTCCACGGTGACGGACAGCTTCTTGCCCTCGGGAGCGGCCACCTTGGCGCCCTCGGCCAGAGTCAGGGCGGTAACATAGCTGGTGCCGGTGACGGTCCAGACGGAGTCCTTGTCCAGATCGATGCACACGCCGTTGTTGATGGTGGGGGCGGCGGTCTGGGTGATGTTGCCCAGCTCCATGCGCTCGTCCTCGCGGATGACGGTCAGGCCGTCACGGTACTTCTGGTCGGCAGAGGAGATGATGCCCTCGATCTTG
Organism: uncultured Oscillospiraceae bacterium; assembly: GCA_934675115.1. Lineage (GTDB taxonomy): Bacteria > Bacillota > Clostridia > Oscillospirales > Oscillospiraceae > Enterenecus. Next base: position 12,007 of record CAKUPH010000040.1, on the reverse strand, counting down.
GTGTTCTTGAGGTTCAGGCCCAGGTTCTTGGGGCCGCGGAGGTCGTCGCCGTCATGACGGGCAGCGGGACCCATGGGAGGGGGAGCGTCCTCGCCGTCCTTGGGCAGCTCGAACATGGGCAGGATGCCCACCACGGTGTCGTGGAAGAGGCCCATGGCGCCCTTGGTGTCACGCTGATAGGCGCGGATGTTGGTGGTGGAGTTGTAGAAGTTGCCCTTCAGGTCGCAGTTGGAGATGTTCAGCACCACGTCCTCCTTCAGGGAGGCGGCGGACAGGTCGCGGTCGGGCAGAGCCACGTCCACCTCGCCCACGGGGATGCGGTGCTCCACCACGTTCATGCCGGACTCGTCCGGGTCCATGAGCTGGACGATGGTGCCGTTGGCGGGCTCCATGGTGGTGTTGTCGATGTCGATGGTGGTGGCGGAAGCCTTGATGCACAGGGTGGACTTGCCGGTCTTGAAGGAGGAGTCCTTGATGGTGAACACGCTGTTGTCATCATCGATGACCATGGCGCCGAAGCGGCGGCCCTTGACGCGGCTGTTCAGGATGGACGCCTTGCCCAGACCTTCCATACCCATGAGCAGCATGGGATAGCCGTACACGTCCACGTCGCAGTTGTCAAAGACGATCTCGTTCTCGCCGATGCAGAACGCGCCGTAGCCGTGAGCGCGGGGGCCGGACAGCTCGAGGCGGGAGTTCTTGACCACCATCTTGATGGAGTCCTCGGAGCCGTCGATGGACAGGATGCCCCAGCCGTTGGTCTTCAGGTCGCAGTTGTCGTACACCACGTTGCCCAGATCGGTGAGCTGAGCCAGACGGTTGTTGCCGCAGAAGCCGACCTGCCAGCTGAAGCTGCCGGGCCACTCGCTCTCGGGGCTGAGGTTCTCCATCCTGGTGTTCTTCACCAGCACGTCGCTGTGGCCGCCCACGTGGAAGGCGCAGCGGGTAATGCCGGACATGGTGAAGTCGCAGTCCTCCACGGTGACCTTGGCGTCGTCCACGATGGTGACGGCGCAGCCAACGCCGAGGAAGTCGTTGTCGCCGTAGCCCTCGAAGTCGGCCTTGACGCCCTTGACGGTGTACTCGCCGTCGCCGGAGATGATCATGCCGTTGAAGCACTCCTCGCTGCTGGCCATGTAGACGCCCTCGGTCTTGCCGTCGGCGACCTCGCCGCCCTGCAGGATGGCGGGCACGGTCTGGGCCACCTTGCCGTCCTTGATGACGATGGCGGAATTCATCTGGCGGCCGATCTGGTTCATGCGCATCAGACCGCCGGGGGCCATGTGGTAAGCGTCGGTGATGGACAGCACCACGTCGCCCTTATAGGTGCCGGGCTGGATCTGCTTGCCCACGCCGTTGACGGTGAGGGTCAGGAACTTGCCCTCGGGGGCGGTGAGCACCGCGCGGGGGCAGATGGTCAGCTCGTGGGTGCTGATGGTCTCCTTGACCAGCCAGGTGGACTGGTACGCGAGGACCTTGCCGCCGACCTCTTCCAGAACTTTGGTATCGTACATTCAGGTTTACCTCCTAAAACAAATTACATAATGGGACATTTTTTATTTTAGCGGAAGTTCCCGATAAAGTAAAACAACGTTTCGGTTCGATTTTACAACGTTCCGTTTTCCTTCCCGCCGCTCTTTGCCCGTCCGGCCACAAAGTCCACGAACCGGCGCAGGGCGGGCTTTTTGCTGCCCCGGAGCCACGCCATCACCAGCGTGGCGGGCTGGTCGGTGGGGAAGGTGCGGAAATTCTCGCTGTCCAGCAGGCGGCAGTACTCCGTCATGAACGTGACGCCCTGCCCCATCTCCACGGCGGAGCAGGAGGACAGGATGCCGTCCGACTCCACCAGCCGGTCGGCGGTGATGCCCAGCCGCTCCATCCGGTCCTCCCGGCCCCGGCCATCCCCCGGCTCCGGAGTGTAGAACACCGGGTCGTCCTTGAAGTCCTGATAGCTCTTCGCCGTGGCCGCCAGCGGGTGATCCGCCGCCGCCACCAGCACCTCCCGCAGCTCCTCTATCACCAGATAGTCGAACTCATCCGAGTCGGGCAGGCCCTCCAGAAACAGGAACACCACGTCCACCCGGCCCTCCTGAAGCTGCCGGGCGGTGGCCCAGTCGGAGGTGCTGCGGTAAATGAGCCGTACATCCGGGTTGGCGGCGGAAAACTCCCGGTACAGCGGCTTGAACAGCCGGTAGACGTTCAGCAGGTCCAGCTGCCCTACCACCAGACGGCTGGCCGCGTCGGTGCGCAGGCGGTCCGCCTTTTCTCTGGCGGCCGTCAGCGTATCCTCCATGTGAGAAAAGGCTTCATAATAGATCTCGCCCTCGTCGGTGAGCACCATGCCCCCCCGCTCCCGGCGGAACAGAATGCAGTCCAGATCCTCCTCCAGCCGAGCGAGGTGCTTGCTCACCGCCTGCTGGCTCAGGTAGAGCTGCCGGGCCGCCTCGGTGACGTTTTTCGTCCGGGCGAGAGTCAGAAACGACCGCATGAGCGTTTCACTGATCATGGCTTTTCCCCCCCTTATACACAATTAAAATAATAATACCACGGCCCGCGCCGCCGCGCAAGAGCCGCCGTCAGCCTCCGCCGTTTTCCGCCAGCGCCGCCCGGAAGCGGCTGACGAACTCTGGAACGATGGATTTGTCCGGCTCCCGCCGCCAGTAGCAGGACAGATAGCTGGCCGGGCGGTCCAGATAGCAGGTGCGGATGGCGGGATTGGCGCACATGGTGTCCAGTTCCACGCTCAGGCAGCACCCCGTGCCCAGCTCCACCGCCGTCTGCCGGGACTCGATGTTGGGCACCAGCTCCATCCGCGGCTCCGCCACTCCCACGGAGCGGAGGATGTCCGCCATGTTCCGCCGCTGCTCGGCGGTGGTCTCCGGCGAGGACTCCAGCTCGTAGTAAAACGTCTGCCCGGAAAAGCCGGACAGCCCCTCTCCGTCCCAGCCGGGATTGTCCCGGGCCGCCGCCAGCACCAGCCGGCAGGGGGCCACCCGCACCCGGTCGGCGTCCGGGCTTACCCCCAGTCCGCTGTCGTCCAGCGAGAACACGATGTCCAGCGTCCCCGCCTCGAACCGGCGGGTGAGGGCGTCCACGTCGTGCCACTCCGTCCGGATGACGTGGCCCGGCCAGTCCCGGCGGAACTGGGCCACCAGCGCGCCGAAAAACACCGGCGGCCGGATGCCCAGCGGGAAGCCCACCCGCAGGTCGTTTTCCTGAATTCTGGCCAGCCGCTCCGCCTCCAGACACACCTGCGCGTACTGCTCCGCCTCCGCCTTGAAGTGGCTGTAAAACAGCTCCCCCACCGCCGTCAGTGCCACCGACCGGGTGGACCGGGCAAACAGCGAATAGCCCAGCTCCTCCTCCAGCTTCACGATCTGCTTGCTCAGCGCCTGATGGGACAGGTACAGCCGCCGCCCCGCCTCGGTGTAATTCAGCGTCTCCGCCAGCACCAGAAAACTCTCGATCAGTCTTTGTGTCAGCACGGCTCCCGCTCCTTTCACTTTTTATCTGCAAAATAATTTTATCATATTCTGTTCAATTTGGTTGCCAATCAGTGCAAAAGAATTGCTTCACATTTTGGGGAACTTTCGGTACAATAGCCTCGAAAATCAAAAACATTGGAGGAATGTTTTTATGAATCCCTACTATCCCCACCTGTTTGAGCCGCTGACCATCAAGCGCACCACCTTCCGCAACCGCCTGTTCGTGGCCCCTCACATGATGAGCCACATGAACTTCAACGGCCGTCCCGACGAGTCCATGATCGACTTCTTCGCGGAGAAGGCCCGGGGCGGCTACGCCGTCGTCACCCTGGGCGACACCCCCGTGGACCGGGAGCACGCCGCCACCAACCCCCGCTCCTTCGCCATCACCCCGGAAAACCAGCCCAAGCTGGCGGAGATCGCCCGGGCCATCCACGCCGGCGGCGCGCTGGCCAGCCACGAGCTGAACCACGGCGGCAACACGGCTTCCGATGTCGCGAACACCGACGGCGGCGAAAACTGGATGCCCTGGGGTCCGGTGGACGCGGAGCGCTGGGACGGCGTTCAGATCCACGGCATGACCGTCGACGAGATGAACACCGTGGCCGACCATTTCGCCGACTGCGCGGAGATCCTGAAGGACGCGGGCTATGACATGGTCCTCATCCACGGCGGCCACGGCTGGCTGCTGGATCAGTTCATCTCCCCCCTGTACAACACCCGCACCGACGAGTTCGGCGGCAGCATCGAAAACCGCGCCAAGTTCCCCCTGATGGTCATCGACCGCATCCGTCAGCGCTGCGGTGAGAACTTCCTCATCGAGTACCGCATGAGCGGCAGCGAGGAGATCGAGGGCGGCCTGTCCGCCGAGGAGGGCATCGAGTTTGCCAAGCTGCTGGACGGCAAGGTGGACCTCATCCACGTCTCCGCCGGTCTGGACACCGAGGAGTATCAGGCCGTCCACACCCATCCCACCATGTTCCTGCCCCACGGCGTAAACGTCCACTACGCCGCCGCCATCAAGGCCGCCGGGGTCAAGACCCCCGTGGTCACCATCGGCGGCATCACCACCCCGGAGCTGGCCGAGCAGATCCTCGCCGAGGGCAAGGCGGACGTCATTTCCATGGCCCGCGCTTCCATCGCCGACCCCCACTTCCCTGAGAAGGCCCGCCACGGCAAGCCGGAGGACATCAATCCCTGCCTGCGCTGCCTTGACTGCCTCACTGGCCTCCACGCCGGCAATCAGCTGTCCTGCGCCGTCAACTGCCGCACCGCGCAGGAGGCCCGGTTCGACCGTATGTCCGCCCCCGCCAAGTCCCAGCGCAGGGTTCTGGTGGTGGGCGGCGGCCCCGGCGGCATGATGGCCGCAGCCACCGCCGCCAAGCGGGGCCACGACGTCACGCTGGCCGAGCAGAGCGACCATCTGGGCGGCCTGCTGACCTTCACCGACTACGATGACCTGAAGATCGACCTCATGCGGCTGAAGGACCACCTCATCGCGCAGGTGAAGAAGTCCGCCGTGGACGTGAAGCTCAACACCACCGTCACCCCCGACTTCATCCGCGTCGGCGGATATGACGCCGTCATTCTGGCTGTCGGCTCCTCCCCCGCCCGTCCTCCCATCCCCGGTCTGGACGATCCCTCCGTGGAGCACGCCACCACCGTTTACACCAAGCTGGAGCAGGTGGGCAAAAACGTGGCCGTTCTGGGCGGCGGCCTTGTGGGCTGCGAGACCGGCCTGTTCCTTGCCGAGCGCGGCCATGACGTCACCATCATCGAGATGCAGGACGAGATCGCCCCCGAGGCCAACTGGATGCACAAGGAGGGCATGATGCAGTCCTTCGCCAAGGCTCCCATCACCGCCCGCACCGGTCTGCGGGTGTCCAAGGTGGAGCCGGGCCGCGGCGTGTACGCCGTCAACGGCGAGGGCGCTGAGGAGTTCATCGCCGCCGACACCATCGTCTACGCCATGGGCATGCGCCCCAACACCCAGACCGTGGCCGAGCTGAGCGACGTCTGCCTTGACACCTTCACCGTGGGCGACTGCGTCAAGGCCCGCAAGGCCCGTCAGGCCATGGAGGAGGGCTACTGGGCCGCCGTCCGTCTGGCCTGAGCCGCTTCCAAACTTCCATAACACATGAGAAAGCCCCCGCCGGAAGTACTTCCGGCGGGGGCTTTGCTGTTTTGGGGAAGTCGTTTATTGCTTCGGCTCCGTCCGGGTGAGCACCCGCACCCAGCGGTAGCGGTTGCACACGATGGAGTTGGGGATGCACTTGAGGATCTGATCCGATTTCAGGAAGCAGAAGGTCACCACCGGCGGGAATTTCAGCACAAAGGCGCTGACACAGGCCGACGGGATGGTGTACAGCCACATGAACAGGTTGTCCACAATGGCGGCATACTTGGTGTCGCCGCCGCCGGCGATGATGCCGCCCTCTATGGGATACTCAAAACAGGAGCCGACGGTGGTGACGCTCAGCACCGTCAGGAAACTGAGGGCCAGCTCCTTCGTCTCCTCCGACACTGTGTAGATGCCCACGATGGCGTCCTTGAACAGGAACATCATCCCGCCGAAGGTGACGCCAATGATGAGGAAAATGGCCTGCATGGTCTTGGAGTAGGACCGCACCATGTTCAGCCGCCCCTCGCCGATGGTCTTGCCCATGGTGACGGAGGCCACGTTGGCGCTGGACATGCCCACCACGGCGAAGATCTGGAAGATAACGCTGGCGATGCTGTTGGCGGCGATGACGGTGGCGCTGATGTGGCCCAGCACGGCGGTCTGCACCGCCTGCGCCACCCCCCAGAGCGCGCCGCTGAGGAACATCGGCGTGGAGGTCCTGACATAGTCCCCCAGATAGCTTTTATCAAAGTCCAGCAGCTCCCGGAACTTCATTTTCAGCTTTTTGTCGATGCACAGCACGTACACCAGAATGATGACCAGCTCTACGATCCGGCTGACCAGCGTGGCCACCGCCGCCCCCACCACGCCCAGCTCCGGCGCGCCGAAGTTGCCGTAAATAAAGCAGTAATTCAGGCAGACGTTGATGCAGATGGTGCTCAGGGACATCACCGTGCCCACCAAGGCGGTCTCCACGCTCTGGAGGGAGTACATCAGCGAGTTGGACGCCACGAACACCAGATAGGTCCAGCTGATGACGTTCAGATACCGGACGCCCTCGGCGATGACCGCCTGATCGTTGGTGAACAGGGACAGCAGCCCCACCGGGGCCAGCTTTGCTGCCAGAAAGAACAGTAAGCCAATGACGATACTGAGCTTCACGCCGATGGCTATGATCTTCTTAATGGGTTCTGTCCGGCCCTGCCCCCAGTACTGAGCGCCCAGCACCACGATGCCGCGGCCCAGTCCGGCGGCGATCTGCTGGAGGGTGAACTGGATCTGGTTCACCAGCGTGGCCCCGGACAGGGCGAGCTCCGTATAGGTGCCCAACATGATGTTGTCCGCCATGTTCACCGCCAGCGCCGCCAGCTGCTGGAGGGTGATGATGGCCAGCAGGGGGAAAAACGTGCGGTAAAATTGCTTATCCCGGGTAAAAAGCCCTAAAAAACGCCGGTCCTGATCCGGTGGAAGGGTGATGCGTTCCGTTTTTGTCATGTCTCGTTCCTTTCCTGTCGTACAAATGCAGCCTGTCTATTATCGCAGAAACTTCCCTCCTTTGCAAGGCGGAGAATCGCCCGTTTCCCGCCGGAAGATACGAAAAGTTCGTGCATTATCCCCATAGCTGCGCAAAAAATGAGGGCCGCGCCGCGGCCCTCTCCTCATTTTGCCCCCAGCAGCACCGGCTGGAGCTGCTCTCCCCGGACGGCGGCGGCCACCGCGTCAGGTACCAGCGAGAAATCCGCCACCAGCGACGTGGGCTTTCCCTTGCAGTCGTCCTGCCCGAAGGGGACGAAGTAAATGTTCTTCCGGGCCAGCAGCGCCCCGATGTTGGCCGCCGACCCCATGAGGCCGTCGTTGGTGGCCGGGGCGATGACCACCGGCCCGCCGCCCCGGAGATGGGCCTTGGCCGCCATGGTGACGGAGGTATCCGTCACGCCGTTGGCCAGCTTCGCCATGGTGTTTCCCGTACAGGGACAGATGACCAGTATGTCCAGCAGCTTTTTCGGGCCGATGGGCTCCGCATCCTTCACCGTGGCGATGACCCGGCGGCCGCAGATGCGCTCCATCTCCCGCATGAAGTCGTGGGCCGCGCCGAAGCGGGTGTCCGTGTCCGCCACCGTCCCGGACACAATGGGAATGATGTCGGAATACCGTTTGGCCGTTTCCTCCAGCGCGTCCAGCGCCTTCATCATCGTGCAGAAGGAGCCGCAGAACGCAAAGCCCACACGCAGTTGCTCCATAGTCACACTCCTAACTCTTCCATGATATGATAGACGGCGTCCGCGATGTACCGCCCCGCGCTGACCGGGGACGTCTTTCCCGGCAGGCCCCGGGCCCAGACCCACCGCACCCCCAGCGCCCCGGCGCTCTCAAAGTCCACCCCGCCGGGGTCGGAGGCGACGTCGATGACCAGCGCCCCCTTTTTCAGGGCGGACAGCTCCTCCACCCCCAGCACCGGGGCGGGGATCGTGTTGATGACCAGATCATAGCCGCACAGCCACTTGGAAAGGCCGTCCAGTCCCTCCGCGCGGACTCCCATGCTCCGGGCCAGTGCCCGTGCTTCCGGCCGCCGGGCAGCTACGGTCACATGTGCCCCCAGCCCCCGGAGCCGGAGGGCCAGCGCCCGACCGATGCGCCCGAAGCCCGTCACCAGAACCCGGGCGCCGTGGATGGTGATGGGCAGCTCCTCCATGGCGATCTGAATGGCCCCCTCCGCCGTTGGGACGGCGTTCCACACCGCCATCTCCTCCCGGGCGAAATAGTCCTGCAGGACCAGCCCCCGCTCCTCCGCCATGGCCCGGAGGGCTTCCCCGACCATGCCGGCGCACAGAAGCTGCCCCGGCTCCATTTCGTCCAGAAGATCGGAGAGAACGTGCTCCCCGCCGGACAGCGGCGCGTTCAGCGTCCCGCCCGCCCCGGCGGCGGGCAGGGGCAGGATCACGCAGTCCGCAAGCCCGATCTCCTCCGTATCCCGCTGGCAGTCCATTTCCTCCGCCCGCTCCAGTGCGAAGGTATGTACCGTATTCCCGTCGTCCCGCAGCAGCCCGGTCAGCGCCGCCTGCCGCCGGTCACCGCCCACGACCCAGATGTTTTTTCCATGCACCATCCCATGACCTCCCATATTCCGGCGCGCCGCGCCGCAGGATCACCGTCCTCACACCAGTGTATTCCCCCGGCGGTCGGGTGTGACAGAGGTCACAAGAAAGGCCCGCGCCGAGTATGGCGCGGGCCTACCCCGTCGAAAAAGGCAAAGCCTTTTCCGACGAAAATAGCTGCACCCCACGGCAGCACACGTCGTCGCAGTCCCTGACACCAAGTTCCGTTTCCCGCAAGCGGAAAACTTCACGGATGTCAGGACTGCTCCTCTCCCCACAAGGCGACAGCCTTGTGGGGACCCCATTGGGCCATTTTGTGCGTTTGCGGGGCGAGAAGTGTTTTCTGCCACGCGCATGTCGCGGCAGAAAACAGATTTTATCTCTTTCGCCGCTGCGGCGGCGAAACTCTACTAACGGCCCGAGCATTGCGCAGGGCCAACGGACCGCGACAGTGCCGCCGCGCGGGCGCTCTTTCCCCGCGCCGACGGCCGCGCGGGACGTAACCCTCTCCCCCGAAACCTGCCACGCTCCGGCCCCTCACGGGGGCGGGAGACGGGTCCACGGATTCCAGACGGTCCCCTGTTCGGCGTAGAAGTCGGCCATGTATTCTACGATTGCCTGCTGCACGTCCTCCGGTTTCGCGCCCCAGCCCCGCAGGTCCATCCCGTGGGCCAAACCATGACAGTCCGAGCAGAGCGTTATGAGGTTCTGCACGGTATTCGGACCCCCTTCCCCGCGCGGTATCACGTGGTGTATCTGGATGTATCTGGTGCTGTCACAGAGGGCACAGCGCCAGCCGTCCCGCCGGTATACCTGTTTCCGTGTCTCTTTGCTGATGTTCGCGTTCATGTTCGTCATCCTTTCCGGGGCCTTTCCGGCCCGCGTCTCCAGCGCATCACAGCAGGTCAAGGGCGGGCGCAAGCCCGGGCATAGCCTTTACCCTTGACGCTGTGATACGATGGACGAGCGGACGGAGCCTTTTGCCGGAAGCTTTCCCCCCGCCCCCAGTGCAGGGCTGAGGACCCAGACGGCACCACCGGGGGCGGCGTTCCCGCGTCCCAAGTCTTGACCGCAGTATCTTGTGTTCCCTGCGCTTATGCGCATACCATATGTGGCGCAGGAGAACTTCCCCTGTGAGGACTGGCCCGGGCTCGAGTGGATGAAGCAGTAAAAACTAAGGTCCGGGGCTGCTGTCCGGCAATCCAGCCGGGCACGGGTGCAATTCACCCTGACGTAAATCCCCAAAAGGCGAAAAGGGACGCCGGTCTGTGACCGGCGTCCCTTTTGTTTTTCGCTCCGTGTATGCCGACAGGTGCTCCGCATGTTCTCTGTCTGCGAATCTTCCTCTTCAGCCCTTCCCCGCCCGGGCGATGGCAGCGATGTCGCCCACGCCGTCCAGCACCATGCCGGGGCGGTAGGCGTAGGTTTTGAGCGTCTCCCGGGTGGACACGCCGGAGAGCACCAGCACTGTGTCCATGCCGCTCTCCATGCCGGAGATCACGTCGGTGTCCATGCGGTCGCCCACCATCACCGCCTCGGCGGAGTGGCAGTGCAGCATCCGCAGGCCGGTGCGCATCATCAGCGGGTTGGGCTTGCCGCAGAAGTATGCCTGACGGCCCGTGGCCATCTCAATGGGGGCGATGAGCGCCCGGCAGGCCGGGGCAATGCCGTTTTCAATGGGGCCGGAGACATCGGAGTTCGCGCCGATGAGCTTCGCCCCCTGCATCACAAGGTTCGTCGCCTTGGTCAGCGTATCCAGCGAATAGGAGCGGCCCTCGCCCACCACCACGTAGTCGGGATTCACGTCGTTCATGGTGATGCCTGCGTCGTACAGGGCGTTCAGGAGCCCCGCCTCGCCGATGGCGAACACCGAGCACCCCGGCGCCTGATCCCGGAGGAAGGCCGCCGTGGCCAGCGCGCTGGTGTAAAAGTGCTCCTCCGATACGTCAAGCCCCATCCGCGCCAGCTTCTGGTTCAGCTCCCGGGGGGTGTAGCCGCTGTTGTTGGTGAGGAACAGGTACTCCTTGTTTTCGTCGTGGAGCCACTGGATAAACTCCGCCACCCCCGGCAGAATCCGGTTCCCGTGGTAGATCACGCCGTCCATATCGCAGATGAAGCCCTTTTTCGCGTTAAAATCAATAGGAGCAGAGGTAGCCATAGCAAGCCCGCCTTTCGTCAAATTCTTTTTTCTTACTATACCCTCGATTGACAAGGGCAAATACGCTTTCCGGCGGCCCTAATGGGCGCTGAACGGCGTTATCGTCCTCGGTGGGCGTCAACCCACTGTCGTCCTCTTCCTTGGCAGACCCCCATCATCGCTTGCCGGAAAGTCCTTCGGAGTTTTTCGGGTGCGGAAACGGCAGTCAGCGAGGATGACGAGGCAGCCGGGCTGTCGCCCGGCAACGAGGAAAACGAAGCTGGCTGTTATTTCAGCCCCGAAAAACCGTGTCTGCCCTTGTCAACCGAGAGTATACCATCCGGCGAGGGAAACGTCTACCGGGAGAATGTAAAAAGTCCGGTGGCCGGAGCCGCGCCGTTTTGCGGCGTGTTCCAATCAAAAGAGCCCCGTTTTTCGACTGTTTCTGTCGAAAAACGGGGCTCTTTTACGTTATCTCAGCAGCACAGCACGCCGTGGGGCGTCTGCGTGATCCGCTCCACGCCGTTGGCCGTGACCAGGAAGTTGTCACAGGCCGCGGCCGAACGCGCTCTCCGTTACGGCGGCGGGGTGAACGGCAAAGAACATATTCTCTTCCAGCGTCAGAGTCTCGTCGGCGGAGAATGCGGGGCGCTCCACCATGTCCAGTCCCTGACTGTGGGCAAACATGGCAGCCATCTCCGCCAAGGGGCTGAAGGACATCCGGGTGGCCGCCTCCGGCCTGTTCGCCGTCCACGAGCCGCTGGTCAGGCTCATGGAGAACGGCGTCATCACCCTCGATCTGGAGGACTCCGTGCCCTCCGCTGAGAAGGAAAGCGCCCGTCAGCTGGTCAAGAAGCACATCAAGGAGATGAGCACTACCGGCTCCGAGGCGTGGGTCCGCGTCAACGCATGGGCAGCATGATCGACATCCCCGTCTACCGCGACGGTCTGAACATTCTGGCCCGCCAGAAGGAGATCGAAGAAAAAGAGGCCAGCCGCAAGTAAGCTGCGCCGCACCTCTAAATTGATAGTTTAGGAGGACTTTACCATGAACATCGTCCTGATGGAGCCGCTGGGCATTTCCGCCGAGACGCTGGACGAGCTGATGGCGCAGGCGGACATCGTCACCGTCCACACCCCCCTCACGCCGGAGACAAAGGGTCTCATC
>CAKUPH010000039.1 GCA_934675115.1 uncultured Oscillospiraceae bacterium | reverse complement strand
TCAACGGAGGTCTGGTTGTCGGCGGCGGTGGAGAAGATCTGGCTCTTCTTGACGGGGATGGTGGTGTTGCGCTCGATGACCTTGGTCATGACGCCGCCCATGGTCTCAATGCCCAGAGACAGGGGGGTGACGTCCAGCAGCAGCAGGCCCTTGACGTCGCCCACCAGAACGCCGCCCTGCAGGGCCGCGCCCATGGCCACGCACTCGTCGGGGTTGATACCCTTGAAGCCTTCCTTGCCGGTGAGCTTCTTGACCATTTCCTGCACGGCGGGGATACGGCTGGAGCCGCCCACCATCAGGACCTTGTGGATGTCGCTGCCGGTGAGGCCGGCGTCGCTCATGGCCTGACGGACGGGGCCGGCAGTGGCCTCCACCAGATGGGCGGTGAGCTGGTCGAACTTGGCCCGGGTCAAGGTCAGCTCCAGATGCTTGGGGCCGGTGGCGTCCGCGGTGATATAGGGCAGGTTGATGGTGGTGGAGGTGACGCCGGACAGCTCGATCTTGGCCTTCTCGGCGGCCTCCTTCAGGCGCTGCATGGCGACCTTGTCGCCGGTCAGGTCGATGCCCTCGGCCCGCTTGAACTCGGCGGCCATCCAGTCCATGACGCACTTATCGAAGTCGTCGCCGCCCAGACGGTTGTTGCCGGCGGTGGCCAAGACTTCGATGACGCCGTCGCCGACCTCCAGCACGGACACATCGAAGGTGCCGCCGCCCAGATCGTAGACCATGATCTTCTGGTCGGATTCCTTATCCACACCGTAGGCCAGAGCGGCGGCGGTGGGCTCGTTGATGATACGCTTGACCTCCAGACCGGCGATCTTGCCGGCGTCCTTGGTGGCCTGACGCTGAGCGTCGGTGAAGTAGGCGGGGACGGTGATGACGGCCTCGGTGACGCTCTGGCCCAGATAGGCCTCGGCGTCTGCCTTCAGCTTCTGCAGGATCATGGCGCTGATCTCCTGCGGGGTGTACTTCTTGCCGTCGATGTCAACTTTGTAATCGCTGCCCATCTCACGCTTGATGGAGATGACGGTGCGGTCGGGGTTGGTGATGGCCTGACGCTTGGCCACCTGACCCACCATACGCTCGCCGTCCTTGGAGAAGGCCACGACGGACGGGGTGGTGCGGTTGCCTTCCGCGTTGGGGATGACGACGGCTTCGCCGCCCTCCATGACGGCCACACAAGAGTTCGTAGTACCAAGGTCAATACCGATAATCTTAGACATAATTGAGTTCCTCCTAAATATATGAAAGTGTTTTTTTAACGAAGTTGGGATATCTATCTGTAACACTGCCGCAGCAGCGGCAGCGGAGACAGCTTAGTTGGCGACCTTCACCATGGCGAAGCGGATGACCTTCTCGCCGCAGATGAAGCCCTGCTGGAAGACCTCCACTACCGTATTTTCACCGGCGGCTTCGTCGTCCACGTGCATGACCGCGTTGTGGCGGTTGGGATCAAAGGTCTCGCCCAGAGCGGGAATCACTTCCACGCCCAGCTTGGTGAGGGCGTCCTGCAGACCCTTCATGGTCAGGTCCACGCCCTTGGCGTAGGCCTCGTCGGTGGTCTGCTGCTTCAAGGCCCGCTCCAGATTGTCGTACACCGGCAGGAAGGCGGCCACAGTCTGGGCCTTGGCTTCCGTCCATGTGTTCTCCTTTTCCTTCGCGGTGCGCTTGCGGTAGTTATCGTACTCGGCGGCCAGCCGGAGGTACTGTTCCTCTTTCTCGGCCAGCGCCTTCTGGGTCTCCTGCTCGGCGGGGGTAACGGGCTCTTCCGCGGGGATGTCCGCCTCCGGAGCCTTGGTCGCTTCGTCCTTGACTTCCTCCGGCTGGGGGGCCGTGTTTTCTTTCTTGTCTGCCATGGAATACTATTCCTCCTTTTCGGGCTTGCCGGGCGGCAGCTCAGCCTGCCCGAACAGCTTGCTCAGCCCATCGGCCACGCAGCTGAGCTTGGCGGCCACCTTTGCGTAGTCCATCCGGGTGGGACCCACCACGCCAATGACGCCCTTCATGCCGTCGCCGATGTCGTAGCTTGCCAGCACAACGCTGGTATCCTTCAGCTCATCGGCCACGTTTTCCGGACCGATGAGGATCTTTGTGTTGTCGTTTTCCTGAAGTGCCGGGAGGGACAGGGCCTGCACCAGATCCGGCTCGTCAGACAGGTAGTTCATGAGCTTCTGGGCCTTGCCTACGTCCTGATACTCGGGGTGGTCAAGAATGTGGCTGGCTCCGGCGGTATACACCGCGCTGTTTTCCAGATCGTCCAGCACCTCCATGGCGAAGGACACCACCAGCGAAATCAGCCCGTAGGAGCTTCCGGCGGCGTGTTCCGCCACCCGCATCAGCTCCGGGGTCAACTCATCCAGATTCTTGCCCACAAAGGAGGCGTTGAGCAGGGTGGTCAGCAGCTGGAGCTGTGGCTCCGACAGGTCGGAGGGGAGGTGGACCAGCTTGTTTTTCACCACGTTGGTATCGGTCATCACCACGATGATGAAGGAATTCGTGTCCACCATGATGAGGTCGAACCGCTTGATGGTCATCCGCCGGGCGCCGCCCGCCAGAGCGAAGGCCGGGTAGTTGGTCAGCTGGGACACCACGCGCCCCGCCTGATCGATGACCTTGTCCAGCTCCTGCATTTTCAGGTGGAGGGCGTCGTTGATCTGCCGGGTCTCTTCCATGCTCAGCCGCTGCTGCTCCATCAGCTCGTTGACGTACAGCCGGTAGCCCTTGGGGGAGGGCACGCGGCCCGCGGAGGTGTGGGGCTGCTCCAGATAACCCATCTCGGTGAGGTCGGCCAGCTCGTTGCGGATGGTGGCCGACGAGACGTCCAGATTGGTCTGCTCCAGAAGGGCCTTGGAGCCCACCGGCTCCGCCGACTGGATATAGTTTTCCACGACGGCCCGCAAAATTTTCTTTTTGCGCTCGGTCAGTTCCATCAGCCCGCCCCGCTTTCGTGATCTCTCTATTTAGCACTCCATTACCCTGAGTGCTAATGATAATGTACCACCTCCCCCCAAGGTTGTCAATAGCTCAGTTGTAAATTAAATGTGAATGAGGAGAAATTACAAAAACACCGGCTCTTTTCGCAGAAAAAGCGCCGGTGTGCTAAGAAATATGGGACAAAAAAACTCCGGAGAAATTTGATTTCTCCGGAGTTTTTTAGCAGTCCACTGTAATATTATCGGTGCCGTGGGCCTCGAACTCGTCGATATAGGCGTCGATGCGGGAGGTCAGCTCGTCGTAATTGCTCTCATCGATGGGCACGTCGTCCATGTCCCGGCGGGCCAGATCCTCGGCCAGTATCTCAAAGAACACATTGTTCTCATAATCCATGATCGCCTCGTGGATGCCGCCCTCGGCAAAGGCCCGGGAGGGGATCACCTCGCCCCGGTAGGTCTCCGCCAGCGTGGGCATGCCCTCCTTGGCGGCCCGGGCGAAGAGAAGGCTCTCCACATCGTCGTAGTCCTTGAAGCGGTCCTCGCCACGGGTGGAGTTCAGGATCCAGTTCCCGATATATACCATATCCAGCAGGCGGCGGAATTGCTTGCGGGTCAGTTCCAGTTCCATAACACACCGCTCCTTTCCAATTGGGATACAACCCTATTATACGCAGGCGGGCCGGATTGTCAATGGACATAGTTGCCGCGGATGAAACATATAATCGTGGTGATATGCCGCAGTTTACTTATATTTAATGGAGCGTGATGGATATGCAGGCCCCTCGGGGAGAAAACAGGATGGAGCTTCAGGGCAGGGCGGCGGCGGAGCCGGCGCTGTCCCACAGCAATCATGGAACGGACTATTATACATTTCCGCTGGCGGTGCCGCGGCTGTCCGGGGCGGAGGACGAGCTGAACATTGTGCTCACCGCCCGGCAGCGGGAGCTGTGGCAGCCGGAAGCGGGGCAGTGGCTCCGGGTGCGGGGGGAGGTGCGCTCCTACAACAACCGCAGCGGCGTGGGCAGCAGGCTGGTCATCACGGTGCTGGCCCGGAGCCTGACCGCCGCGGAGGAGGAGACGGGAGTGAACCGGCTCATCCTGTCCGGCGCGCTGTGCAAGCCGCCGGTGGTGCGGCGGACGCCGCTGGGCCGGGAGATCTGCGACCTGCTGCTGGCGGTGAACCGGACTTATGGCCGGGCGGACTATCTGCCGTGCATCGCCTGGGGGTCGCTGGCGGCGGAGTGCGGGCTGCTGTCGGTGGGCGACCGGCTGCGGCTGTCCGGGCGGCTCCAGAGCAGGCGGTACTACAAGACGGTGGACGGGGAAGAGGTGGCCCGGACAGCCTATGAGGTGTCCGTCATGAACCTGCTGGACGAGGAGGAAGAGCCGTACATCTTATACTGAACGCAAAAAAATCCCCGGTCCGCTGTGCGGACCGGGGATTTTGAAGTTGCAGGGGGTTTAATTAGAAAGCGTTGTACCAGTCGGGCTCGTTGCTGTGCTCGAACACATAGGGGTTCTCGATCTCGCCAGCCTCGACCTTCTTGAACCACTCGCCGGCCTTCTTGGGCATGTTCACCCAGGACTCGGCAGTCTGGGGCTGCTCCATGTCGTGGGTGGCATAGCGCCAGTCGTTCACGCGGCTGATGTACTTCTCGTCCTGCTGAGCGGAGTTCTCGTCGCCCAGATCGCCGGCGGCGATACGCAGCAGGGAGCCGTACTGCTCGGAAACGGTGTGCAGCTTCAGATCCTCGACGAAGAGCTTCTTCAGAGGACGCTTGGCCAGGTTGGACATGATGGTGCGGTTCTCATAGGGCATGGTCTTCCACATACGGGCGATCTCCCAGGCGCGGTCCAGAACCTTGCCCTTCTCGACGACCTCGCTGACCATACCGGTCTCCAGCATCTCCTGAGCGGTGATCTGACGGGAAGTCATCATGTAGTAGTTGCCGCGCTTGGTGCCCAGATAGTGCTGAGCCATCAGGCCCATGCCGTCGCCGGGGACCAGACCGCCCTGAGCGTGGGGAACCTCGATCTTGCAGTCCTCGGAGCAGATGGTCACGTCGCACAGGAAAGCGGAATCCCAGTGGAAGCCGGGGCCGGGCAGAGCGCCGATGGTGGGGACGTCCAGATCGAACACCATGTTCTTGATCAGGTTGGTGTCGTCGAAATACTGATGCTGGAAGCGCTGGGTGGGCAGCTCGGAGTAGGTCTCCCAGCCGTTGGCGTCGGACTCGATCATCCAGTTGTCACCGATGTGGGTGTAGATGATGATCTCGTTCTCCCAGTCCATGGAGATGACGCGGGTCAGCTGGCTCATAGCACGATGGGACATGCCGCTGTGATGCATGGGGCCGTCGTTGGTCTTCCAGGTGACCTGCAGGATGCCGTCCTCACGCTTCAGGTCGGCGAAAGCCTTAAACCACTCTTTGTACTCGTCAAAACCGGGGAGCTTGACATAATCGGCCAAGGGCTTGCTCATGATAAATTCCTCCTTGATATAAATAGATCACGCGTAAAATTGAAAATGGTCAAGTCTCCAACCGCCTTATCCGTCCCAAACCGCGGCCAAAAGAGAGGGGGAGACCGGAGCTTCGGACACCTAATTTAGTTGGCTAACTTCTATCGTGATAGTAGCATAGGACTGCGATATTGTCAAGGTCATCGTGGGCCGGAGACGCTTTTTCAGCATTTTTGTGTTTTGAGGCAGGTCAAATCCAGCAGTTTGACTATTGAAACTGAAAGGAACCGAAAACGGGCTCGGGGATCGCCCGGGAGAGCCTGAGAATGGGGAAAGCCCCGCCGCTTAAAGTGAAGCGGCGGGGCTTTTCAACTGTGTTTTTCCGCGCTGCGGGGAGAGATCAGCCCATGACCTCGCCGCCGGGGGCGGAGTTGGCGTTGGACCACATGCGCTCCAGCGCGGCCCAGTCACGCTCGGTCAGCTTGGCGGTCCAGTTCTCCACCTGCGCCTGATTCACGGTGATCCAGGTGTAGTCGTGGGAATTGGTGGCCTCCTGCATGGCGGCGTAGTACCAGGCGTTGATGTTGCTGTTGTCCGGCCAGGTGATCATCACGCCGTAGCCCAGCAGGTGCGCCGCGTCGGGCTTGCGGCCGAGGGTGCGGTTGACGATGGTGCAGGTCTCGGCACGGGTGATGGGATCGTTGGGACGGAACATGCCGTTGCCGTCGCCCTCAATGAGGCCGAACTCCACGGAGGCGGCCAGATAGCGGACGTACCACTCATCGCCCTTGACGTCGGGGAACCGACCGTCATAGGCGAACTTGTTGATGTCGGCGTACTTGAAGAAGCTCACGGCGATCTTGGTCAGCTCGGAGCGGGTGATGGGGGCGGAGGGACGGAAGGTGCCGTCCAGATAGCCGTTGATGATGCCCATATTGCTCAGGGTGGAGATGGCGTTGTTGCACCACAGGTCGGCGGGGACGTCGGAGTAGGAGTTGGTCTGGCTCCAGTACTGGGTGCGGGCCTCATCGGTGAGCAGGCGGAAGAATATCGTGGCGACCTCGCCGCGGGTGATGTTGGCCTCGGGGCGGATGGTGCCGTCGGTGAAGCCGATGAGATAGGCCACATGATCCTCGGTGTTCAGCTCGGGCGTGGGCGGCGTGGGGGGATTGGGATTGAAGTAGTAATAGGTGTACTCGTTCTTGAACTCGGCCTTGGCGCCGCGCTCCAGCTCGATGAACTGGCCCTCGGGGGTGCGGGACATCAGGTTGTGATACTCAATCACGGGCTTGCCCTCGCTGTCCAGTTCGATGACGATGGTGAAGTAGTAGACGGTATCGTCATACTTCACATCGGTGGCATTGCCCTTGATCTCGCTCACTTCGACGAAGTAAGTGCCTTCCTCAAGGTAGATGGTGCCGAAATTGACGTCCAGCGTCTGGCCGGTGGTGATCCGGACAGTGCCGGTGATGGGCTTGCTCAGATCAGTGGCGGGCTTCGGGGCCTCCTCGGCGGTCAGGCTGTTGGAGATGGCCTCCTCGTTGATGGTGGCGGTGAAGGTGAAGTCGGCGGTGTTGGACCAGCCGTAGGTGCTGGTGTAGGTCTTCTTCACAAAGTCGCCCAGCTTCACGGCGAAGGTGTCGGGATCGCCCTCGAAGAGGTTCGCGATGGTGATCTCGTGGTTGACGTGATACGTGCCCTGATAGTTTTTGATGAAGTCATTGATGGTACTGGGGTAGAGATTAGCGAGGGCGGTGTACATGGCGATATACAGATCGCCCGTCTCCTCATCCTGCGCGACGGCGACGGCCAGACCGTACTCGCTGGTGTCGTAGTGCATTCCGGCGGTGCGGCCCTCGGCTTCCTGCACCTTAAAGATATAAACACCGGCCTGCTTGAAGGTCAGAGTGCCGTTGTCAAAGGTGTAGCGGGAATCGGCGGGCGTATCGGTCACGACCGTCCAGCTGCCGAAGGACGCGGTGCCGGCGGCGGTCATGGTGACGCTGCCGGAGAACTTGGCGTCGGAGGCCTTGCGGAAGTCGTCCCACTTGGCGGGCTGTGCGGCGTAGCCGTATTCGGTGATGTTGACGGTGAAGGTCTCGTTGATGCTCTCCACATAGCCGGTGGTGGCCAGATCCTTCTTGATGTTGAGGTGACCGTCTCCGTCCCCGCCCAGAATGATGGTGGGCAGCTTGGTGTAGGTGTAGATGAACTTATCGCCGTCGTGAACGTCCATCGTGGTGGTGGGTTCAACATCCCACCTGCCGTTGCTGTAACCGGCGTTGGGGGTGGGAGTGGGAATGTCGCCGTCGGCCAGATGGCCAACGCCGTTGGTCAGCTTGACGGTGACGGTCTTGGTGGTGGAGCCGTTCTCCTTCCACGTGCCGTTCACGACCTCGAAGGTAACGGTGACCTCGGTGATCACATCGTCCTTCGTCCAGTAGCCGGTCAGCGTGACGTTGTCAGCAGGCATGGTGAACTTGCCATCGGTGACGTTCAGACCGTCAGGGGCATTCCAGCCGTGGAAGGTGTAGCCGGTAACGGAGGGCACATCTTCCACGGTAACAGGCGCGCCGTACTTGTAGGACACCGTGGCGGGCGCGGCGGGCTCGGGATCGGGATGAACATCGCCGGTGTAGGCGTAGCTTACCTCATAGGAATTGCGGGTGTAGTACAGCTTGAGGACGGTGCTGCCGTTGGCGGCAACGGTGCCGGACAGGACGTTGTTCGTATTATTCTCATCAAAGGTGAAGCCCTCGATGGCTGCCGGGTTCTCGCTCACGGAAGCGCCGGTGGTGCTGGCGACTTCGCGGGTGCGGGTGGGATCGGTGTCCTTATCGTAGCCATCGCCCGCGAGGTTCTGGAGATAGTACTCCACCTTGTAGTTGGCAGCCTTGGCGGTCTTGCTCCAACTGCCGGTCAGCGTAACATTCTTGTCGGGCATGGTGAAGGTGCCGCTGGAGATGGTCACGTCGTCGCTCGTCCAGCCGTCGAAGGTGTAGGTATAACCCTCCCAGTCAAAGGTGCCGTTGGGGTACTTGACGGTGACGGTCTGGCCCTTGATATAGTTGGTTTTGTCCTCGATGGTCGGCGCGTTGCCGGGGGCGGTGTCATCGTACCCATAGGTCACCTTATAGGCGGTCACGGGAGCCGTGGGAGAAGCGACGGTGGCGAAGACTTGGTTGTCCTTGCCCATGACCGCGCTTTCGTTGGTGACATAGTATTTCTCGCCGTAATCCCAGCCTGTAAAGCCGGCGTTCGGCGTGATCTCGAAGGTCACGACCAGCTTCTTGCCGGTGGGCTGACCGTCCTCCTTCACGGCGACGGCGTTGGCGGCGTAGTCAAAGCCGGTGGTAGTGACGGTCATGTTGCTGACCTCGACGGTGACGCCGCTGACGTCGTTCGCGGTGTTGGCCCAGAGGTCATTACCGTTGGCGTCCTTGCCGGCGTAGTTCACGGTCTTGACGGTATAGTCGGTGAGCTTGCCGTTAGCGTCCAGTTTGGCGAAGTTGAAGTACCCGGACAGGGTGTCGGACACGATGGTGGTGTCGTCGGCTTCCTTCACACTGGGCTTGAGGACGGAAGAGGAGATGCTGGCGAAGACGTTGTTCAGATCGTCGGCATCCTTGGCCGTAAGATAGAAGTTGCTGCCGCTCACGCGGACGGCGCTGTCCTGAAGCTTGCTCACCCCGGCGTAGTTGGAGGAGACATAGTGCATATAGCGGTTGGCGGCAACGATCTCTTCGTTAGAGGTCAGGTTATTTTCGTTGTTGCGCCAGCCGTCATCGCTCTTGAAACCTTGATTGATGTCACGGTCGGGATCAGCGCCGTTGAAGATACCAACGGTGTAGACCTTGGCCTGATAGGTCTCCTTGGAGATCTTGGCGTTGGCAATGGCGCTGTTGGCCATGGAGTACTTGAAGTCGTCCGTATCGTAGGGGGCGGTGTAGCCGTCGGTGAACATGACGATCACGCGCTGGCGCTGTGTGCCCTCGATGGGATGATACTTGAAGACGTTGTTGGCCATCTCAATGCCGTACTCGGAATAGGTGTCGCCGCTGTCAGAGAGATTGTTGATGGCGGTGGTGATGGAGGGGCTGTCAGACTTGACCAGAGAAGCAGTATAGTCCGCCTCGGTCAGGCCGGTCCAGCCATAAAACTGCGTATTCCGACTGTCATTTTCACTGGATTTAGGCGTAACGCTGTGCCATCCCCCCATGGGGCCGCGATAGCCCCACTCATTCCGGCTGGAATCGTAGGTCACAGCACGAAAACCGATGTAGCTTTCATAATAATATGTTTTGGATTTATCCAAATCAGCCGCATAGACCTTAGTAAGACGTTCGTAGTTGCGCAGCTCACCGTTCACAAACAGACCGGTATTTTTCCAGTTACCGTCCTCGCCGTTGCTGGCGAAGCCGACGATGGAAATGCGGTGCTCAACATGGTTATTCTTTGCGTCGTCGTTGATCGCCTTGACGAAGTTCCTCACGGCGGTCTTCAGATTGCTCAGATTTCTGCCCTCCATGGATCCGGACTGGTCGAGGACCAGCACGATGTCCAGCGGGACGGGACTGGAGTTGGTCTCCACCGAACCGGTGACCCACGATTCCAGCGTGATGGTGTACTTGCCGTCGGCGGGGTCGTACTTGGCGGTCTTGACCAGTTTCGCGCCGGTAGCTTCGGCGCTTTCCTCCCTGTCTGTGACCACCGACGACGATCCGTCCGTCTCGGGCCCGGCGGCCAGCGCGCTCATGGGGAGTACGCCGACGGTCATGATGACTGCCAGCAGGGCCGCCAGCCATCGCTTCCCTGTTTTCTTCTTCATAGTTTTCATAACCTCCTTCGGGTTTCCCAATCTATCCCGCCCTTCCGGCGGGGCTTGCGTTCCGGCTCAAGCAGATGAACAGGCCGCGCGGCGTTTTTGTCCCTCCCTTCTGCCTGCTGCCGGAAGCGGACTGCGGATGCTTCCGGGCTGACCATAGAAAATGGGCTACCTGATATTCAAACCAATTTTACCATGCGAGGCAGGTAAAAGCAAGTGCTTCTGTACTTTTTTACAAAAGAAATGGAGGCTTGGTGCGGATTCTTGAAAATATGAACATTTTCTTGCTTTAATGCGTGAATATTGGAATGCAAATCAAAAACCAAGAATTTTCCGCCGGACATGCCGCCGTCGATGGGAATTGACGGAATTTTGCGGAAAAAGTTGGACAGAATGTAAAAAATGTCGGATCCGCAGGATGTGCTGAAAGATTTCCACAAAGCATAGTTGACAACTATGAAATGGAACGCTATAATTACCGTGTAAATTACACTAAACAGGTAGGAATAATGGAATATAGATATTTTAGGAAGGTGACCACAAATGACTGCACCGGTTTTGAAGGTGAACCACATTGACGCCAGCGTGGAGGACAAGGCGATCCTCCACGGGGTGGACCTGACGATCAACGAGGGGGAGACCCACGTCCTCATGGGCCCCAACGGCGCGGGCAAGTCCACGCTGGGCTATACGCTGATGGGCAGCCCCCGCTACCACGTGACGGCGGGCAGCATCGAGCTTGACGGCCGGGACATCACCGAGGAGCCCGCCGATGAGCGGGCCCGGGCGGGGATGTTCCTGTCCTTTCAGGAGCCGCTGGAGGTGCCCGGCCTTTCGCTGGAGAGCTTCCTGCGCAGCGCCATGGAGCAGCGCACGGGGAAGAAGATCCGGCTCTGGGACTTCAAGAAGGACCTGAAAAAGGCCATGGAGGTGCTCCAGCTGGACCCGTCCTAC
Organism: uncultured Oscillospiraceae bacterium; assembly: GCA_934675115.1. Classification (GTDB taxonomy): domain Bacteria; phylum Bacillota; class Clostridia; order Oscillospirales; family Oscillospiraceae; genus Enterenecus. The sequence goes on along the minus strand of CAKUPH010000039.1, from coordinate 8,379 downwards.
GCCGGGCGGAGCCTGAACGTGGGCTTTTCCGGCGGCGAAAAGAAGAAGATCGAAATTTTGCAGCTCCTGCTGTTCCAGCCCAGGCTGGCCATTCTGGACGAGACGGACTCCGGCCTTGACGTGGACGCGGTGCGGCTGGTGAGCGAGGGCGTGCGTACCTATCAGAAGGAGCAGGGCGGCGCGCTGCTCATCATCACCCACTCCACCCGCATTCTGGACGCGTTGGCCGTGGATCATACCCACGTCATGGTGGACGGGCACATCGTCACTACCGGAGACGGCTCTCTGGTGGACGACATCAACGAAAACGGCTACGAGAAGTATCTCGCGCTGGCGGGCCGGAAGGCGGGGGCTGACGCATGAGAGAAAAAAGCCAGGTCGACAACATCGACCGCAGCCTTTACGACTTCCGGAACGAGGAAAAGGACGCCTACCGCGTGAAGGCGGGCCTGACGCCGGAGATCGTGGAGCACATCTCCAAGGAGAAAAAGGATCCCCCCTGGATGACGCTGTTCCGGCTCCAGGCCCTTCAGGTCTACAACAGCATGGAGATGCCCGACTGGGGTCCCGCCATCGACGGGCTGGATATGGACAACATCGTCACCTACGTCCGGCCCAACACCCACATGAGCGCCAAGTGGTCCGATGTGCCCGACGACATCAAGGACACCTTCGAGCGGCTGGGCATCCCACAGGCGGAGCGCAAGTCGCTGGCGGGGGTGGGTGCGCAGTACGACTCCGAGCTGGTTTACCATAATCTGCAGGAGTCCGTGGCCGCCAAGGGCGTGGTGTACACCGATCTGGAGAGCGCCATGCACGGCGAGTACGCCTCCATGATCCAGAGCCACTTCATGAAGCTGGTCACCCCCCGGGACCACAAGTTCGCCGCCCTTCACGGCGCGGTGTGGTCGGGCGGCTCCTTCGTGTACGTGCCCCCCGGGGTGTCGGTGGAGATCCCGCTCCAGTCCTACTTCCGGCTCAACGCCCCCGGCGCGGGCCAGTTCGAGCACACCCTCATCATCGTGGACGAGGGGGCGTACCTCCACTTCATCGAGGGCTGCTCCGCCCCGAAGTACAACGTGGCCAACCTCCACGCGGGCTGCGTGGAGCTGTTCGTGGGCAAAAACGCCAAGCTGCGCTATTCCACCATCGAGAACTGGTCCAAGAATATGTATAACCTGAACACCAAGCGGGCCGTGGTGGAAGAGGGCGGCGTCATGGAGTGGGTGTCAGGCTCCTTCGGCTCCCACGTGTCCTACCTGTACCCCATGACCATCCTGAAGGGGAAGAAATCCCGGATGGAGTTCACCGGCATCACCTTTGCCGGAAAGGGGCAGGATCTGGACACCGGCGCGAAGGTGGTCCACGTGGGGGAGGAGACCTCCTCCTATATCAACACGAAATCCATCTCCAAGGACGGCGGCGCCAGCACCTTCCGCAGCGCCGTGGTCATCGGGGAGAAGGCAGCGAAGAGCAAGGCGGCGGTATCCTGCCAGTCGCTGATGCTGGACGACCAGTCCCGGTCGGACACCATCCCGGCCATGGACATCCGCACCGGCGACGCCGACGTGGGCCACGAGGCCAAGATCGGCCGCATCAGCGACGACGCGGTGTTTTACCTCATGAGCCGGGGCATCAAGGAAGAGGACGCCCGGGCCATGATCGTCAGCGGCTTCGCGGACAACGTGTCCAAGGAGCTGCCGCTGGAATACGCGGTGGAGATGAACAATCTGATCCGCCTTGAGATGAAGGGCAGCATCGGCTGACCGCCGGTGAAACGAGGTGACAGAGCATGGCAGATAATATGGAGATCCGGGTCAATCCCCTGCCCTCGCGGACATGGAATTGGCTGAAAATGAACGACAGCCCGCTGGCGGCCCGGCCGCTGACAGCGGGCGGCAAGCTGGCGGTCAGCGGGCTGACGCCGGGCCTTGAGTGGACGGACGGCGTGACTCCGGACGACAGCTGGGCGGATGTGGAGACCGGCATGGGCCGGGAGCTTGACCGGCTGCTGGACAAGGCCCCCGCCGCCCTCCTGACGGCGGAGCCGGGCGCTCACCCTGCGGAGCCGGTGGTCATCCGCTGGACCTGCCCCGATGGGGGACAGGCGGCGGACCGCGTCCTCGTCGAGGCGGGGGCGGACAGCGAGCTGTCCGTTATCCTTGTCCTCGGCGGCGGCCGGGACGGACTGGGCGCGGTGCAGACCAAGGTCCGCGCGGCGGCGGGCGGGAAGGTCCGCGTGTACGTCGTCCAGATGATGGACGGCACGGCGGTGAGCCTGTGCGACTATGGCGCGGTGTGCGGCGAAAACGCCCGGGCGGAGCTGGTGCGGCTGGAGCTGGGCGGCGCACAGGGGTACACCGGCGTGTACACCCGGCTGGACGGCGACAACAGCGAATTTGCGGCCGACGCAGGCTATCACGTCCGGGGGGGCCAGCGGCTGGACATGAACTACACCGTCCGCCACGTGGGCAAAAAGACCCGCAGCGAGATGCGGGCCTCCGGCGTGCTGGAGGAGGACGCCTCCAAGATCTTCCGGGGCACCATCGACTTCCCCCGGGGCTGCCGGGGGGCCAAGGGCAGCGAGACGGAAGAGGTGCTCCTGCTGGGCAATAAGCAGATCAATCAGACCATCCCCCTCATCCTCTGTCAGGAGGAGGACGTGGAGGGCGACCACGGTGCCACCATCGGCCGTCTGGACGAGCAGGTGCTGTTCTACATGGCGTCCCGGGGCATCAGCAGGACGGCGGCGGAGCGCATCATCGCTCAGGCCCGTCTGGACGCGGTGAGCGCCCTGATCCCGTCGGATGCCGTCCGGGCGGAGATCGCCGATTTCTTGAAGCCGGAGGGCGAGGGAGACAGCCATGAAGAGCTATAAGCAGGATTTCCCGCTGCTGGCGGGGCAGGACATCGCCTATCTGGACAGCGCCGCCACCGCCCAGCGGCCCCGGGCGGTGCTGGACGCGGTGCGGGATTTTTACGAGACGGCCAACGCCAACCCCCTTCGGGGGCTGTACGCCCTGAGCATGGAGGCCACCGACCGCTATGAGAACGCCCGGGAGCGGGTGCGCCGGTTCCTCAACGCGAAGAGCACCGGGGAGATCGTCTTTACCCGGAACACCACCGAGAGCCTGAATCTGGTTGCGTACAGCTACGGCCTTGCCAATCTCGGCCCGGAGGACGAGATCGTGGTGTCCATCACGGAGCACCACAGCAACATTCTCCCGTGGCAGATGGTGGCCCGGCAGACTGGGGCGAAGCTGAAGTATCTGGAGTGCGAGCCGGACGGCTCCTTCCCCGACGAGCGCCTTGATGCGGTCTTTACGGACAAAACGAAGCTGGCCGCCATCGGCCACGTTTCCAACGTGCTGGGCCGGGTGAACCCGGTGGAAAAGGTCATTGCCCGGGTCCATAAAAACGGCGGCGTGGCGGTGGTAGACGCCGCCCAGAGCGCCCCCCACATGAAGCTGGACGTGCAGGCGCTGGACGCGGATTTTCTGGCCTTCTCCGGCCACAAGGCCATGGCTCCCATGGGCATCGGCGTGCTGTACGGCAAGCGGGTGCTGCTGGAGGCCATGCCGCCCTTCCTCACCGGCGGCGAGATGATCGAGTCCGTCACCCGGGAGGGGGCCACCTACGCGGAGCTGCCCCACAAGTTTGAGGCGGGCACGGTAAACGCCGGCGGGGCCGTGGGCCTTGCCGCCGCGCTGGACTATCTGGAGCAGGTGGGCTTTGACGAGATCCACGCCCGGGAGCAAGCGCTGACCAGGCTGGCCTTCGACGGCCTGACCTCTATCTCCGGCGTTCACATTCTGGGCAGCAATGACCCGGCGGAGCACTGCGGCATCCTGAGCTTCACCGTGGACGGGGTCCACCCCCACGACATTGCCGCCATTCTGGACGAGGACAAGGTGGCCGTCCGGGCTGGGCACCACTGCGCCCAGCCGCTGCTGACCCATCTGGGCGTGCGGTCCTCCGCCCGGGCGAGCCTTGCCTTCTACAACGACGAGGACGACGTGGAGCGGCTGATCCGCAGCCTGAACGCAGTAAGGGGGAAGATGGGCCTTGGCTAATACGTTTTACAATGAGGTGCTCACCGATCACAATCTCCATCCCCTCCACAAGGAGAAGCTGGAGGACGCGAATCTGGTGCTGGAAGGGGTCAACCCCTCCTGCGGCGACGACATTATCCTCCAGCTGAAGGTGGAGGACGGCGTCATCACCGGTGGTTCCTTCGAGGGGGACGGCTGCGCCGTGTCCCAGGCGTCGGTGGACATCATGCTGGACATGGTCATCGGCCGGACGAGGGACGAGGCCGTCCATCTGGCGGAGCTGTTCCTGAAAATGATCCGGGGCGAGTGCGGCGAGGCGGAGATCGACGAGCTGGAAGAGGCCGGAGCTTTGCAGGACATCGCCCACATGCCCGCCCGGGTGAAGTGCGCGGTGCTGGGCTGGCGGACCATGGAGCAGCTGCTGGTTCCGAAAAACGGCTTCACCGGCGCGGTGACCACGGAAAAGGAATAATATGTCTGCCCGCCCGGAAGGGCGGCGGAGACGGGGGGCGCGGCGGTTGCCGCGCCCCTTCTGCGTCCGGCAGCGGTTTTCGTCAATATTCCGGTGCGTTCAGGTCATGAAATGAAGGATTTCGGGCGTGAGCCGCCATTGACTGCGGGGCGCTCCGGGGTGTAACATAAAGCTGTCTAAAACGATCCGGCTGTGCCGGGTCATGGAAAGGAGGACCGGCGCAAAGCTGCGCCGGGACTGCACATATGAAATACGATTTTACCAGTATTCTGGACCGGAAGGGCAAGGACGCCATCGCACTGGACGCTCTGGGCCACGGCACCGCCCCCGGTGCACCCAAGGACGGCTTCGACCCCATCCCCATGTGGGTGGCGGACATGAATTTCCCCGTGCTCCACACCATTACCGATGCCATGATCGCCCGGGCCCAGCACCCGGCCTTCGGCTATTTCGCCCCCAGCGATGAATATTTTGACTCCATCATCCGCTGGCAGGAGGAGCGCAGCCACGTCACCGGCCTTACCGCTGAGTGCATCGGCTACGAAAACGGCGTGCTGGGCGGCGTGGTCAGCGCCGTGAACGTGTTCTGCTCCCGGGGGGACAGCGTGCTGCTCCACTCTCCCACCTACATCGGCTTTACCCGGGCGCTGGAGAACAACGGCTACCACATCGTGCTCAGCCCGCTGGTGCAGGATGAGCAGGGCGTGTGGCGGATGGATTACAAGGACATGGAGCGGAAGATCCGGGAGAACCAAATCCACGCCGCCGTGTTCTGCTCCCCCCACAACCCCTGCGGCCGGGTGTGGGAGCGCTGGGAGATCGAGAAGGCCATGGAGATATACAAGGCCAACGACGTCATGGTGGTGTCCGACGAGATTTGGTCTGACCTGACGCTGGACGGCTATCAGCACGTGCCCACCCAGTCTGTGTCCGACGACGCGCGGAACCGCACCGTGGCCCTGTACGCCCCGTCCAAGACCTTCAATCTGGCGGGCCTGATCGGCAGCTACCATATCATCTATAACAAGACACTCCGCGAGCGGGTGGAGAAGGAATCCTCCCTGTGCCACTACAACGACATGAACGTCATGTCCATGCACGCGCTGGTGGGCGCTTACGGCGACGAGGGCCGGGTCTGGGTGGACGAGCTGCGGCAGGTGCTCACGGAGAACGTGAAGTGCATGTGCGACTATCTGGAAACGGTGCCCGGCGTGAAGTTCGCCCGGCCCGAGGGCACGTACATGCTGTTTCTGGACTGCACCGACTGGTGCGCCGCCCATGGCAAGACGCTGGACGAGGTGCTCCGGGCGGGCTGGGATGTTGGTGTGGCGTGGCAGGACGGCCGCCCCTTCCACGGCCCCTGCCACATCCGGATGAACGTGGCCCTGCCCCTGGCCCGGGTGCAGGAGGCGGCCGGCCGGCTGGCCAAGTACGTGTTCAACGGCTGATTTTAGAACGAAGATCCCCGTGCATCCCGGCAAAGACGCCGGGGCTGCGCGGGGATTTTTTGTGCGAAAGGGAGGAAGCGGCAGAAAAACCAACTTACCCATTGACATGATGGGAAAATAGTGGTATCATCCAATCAACCTACTGATAAGATTGGTTTGAAAGGAGGGCGAAGCGCATGAGCACCGTGTTCGAGAAGCTGCTGCGGCAGAATTTCCGCTGTGGGCGAATGCTGTACTCCCGGGCAGACGGTATGGCCGGGCGCTTCGCTGTGCCCGAAGCAGCTCCTCGGCGGTGAGCCGGGGGCGTGTACGCCATAGTCCGATCTGCCCGGGAGCTGAACGCAGCCCCGGATTTTTTATACCTGATTTGCACCTGAAATACTTAAAAAATAACAGAAATGAGGATTTGAATATGAGCTACCGCTTTGAAACTCTCCAGCTCCACGTCGGTCAGGAGCAGCCCGACCCCGCCACGGACGCCCGCGCCGTCCCCATCTACCAGACCACCTCCTATGTGTTCAAGAATTCCGCCCACGCCGCCGCCCGGTTCGGCCTTTCCGACGCGGGCAACATCTACGGCCGCCTGACCAACTCCACCCAGGATGTGTTTGAAAAGCGCATCGCCGCGCTGGAGGGCGGCGTGGCCGCGCTGGCCACCGCCTCCGGCGCCGCCGCCATCACCTACACCATTCAGGCGCTGGCCCAGGCGGGGGATCACATCGTGGCCCAGAAGACCATTTACGGCGGCAGCTACAACCTGCTGGCCCACACCCTCCCGCTGTACGGCGTGACCACCACCTTTGTGGATGCCCACGATCTGGCGGAGGTCACCGCCGCCATTCAGCCCAACACCAAGGCCATCTACCTTGAGACGCTGGGCAACCCCAACTCCGACATCCCCGACATTGACGCCATCGCCGCCATCGCCCACGCCCACGGCCTGCCGCTGGTCATCGACAACACCTTCGGCACCCCCTACCTCATCCGGCCCATCGAGCACGGCGCGGACATCGTCGTCCACTCCGCCACCAAGTTCATCGGCGGCCACGGCACCACGCTGGGCGGCGTCATCGTGGACTCTGGGAAGTTCGACTGGAAGAAGAGCGGCAAGTACGCCCCCATCGCCGACCCCAATCCCAGCTACCACGGCGTGTCCTTCGTGGAGGCCGCCGGCCCCGCCGCCTTCGTGACCTACGTCCGGGCCATCCTGCTCCGGGACACCGGCGCGGCCATCTCTCCCTTCAACGCCTTCCTGCTCCTTCAGGGCGTGGAGACCCTGTCCCTGCGCCTTGACCGCCACGTGGAGAACACCAAGAAGGTGGTGGAGTTCCTGACGAAGCACCCGCAGGTGGAGAGGGTCAACCATCCCAGCCTGCCCGACCACCCCGACCACGCCCTGTACGAGAAGTACTTCCCCAACGGCGGCGCGTCCATCTTCACCTTCAACATCAAGGGCGGTCAGGCCGAGGCCCACAAGTTCATCGACAGCCTGAAAATCTTCTCCCTGCTGGCCAACGTGGCCGATGTGAAGAGCCTGGTCATCCACCCCGCCACCACCACCCACTCCCAGCTGACGGAGGAGGAGCTGCTGGATCAGGGCATCCAGCCCAACACCATCCGCCTGTCCATCGGCACCGAGCACATCGACGACATTCTGGAGGATCTGTCTCAGGCCTTCGACGCGGTGAAGGCGTAACGAAAAAAGCAAAAGCCCCGGGAGAGACGAAAAGCGTCCCGCCCGGGGCTTTTTGCGGCGAAAATGCGGGGCTTTCCCCTTTTCCGGCGGGGAAAAGTGTGCTATACTTTGGAAAAACGAAAGCAGGAGGTCTTTTCCATGATCACGATGGCACAGCGCATTGAAGAGTTGCGCACCGAGCGGGGCCTGAGCCGGGGAGAGCTGTCCGCGGCGCTGGGTCTGCCCAAAAACGCGGCGGAGAAGTTCGAGACCGGCCGCCAGACGCCCACTCAGGACCAGCAGACAAAGCTGGCGGCGTTTTTCGACGTGTCCGTTTTCTATCTCCGGGGGGAGAGCAACGACCGCACCCGGCAGGAGAACTGGATGGACGGGGACTTTGTGGACGACGAGCCCGCCCCCGCGCCCCGCAGGGCCGCGCCGAAGGTCCAGCCCGCTCCCGCGGTGAAGGCCAAGGCGGGAGAGGGCTCCCTTCTGGAGCCCTTTCTCCGCAATCAGGCCTTTCAGGATCTGGTGCGGGACAAGGTGCTGGAGGTGCTCCGCAGCCCCGAGGGGCAGGATATCGTCGCCCGGGCCGTCCGGCGTGAGCTGGACCGGCGGTGAGCCGAATAAGCGTAAAAAGCCCCCGGAAGGCAGATGAACAGCTCCAGTTTGTGCGGACAGCACAAAAAGCCCCCCATGTAGGCGATATGAAGTTTAAGCGGAGTGGCGCAG
>CAKUPH010000038.1 GCA_934675115.1 uncultured Oscillospiraceae bacterium | reverse complement strand
TTTTCAGGGGGAAAATACTATGAGCGAGGGCGCGAACTTTAGCGCCCGATGTCGAATCCGTATTTTCGCCCCTGAACCTGTTTTTGGTTACTTTTTGCAGGAGCAAAAAGTAACTCGCCCGCAGGCGAAACCTGACTGCTTTGCTTCTTTCGTGAAAGAAAAAAGTTGCAGGAGCTTTCGCTCCTGCGGATTTCAAAGGGTTTCGCCCTTTGAAAAAACCTCAGCCCGCCTCCCGGCGGGCTGAGGTTTTTCTTTATCTTTCCTCCCGGAAGTAGTTGGTCCCGAGAGCTGCGGGCTGCCCGCTGCCCTCCTTCTTGCGGATGGAGGACACCACCAGCACAATGGCGGTGATAATAAAGGGCAGCGCCTGATACAACTGACTGGGCACGGCGGCCAGCCAGCCCAGCGGGCCGGGGAAGGCGTTGGCCAGCGAGCCGCTGTAGATCTGGAGGGTGTTGAAGAAGCCGAACACCAGTGTGCCCAGAATGGCGGACAGCGGGTTCCAGTTGGCGAAGATGACCAGCGCGATGGCAATCCAGCCGTAGCCGTTGATCCAGCAGTTGGAGCCCTCGAAGGAGCCGCCCATATTCAGCGCCATATAGAAGCCGCCAAGGCCCATGATGCCCGCGCCGAGGATCAGGTGGACGTACTTATACAGCAGGATGTTCACGCCCACGGAGTCGGCGGCGGCGGGATTTTCGCCCACGGCGCGGACGCGCAGGCCCAGCCGGGTACGGCTCAGGTAAAACCAGACCGCTACGGCGATGATAACACCCAGATAGACCAGAATGCTGTGGGAGAAAAACACCTTGCCCAGCACCGGGATCTTGGACAGCAGAGGGATCTCGATGGCGGTAAAGCCCCGGACGAGGGAATCGCTGCCCTGCATGGCGGGCCAGCTGGAGCCGAGGCCCTTGCCCACAAAGAAGTAAAGGCCGGTGCCGAAGGTGGTGATGGTCAGGCCGGTGACGTTCTGGTTGGCCTGAAGGGACACGGTGAGGAAGGCGAACAGCAGGCCGCACAGCCCCGCCGCCAGAAAGGACACCAGCAGGCCCAGCAGCATACTGTTGGCATAGCACCCGGCCAGATAGCCGAAGATGGCGCCCACGGCCATGATGCCCTCCACGCCGAGGTTCAGGCTGCCCGCCTTTTCGGTGACGATTTCACCCACGGTGCCGTAGAGCAGCGGGATATTATAGACCACGATGTTGAACAGAAACAGCGTTAAAACAGTTCCGGCGCTCATTTGGACACCTCCTTGCTGCGGCTGCGCCAGACCAGCTTGTAGTTGGACGTGAAGTCCGCCATGAGCACCGCAAAGAGGATGATGCCCTGAAGCAGGTTGGCGAAGTTGGAGTCGATATTGGAATAGCCGGTGCTGGCCACCTGACAGCCGAACTGGAGGACGGTGATGAGCACCGACGTCACCAGAATGCCCACGGTGGACAGCTTGGCCAGCCACGCCACGATGACACCGGTCCAGCCCACGTCGTTGGTGACGGAGGTGGACAGGGCGCCGGAGGAGGACACGTAGAACGCCCCCGCCAGACCCACCAGCGCGGCGGACAGGAACACGGTGCGGATGACCACCCAGCTCACCTTCATGCCGGCGTAGCGGGCGGTGTTGGGGCTGTCGCCCACCACGGCGATCTCATAGCCGTGCTTGGTGTACTTCAGGTACACGAAAATGAGCACGCACAGGATGAGGGCGATGATGAGGGTGATATTCAGCGAGAATTTTCCGATGGCGATGGTGGGCATCTGGGCCGAATCCGGGAAGGTGTCGAACCGGGGCCGGACGGAGTCGGCGGACAGAAAGATGTTCCACTCGCCCTGAGTTTCGCCGAAGAAGCGCAGGAGGTAGAGGGCAATATAGTTGAGCATTAGGGTCATGAGGGTCTCGCTGGTGCCGTAGCGCACCTTGAGCACCGAGGCGATGGAGCCATACAGGCCGCCGCCCAGCGCGCCGCACACCGCCATGACGAGGATCATCACCGGGCCGGGCAGGGCGTTCCCGCCCACGAAGGCGGCGGTACCGGCGCAGATGGCGCCGATGATGAACTGTCCCTCGCCGCCCACGTTCCAGAACCGCATCCGGAAGGCCAGCGCCAGCGCCATGGACACGATGAGCAGCGGCACGAACAGGCTGATGAAGCCCTGCACGCTGCGGAAGGGGTATTTATTTCCCGGGATGCCGAGGGTGATCATTTTCTTGTAGAAGTCGAGGGCGTCCACCTTCATGATGGACAGCAGCAGCGCACCGATGAGCAGCGCGGCGGCGATGGCAATGAGGTAGGCCAGCGCCACCTTCCAGCGGTTCACCGACTCCTTCTTCACCACCCGGAACAGAGGTTCTCTTCCTTTCACTTGTCATCCACCTCCCCGATGCGGCTGTCCTTGGCGATGCCCGCGGGTTTGTCCTCGTATTTGTTGGTGAGGTCCAGCGCACCGGTCATCATCAGGCCAAGCTCCTCCTTGCTGGTCTTGTGGGCGTGGACCACGCCCATGACCTTGCCGTGGCAGAGGACCATGATCTTGTCGCACAGGGCCATCATCACGTCCAGATCCTCGCCCACGAACAGGATGCCGACCCCGGCCTTCTTCTGCTCGTTGAGGATGTGGTAGATGGCGTAGGAGGAGTTGATGTCAAGGCCCCGGACGGGATAGGCCGTTACCACCACGTTGGGGCCGGACTTGATCTCCCGGCCCAGCAGCACCTTCTGGACGTTGCCGCCGGACAGGCGGCGCACCGGCGTGTCGATGGACGGCGTGACTACGCCCAGCTCCTCAATGACGTGCTCAGCCTCTTCCCTGCCCCGCTTCCGGTCCACGAAGGGGCCGGGCTTGTCGCTGTAATTCTTCAGCAGCATGTTGGCCGCGATGGACATGGAGGGCGCAAGGCCCATGCCCAGCCGGTCCTCCGGGATGAAGGACATGGAGATGCCCTTTTCCAGAATGGCCTTGGGGGACAGGCCCACGATGTTGTCGCCCTTGTGGATCATCATGCCGGACTCGATGGGCCGCAGGCCTGCGATGGCCTCGCACAGCTCCTTCTGGCCGCAGCCCGCGATGCCCGCCACGCCGAGGATCTCGCCGCCCCGGATGTAGAAGCTCACGCCGTCGATGGCCACGGCGCCCTCGTCGCTGCGGATGGTCAGGTCCCGGATCTCCAGCAGGGGCCGGGTCTTTTCCACAACGGGGCGCTCGATGTTCAGGTCGATCTTCCGGCCCACCATGGCCTCGGTGAGGGACTGCTCGTCCGCCTGCGCGGTGTCGATGGTGCCGATATACTCGCCCTTTCGGAGGATGGCCACCCGGTCGCTGACGGCCAGCACCTCGTTGAGCTTATGGGTGATGATGATGATGGAGTGCCCCTCCTCCTTCATCTTCCGCAGCACACCGAAGAGCTTTTCCGTCTCCTGCACCGTCAGCACGGCGGTGGGCTCGTCCAGAATGATGACCTTCGCGCCGTAGTACAGCACCTTGACGATCTCCAGTGTCTGCTTTTCCGACACCGCCATGTTGTAAACCTTCTTGCGGGGGTCGATGTCAAAGCCGAACTGGGCGCAGATCTCGGAAATTTTCTCGTACCGGTCCTTTTTCAGCAGGAACCCGGCCTTTTCCGCCCCCAGCCAGATGTTGTCGGCGGCGGTGAACACGTCCACCAGCTTGAAGTGCTGGTGCACCATGCCGATGCCCAGCCGCTTGGCGTCCTCCGGCGAATTGATGGCCACCGGCTGCCCGTCCACCAGAATGGTGCCGCTGTCCGGCTTATAGATGCCGGAGAGCATGTTCATCAGGGTGGTCTTGCCGGAGCCGTTCTCGCCCAGCAGGGCGAGAATCTCGCCCCGGCGGACGTTCAGGTCCACATTGCGGTTGGCCACCACGCTGCCGAAGGTCTTGGTAACGCCCCTCATTTCCACGGCGTACTCAGATGCCATGGCAAAGCCTCCTCTCAGATCCACATTTGCTGCAAAGTACAGGAACGCCGCCCGGACACCGGGCGAAATTCCTCTGCTTCGCGGCTTTCGCCCCCGGTTGACAGGGGCGGGAGAAAAACAGATACACCCGGACCGGCCGCTGGCCGGCCCGGGTGTGTGCGGGTCAAATACCGAAGGGTGCGGGAGCCTTAGCTCACCACGACGCCCTCCACGTTGTAGTTCATGCTGCCAGTAATGACGCCGTCGTCCACGGAGGGGCCGCCGGCGGCCACGATCTCGGTGCCGTCGTTGGTCATCAGGGGGGCGTCGGTCTTGTTGACGGTAACGGTGCCGTCCTCGGCGATGTCATAGGACAGCTTCACGCCGGAGAACACGTCCCACTCGCCGGAGACGATGAGGGCGCGGACAGCGTCCATGACGGCGGCGGTGTTGGGGGCGGCGGTGGCCTCGTTCAGGGCGGAGGTATCCACAAAGTTCTCGGCCAGACCGGCGTAGTAGGCGGCGCCGCCCATGGCGGTGACGAAGTTGGCGGGATCGCCGCAGGTCATGGCGGTCTCAATGGCGGTCTGGTAGTAGACGTTCCAGTGCCAGATGGCGGCGGTGATGTGGGAGTTGGGGGCCTGCTCGGTCATGTCGGAGTTGTAGCCGCAGCCGAAGATGCCGTTGTCCTGAGCGCACAGCTGGGGCTGAGCGGAGTCGCAGTGCTGGGCAATGACGCAAACGTTATAGGTGTCGATGAGGGCCTGAGCGGCGGCCTTCTCCTTGGCCTCATCGCCCCAGGTGGAGATCTGGTTGACGTACACGGTGGCGTCGGGGTTGACGGACTGGACGCCGAGGGTGAAGGCGTTGATGCCGGAGCAGGTCTCGGCGTACTCGGTGTTCCACGCGGCCACGTAGCCGATGGCGTTGTTGCCCAGCTCAAGGCTCTTCAGGCCGGCGGCCACGCCGGTGAGGTAACGGGCCTGATAGATGCGGCCGAAGTAGTTGTTGAAGTTGGTGTCGTTGGACATGTAGCCGGTGGCGTGGGAGAAGATCACCTCGGGGTACTCCTCAGCCTTGGCGGCCATGGCGTTGATGTAGCCGAAGGAGATACCGAAGATGATGCTGCAGCCCTGACCGGCCAGCACGTCGATGGCGTTGCTCACGGCGGTGTCGTCCTCAGCCACGTTGTCCTGAATGAGGAGCTGAGTCTCGGGGTCGAGGCCCAGAGCCTTCATGGCGGTGGTGATGCCGTTGTGGTGCTGGTAGGTGTAGCCGGAGGTGTCGTTCTGGCTGTTGATGTAAATGGCGCCCACCTTGAAGTCGGCGGTATTGCCGTTGTCGCCGTTGTTTTCAGCGGGCTGGCTCTCGCTGGGAGCGTCGCTGGGCTGGTCGCTGTTCTTGTCGCCGCTGCTGCCGCAGGCGGACAGGCCGAAGACCATAGCGCCGGCCAGCAGGAGCGCAAGGATACGCTTCTTCATGTTTGTGTTCCTCCTTAAAATTTACAAATATCCTTTTATCCTCTATTTACAACCGGTAAACCGGTGCAAATACTACAACTTTAAGAGCCTTCTCAGCAGAACTCCAGATGGCCGTTCTCCATGCTCTTGATGCGGGCGAGGGACTCCACCCGGACACCCATGCCGCGGATGAGGTCGCCGCCGGGCTGGAACGCCTTCTCCACGGCGATGCCCGCGCCCACCACGGTGGCCCCGGCGTCCCGCACCACCTTGATCAGCCCCTGAAGGGCCGCGCCGTTGGCAAGGAAGTCGTCAATCAACAAAACCCGGTCGCCCGGGTTCAGAAACTGCCTGGCCACGATAATATCGTACACGCGGCCATGGGTGAAGGATTCCACCTTGGCAGTGTACACGTCGCCGGCGATATTTTTGGTCTGATTCTTCTTGGCAAACACCACGGGGACATGGAACTGCTCCGCCGCCACGCAGGCGATGCCGATACCAGAGGCCTCGATGGTCAGGATCTTGGTGATATTTTCCCCCGCGAACAGGCGCGCCCACTCCTTGCCCATCTCGGCAAAGAGCTCCACGTCCATCTGATGGTTCAGAAAGCTGTCCACCTTCAGCACGTCGCCGTCCTTCACGACGCCGTCCTTCCGGATGCGGTCCTCCAGCAGTTTCATGCCATACGCCTCATTTCCCAATAAGTACACCCCCGTTTTCCGCAGAGATCCGTTCAGTTCTTTAAAGAAGCATTGGCGGATGTTCAGGTGCGCACCGGGCCTTCGGCCCCTGCCGCATTTTGTCAAACGAGGGTATGTTTATTGTAACAAAAAAAACGCACCGTTACCATTCTATTTTTTGCACAGATTTTGTTGTCCTCTCTGCATTTTTCTGTTACAATGTCTACACTTTGTAAAAACACCGTTTATGAGGCCCGGCGCGGCCCTTTTTTTGCGCCGGAGAAGGAGTAATTTTTATCATGACCAAAAAACAGATCGTCAAGGAATTTCTCTGGCTTTCTCTGGGCACCGCGCTGGTGGCTGTGGGCGTCTATTTCTTCAAATTCCCCAACCACTTCTCCACCGGCGGCGTCACCGGCATCGCCGTGGTGCTCTCGTCCATCTTCCCCGCCGTCAGCTCATCCACCTTCGCGTCCGTCATCAACCTGCTGTTTCTGCTGCTGGGCTTCGTCGTGCTCAACCGCGGCTTCGGTGTGCGGACGGTGTACTGCTCCCTGCTGTTCTCCGGTATTCTGTCGGCGCTGGGCTGGCTGGTGCCGATGAGCGGCCCGCTGACCGACCAGAAAATTCTCGAGCTGTTCTTCGCCGTCGCCCTTCCCGCCCTCGGCTCCGCCATCCTCTTCAATCTGGACGGCTCCACCGGCGGCACCGACATTCTGGCCATGATCCTGAAAAAGTACACCAGTCTGGACATTGGCCGTGCCCTACTTTGCTCCGACGTGCTCATCGCGGCTTCCACATTTCTGTTCTTTAATGTGGAGACCGGCCTGTGCTCCGTGCTGGGCCTTGCCCTCAAGAGCGTGCTGGTGGACACCGTCATCGAGTCCCTGAACCGCCGTAAGAGCTTCATCGTCGTCACCTCCCACCCGGCGGAGGCCTGCGACTTTATCACCCACACCCTCAACCGCTCCGCCACCTACTGGGAAGCCGAAGGTGCCTACTCCCACGAGAAGAAGTGGGTGGTCCTCGCCGCCCTGTCCCAGTCGCAGGCCGTGACCCTCCGGCGGCACCTGAAGTCTCTGGATCCCCACGCCTTCATGCTCATCACCAACTCCAGCGAGATCTTCGGCAAGGGCTTCCTCCGGGTATAACGGATATCTCTGCGAAAAACTTCATACCGGCCAGCTTTCGATGAAATTCGCCTCCCACTTCGTGGTATAATTTGCCAAACGAACGGGAGGCGGTTTTTTATGCTGGGTTTCAGAAAAAACAGCGACGGGCGGCAGGTGTTGGAGCTGCCGGTGAGCGCCATTGCCCCCAACCCCAACCAGCCCCGGACAGTGTTCGCTCCGGAGGAGCTGGCGGAGCTTTCAAAGTCTATTGCCCAGCTGGGTATTTTGCAGCCCCTTTCCGTCCGGCGGACGGGGGCGGGCTGGGAGCTGGTGGCTGGGGAGCGGCGGCTCCGGGCAGCGGCCATGGCCGGACTGAAAACCGTCCCCTGTCTTGAGATACAGGCTGACGAGCCTACCTCTTCCCTGCTGGCGCTGGTAGAAAACGTGCAGCGAAAGGATCTGGACTTTTGGGAGGAAGCGCTTGCCCTCCGGAAGCTCATCGACGACTGTCACCTTTCGCAGGAGGAAGCGGCGGCCCGGGTGGGCAAGTCCCAGTCCGCCGTGGCCAACAAGCTGCGGCTGCTCCGCCTGCCCGCCGACGTGCTGGCGGACCTGCGGGCGGCGGGGCTGTCCGAGCGCCACGCCCGGGCCCTTCTCCGGCTGGACGACCCGAAGCTTCAGCGCCGGGCAGCCGCCCACATGATCCGGCGGCGGCTGACAGTGGCGAAGTCGGAGGAATACGTGGCCCGGCTGGCAAAGCCGCTGGCGGACAAGCCCCTCCGCCGGGCGACGCCCATCTACCGCACCCGGGACGTGCGGCTTTTCCTCAACACCATTCAAAAAGGTCTTTCCATTATGAACTCCGCCGGCGTGGATGCCCAGTGCGGCCGGCAGGAGACGGAACAGGAAATCCTCCTCACCATCCGCATTCCAAAGCAGTCCTCCTCTTTTACTCCCTCTCTCTGAGCCTGCGGCCCCGGTGTGTTTCACGTGAAACATGCCGGGGCCGCGGCTTTTTTCTGCCCTGTTTCACGTGAAACAATTTCCCGTCGATTTCTTGCGGCTGCGGGTTGAAATACCGCCGGAAACACGATATAATATAGGTTGTTTCATTTCAGACCATCCGGCGGGCCGTTTAGGGCCGGGGAAAGGCGGGTAACCTATGGCTAAAACCGTTGCAATCGTCAATCAGAAGGGCGGCGTGGGAAAGACCACCACCTGCGTAAATCTGGCCGCGTCGCTGACCGCCCAGAAGTGCCGGGTGCTGGTGTGCGACTTCGACCCCCAGGGCAACGCCACCTCCGGCTTTGGTGTGGACAAATCCTGCTCCCCCAGCATCTACGACGTGATCATGGGGAACGCGGAGATCCAGAAGGCCATCGTCTCCACCCGCTGGGCGGACGTGCTGCCCTCCAACAAGGCCCTGTCCGGCGCGACGGTGGAACTCATCGGCCTTGACCGCCGGGAGTACCGCCTGAAGGACGCGCTGGACGCCATCAAGGACGCCTACGACTACATTTTCATCGACTGCCCGCCGTCGCTGGAGCTGCTGACGCTGGACGCCCTGTGCGCCGCCGACACCCTGCTGGTCCCCGTCCAGTGCGAGTATTACGCGCTGGAGGGCCTGTCCGACCTGCTGTACACCGTGCGGCTGGCCAAGCGGTCGCTGAACCCGGCGCTGGAGCTGGAGGGCGTTCTGCTCACCATGTACGACGGCCGCACCAACCTTTCCATGCAGGTGGCGGAGGAGGTCAAGCGCCACTTTCCCGGCAAGGTGTACGCCGCCGTCATTCCCCGGAACGTCCGCCTGTCCGAGGCCCCCAGCCACGGCAAGCCGGTGAGCGAGTACGACAAGCTCTCCCGGGGAGCCGAGGCCTACGAGTTGGCGGCAAAGGAGTTTTTGAAACGAAACAGGTAAATTCCCGGTGTTTCACGTGAAACACCGACTTCAGATAGAAAGGATGTTGCCACATGCCAAAGGCCAAGGGCCTGGGCAAGGGGCTGGGCGCCCTCATGGGGGACGCCGCCTTGCAGACCCCGGAGGCAGGCTCCATATTCCTGCCCATCTCACAGGTGGAGCCGGGCCTGAATCAGCCGCGGAAGCGGTTTGACGACGAATCATTGATGGATCTGGCCGACTCCATCCGGGAGCACGGCATTATCCAGCCTCTCACCGTCCGCCGCCTGTCCTCCGGCTACTACCAGATCATCGCCGGCGAGCGCCGCTGGCGGGCCGCCAAGCTGGCGGGGCTGATGGAGGTCCCGGCGGTCATCATCGAGGCCGACGACAAGAAGGTCATGGAGCTGGGACTGATTGAAAACCTCCAGCGGGAGGACCTGAATCCCATGGAGGAAGCGGAGGGCTATCTGGTGCTCCTCACCGACTACTCCATGACGCAGGAAGAGGTAGCCAAGCGGATGGGCAAGTCCCGTCCCGCCATCGCCAACGCCCTGCGGCTCACTTCCCTGCCCCCCGCGGTGCGGGAAATGCTGGTGGACGGCCGCCTTTCTGCCGGACATGGCCGTGCCGTCCTCATGGTAGAGGGCGAAAAGGCCCAGATTACCTTTGCTCAGCTGGTGGCCGAGCAGGGCATGTCCGTCCGTCAGGCGGAGGACGCCGCCAAGAAGTTCACGCTGGAGCACAAGGAGAAAAAGCCGAAACCCGAGGATGAGAACCGCATTTACATCGAAGCGGTGGAAAAATCTCTGGGCGAGCGGCTGGGCCGGAAGGTCACCATTACCTCCGGCCGGAAAAAGGGCCGCCTTCAGCTGGAATTTTACGACGTGGACGATCTGAACGCCCTGCTCGATCTGCTGGAGACCCTGCCCCCCTCCGCGAAAACCAGACTTTCCAAAGGAGGAGCGGAGGAATGAGCGACACCCCGAAGCAGCCCGAACCCAGCACCGAAGAGACGCAGAGCGTCAAAAAGCCGGAGGAAACAAAGTCCACTCCCCCGCAGAAGCCCAAAAATCACGGCGCGTCGGTGTTCACCTATCTGGCTATTCTGTTTGCCGCGGCGTTTTTGATGCTGCTGCTGGCCTACTTCATCCAGCAGCGGAACAACGACGTGGCACTGGACCACCTGCGGGACTCCATCACGTCCTATCAGTCGCTGGACCAGCTCATTGAGGAAAATCAGGCGCTGGACGACGAAAATCAGCGCCTGACGCAGGAGCTGGAAACCGCCCGGGCGGACAGCGAGCAGTGGCAGGCCCTTTATGAGGGGCTTGACGCGGACTATCAGGCTACCAGCGCGCAGGCCGGCACCGCCGAAGCCCTCTTGTCTCTGAGCATCGCCTATCAGGGCGGAGACTGCGAGACCTGCGCCGGAATTTTGCAGACTCTGGCCGGTTCCGCCAACTACGCCGCCCCGACGGACGAAAATGTCCGCAGCTGGCTCCAGGGCGTCTGCGAGACTCTGACGGAGGGCGGTTATCTCCAGCCGGAGACCGTCAGCGCGCTGCTGCCGTAAACAGAGGTATGTTTCACGTGAAACTTAGGCGCGAGCGTTTCTGCGGAAACGCTATTATCGCTGACGCGACGCGCCTTCCGGGAAAACCAGTTTTCCCGGATGCCCTTTCCGCCCTACGGGGTGGACGAGAGTTTTTAACACCGCAACAAAACGCATCCAACAACATTTCAAAAAGGTGAGGAAATATGTTAGACATCAAATTTGTCCGTGAAAACCCGGAAGCCGTCAAGGAGAACATCAAGAAGAAGTTTCAGGACGAAAAGCTCCCGCTGGTAGATCAGGTTCTCGATCTGGACCGCCAGAACCGCGACGCCATGACCGAGGCCAACAACCTCCGGGCCGCCCGCAACACCCTGTCCAAGCAGGTGGGCATGCTCATGGGTCAGGCCAAGAAGGACCCCTCTAAGCTGGAGGAGGCCGAGGCCGCCAAAGCGCAGGTCAAAGCCAACGCCGACCGCCTTGCCGAGCTGGAGGTGCTGGAGGACAAGCTGGCCGCCGAGATCCGCCACATCATGCTCCAGATTCCCAACATCATCGACCCCTCTGTGCCTATCGGCCCGGACGACAGCTATAACGTTGAAGTCCAGCGCTTCGGCGAGCCGAAGGTGCCCGATTTCGAGGTGCCCTACCACACCGAGATCATGGAGTCCTTTGACGGCGTGGACATGGACTCCGCAGGCCGGGTGTCCGGCGCGGGCTTCTACTACCTGCTGGGCGACATTGCCCGGCTCCACGAAGCCGTGCTGGCCTACGCCCGTGACTTCATGATCAACAAGGGCTTCACCTTCTGCATCCCCCCCTTCATGATCCACGGCAACGTGGTGGAGGGCGTCATGAGCCAGACCGACATGGATGCCATGATGTATAAGATTGAGGGCGAGGACCTCTACCTCATCGGCACCAGCGAGCACTCCATGATCGGCAAGTTCATCGACCAGATCATTCCCGAGGACAAGCTGCCCCAGACTCTCACCTCCTACTCCCCCTGCTTCCGCAAGGAAAAGGGCTCCCACGGCATCGAGGAGCGCGGCGTTTACCGCATCCACCAGTTCGAGAAGCAGGAAATGATCGTGGTCTGCAAGCCCGAGGACTCCATGGACTGGTACGAGAAGATGTGGCGCTACTCCGTGGAGCTGTTCCGCTCCATGGACATTCCCGTCCGCCAGCTGGAGTGCTGCTCCGGCGATCTGGCCGATCTGAAGGTCAAGTCCTGCGACATTGAGGCGTGGTCCCCCCGCCAGCAGAAGTATTTCGAGGTCTGCTCCTGCTCCAATCTGGGCGACGCGCAGGCCCGCCGCCTGAAGATGCGCGTCAAGGGCGAAAACGGCACTTACCTGCCCCACACCCTGAACAACACTGTGGTGGCTCCCCCCCGGATGCTCATTGCCTTCCTGGAGAACAACCTTCAGGCCGACGGCTCCGTCACCATCCCCGAGGTCCTGTGGCCCTACATGGGCGGCACCAAGGTGCTCACCCCCAAGCACTGAAAATAAAAACTGCTGTAAGGTGAATCAGATATGAAAAAGCTTCTGGAAGAATTCAAAGCCTTTGCCATGCGCGGCAACGTGCTGGACATGGCCGTCGGCGTTGTCATCGGCGGCGCTTTCGGTAAAATCACCACTTCTCTGGTCAACGACATCATCATGCCCTTCGTCTCCATCCTCACCGGCGGCGTGGACTTCTCCGCGTGGAAATGGGTGCTGAAGGCCGCCGTGGTGGACGCCGCCGGCGAAGTCACCTCCCCCGAGGTGGCCGTCAACTTCGGCAACCTCATCGCCGTGGTGCTGGACTTCATCATCATCGCCTTTGTGATCTTCTGCCTCATCAAGGGCATCAACAAGCTCCACAAGAAGAAGGAAGAGGAGCCCGCGCCCCCTCCCGAGCCCTCCAACGAGGAAAAGCTGCTCACCGAGATCCGAGACCTGCTGAAGGACAACAAGAATGGCTGAGCTGGATCGGAACAACATCTCGGAGGAGAACGGCCCGGAGGGTCAGGAGGACAAGCCCGCCTACACCCCCGCGTCCTTTGAAAAACGGGCCGCCGCATGGATGGGGCTGGGATATGTGCTGTTCGTGCTGTTTCTCATCACCTTCGCCATCTTCACCGGCGGCAAGGGTGCGCCGGGCACCTTTCCCCTGCTGCTCATCCCGGCGGCCATCGCCCTGCTGTCCGTGGCCGTCCACCGGCAGAAGCTGGGCACCGCTCCCGGCGGCCTGCCTATGACGGTGATCATCGTCGTTGTGTGCATTGCCGCCGTGGTCATCGGCCTGCTCACCGGCGGGCCCGCCCTCGTCCACGCCATCGCCAACGCCTACGCCTGACTGGGAGGAGCCATGAAGGAACTGATCAGAACGGGCCTTGACCGGCTGGACCTCTCCCCCTCCGTCCCGGAAAACGCGGCGGAGCTGCTGGAGCACTACGGGCAGGCCCTCATCGAGAAAAACAAGGTCATAAACCTCACCGCCATCACCGAGCCGAAGGATGTGGCCACCCTCCACATGCTGGACTGCGCCCCCTTGCTGGACTGCGCCAGACTGGAGGGTAAGACCCTCATCGACGTGGGCACCGGCGCGGGCTTTCCCGGCATGGTTCTGAAAATTCTGGTGCCCAGCCTGAACGTCACCCTGCTGGACAGCCTGCAAAAGCGGCTGGACTGGCTGGACGAGGTTGCGGCGGACCTGTCCCTCACCGGCGTGCGCACCATCCACGGCCGGGCGGAGGAGGCGGGGAAGGACCCCGCCCTCCGGGAGCAGTTTGACTTCGCCGCCGCCCGGGCCGTGGCCGACCTGCGGCTGCTGTGTGAGATGTGCCTGCCCTTCGTCAGGGTGGGCGGGCGGTTCCTCGCCATGAAGAGCACGGAATGTGATGAGGAGCTGGAATATTCTTCCTCTTCCATTGAGACGCTGGGCGGAAAACTGGTGGGCTGCTACGACTACGCCATCCCCTTTACGGACGTGACCCATCGCGTGGCAGTTATTGAGAAAATTTCCAAAACTCCGGTTAAATACCCCCGCAGGTGGGCTAAAATGCAGAAGGAACCCCTCTGAAACCGCAAAAGACGCAAGTTTTTTAAGCGTTTTGGCTAAAAAAATATTGATAGCCTTGGTAGTTTATGATATACTTCTAATGATTGGGAGGAAATGCGCTATGGGAACCGCCATCATGGTCACGTCCGGCAAGGGCGGGACCGGTAAAACCTCCGTGACGGCGGGCGTGTCCTCCTGTCTGGCCGCGCTGGGGCACCGGGTGCTGTGCGTCGATCTGGACATCGGCCTGCGGAATCTGGACATCGCGCTGGGACTGGACGACCGGGCGGTCATGGACTTCACCGACGTGATGGAGCTGCGCTGCCCCCTGCTCACCGCCGTGACGGAGCACCCGGACATCCACGGGCTGTATCTGCTCACCGCCCCGCTGACCCTCATCGACCCGGACATCGACGGCTTCTGCCGGATGATGGACGAGGCCAGAGAGTATTTCGACTACATCTTTATGGACTCCCCCGCCGGGCTGGGCGACGGCTTTCAGCTGGCCATGGCCGCGGCGGACCGGGCCATCGTCGTCTCCGCCACCGATCCCGCCGCCCTGCGTGACGCCCAGCGCACCGTGACGGAGCTTCTTCCCCGGATCCACGAGATCCATCTGGTGATGAACCGGGTGCAGCCAAAGCTCATGCGCCAGCTGCGCACCTCCATCGACCACGCCATGGACACCGCCGGCCTGCCCCTGCTGGGCATCATCCCGGAGGACCGTCAGGTGACGGTGGCCGCAGGACAGGGCACCCCGCTGGTGCTGTACACCCATAAGGGCGCGGCCGTCTCCTATCTCAATATCGCCCGGCGTCTGCTGGGCACCAAAGTTCCCCTGATGCGAATTCATTGACCGTATGACGGTCAGAAAGGAAGGATTCCCCGTGAATATTGCCCTGATGAGCCACGACAACAAGAAAGAGCTGATGGTGCAGTTCTGTATTGCCTATTGCGGCATCCTTTCCAAACACACCGTCTGCGCTACCAACCGCACCGGCAAGCTGGTCGCCGAGGCCACCGGCCTGCCCGTCCAGCTGTTCCTCTCCCACGCCCACGGCGGCAGCCAGCAGATCGGCGCCCGCATCTCCTACGAGGAGATCGACATGGTCATTTTCTTCAACGACCCCCACTCCAACGAGCTGGACGACGACCTGAACTACATCGCCAAGCTGTGCGACCAGCACAACGTCCCCATCGCCACCAACGCCGCCACCGCCGAGATGCTCATTCACGGTCTGGCCCGGGGCGATCTGGACTGGCGCGATATCATCAACCCCAAAAAGACCCCGCTGAAGGTCTGATTTTTCGCGAAGACCCGCTGCAGCGAAACCGGATGAGTACCGGTCCCACCGCCGAACAGAGAAGGACGCCACGGAGCCGCTGTGCTCCCCGGCTGAAAGCGTCCCGCGGCAGGAGTCCGGGAAAGACGCCGGCGGAGCAGGCCCGGAGACGGGCTCGGTTCCCTTCCCGCACCAGAAGGACAAAGGGCGGAACGGCCCGCGCCGGTTCCGCTGAATGTGGGTGGCACCACGAAGTATTGCGCTGCAATGCTCTCGTCCCATGACCTGATGGGATGAGAGCATTTTTGTATTTTTTCCGGAAAACCCCCCAATATTTTGTTATCAATATATATTTCTATACAAGGAGCAATCAGAAATGGCGAAACAAAAACCCCGTACCCTCTCCGGCTTCATGGAACTGCTGCCGGAGCGGCAGGTGCAGTTCGACCGGATGATGGAGCTGCTGCGCCAGTCCTACTCCCTCTACGGCTTCACCCCGCTGGACACCCCGGTGATCGAAGCCAGTGAGGTACTGCTGGCCAAGGCCGGCGGCGAGACGGAAAAGCAGATCTACCGCTTCACCAAGGGCGACACCGACCTCTCCCTGCGCTTTGACCTCACCGTTCCTCTGGCCAAGTACGTGGCTCTCCACTATGCCGACCTTGCCTTCCCCTTCCGCCGGTTCCAGATCGGCAAGGTGTACCGCGGCGAGCGCGCCCAACGTGGGCGCTTCCGCGAGTTCTATCAGGCGGACATCGACGTCATCGGCGACGGCAAGCTGGACATCGTCAACGAGGCGGAGATCCCCTCCATCATCTACAAGACCTTCACCTCGCTGGGCCTGCGCCGGTTCCAGATCCGGGTGAACAACCGGAAGATCCTCAACGGCTTCTACTCCATGCTGGGCCTGACGGAGCAATCCGCCGACATCATGCGCACCGTGGACAAGATCGACAAGATCGGCCCTGACAAGGTGCGGGAGCTGCTCATGGCGGAGGACATCGCCCTGCCCGCGGAAAAGGCGGACGAGATTTTGAAGTTCATCGCCATCAAGGGCGGCAATGCCGCGGTGCTCGCCGCGCTGGAGGGCTACCGCGGCCGGGACGAGCTGTTCGATCAGGGGCTCACGGAGCTGAACACCGTGGTGAAGTATCTGGCGGACTTCGGCGTTCCCGAGGAAAATTTCGCCGTGGACCTCACCATCGCCCGGGGTCTTGACTACTACACCGGCACCGTCTACGAGACCACCATGCTGGACCATCCGGAGATCGGTTCCATCTGTTCCGGCGGCCGATACGATAACCTTGCGGAATATTATACCGACAAACAACTCCCCGGCGTTGGAATTTCCATCGGTCTGACCCGTCTGTTCTTCGTTCTGGAGGATCAGAAGTACCTCAACGACAAAATGCTCACCGCCCCCGCCGACGTGCTCATCCTGCCCATGACCGAGGATCTGGCCCCCGCCATCTCCTTCGCCACCCGGCTGCGGCTGGCGGGCGTCCGGGCCCAGCTCTACACCGAGCAGAAGAAGTTCAAGCAGAAAATGGCCTATGCCGACAAGATCGGCGTGCCGTACACCGCCTTCCTCGGCGAGGACGAGGTGCGGCAGGGCGCGGTGTCCGTCAAGGACATGGCCAGCGGCCAGCAGATCACCGTCCCCGTGGATGAGGCCGTGGCCAGCATCCGCTCCGCCATTGAGGAGCGCACGCGGGATGTGAAGCCTATTGAAGAGCCGCAATGATCTCTTTCGCCGCCGCTCTGGCGAAGTGGAGTGGTGCGTCCTGCGGACGCGAAGCGTCAGGCGAAACCTGTCCTTTTGCAAAAAGATTTTGCTGAATCAAAAATCATTTTTGGAGTTGATATTTATGTTTCAGTCCCGCACCCACACCTGCGGCGAGCTGCGTATGGCCAACGCCGGCCAGACCGTCACCCTCGCCGGATTCATGGAGAACGTCCGCGAGGTCGGCCAGAACTTCGCCTTCGTGGTGCTCCGCGACTTCTACGGCACCACGCAGGTGGTCATTGAGACGGAAGAGATGATGTCCATCATCAAGGGTCTCAATAAAGAATCCACCATTCAGGTCACCGGCATCGTCCGGGAACGCGACAGCAAGAACCCCAAGCTGCCCACCGGCGACATTGAGGTGGTCCCCACCGAGATCAAGGTGCTGGGCCGCTGCCGCCACAACGAGCTGCCCTTCCAGATCAACCGCAGCCGCGAGGCCGACGAGCAGCAGCGCCTGAAGTTCCGCTACCTCGACCTGCGCAACCCCGAGGTGAAGAACAACATCATCCTGCGCAGCAACGTGGTGGCTGCTCTGCGGCAGGCCATGATCGCCGAGGGCTTCATGGAAATCACCACCCCCATCCTCACCGCCTCCTCCCCCGAGGGCGCCCGGGACTACCTCGTCCCCTCCCGCAAGCACCCCGGCAAGTTCTACGCCCTGCCCCAGGCTCCCCAGCAGTTCAAGCAGCTGCTGATGGCCTCCGGCTTCGACCGCTATTTCCAGATTGCCCCCTGCTTCCGGGACGAGGACGCCCGGGGCGACCGCTCCCCCGGCGAGTTCTACCAGCTGGATATGGAGATGGCCTTCGCCGATCAGGAGGATGTATTCTCCGTGCTGGAAAAGGTCCTGCCCCCCATCTTCGCCAAATACGGCACCTATAACACCGCCTCCTCCGCCCCCTTCCAGCGCATCCCCTATCTGGAGTCTATGGAGAAGTACGGTTCCGACAAGCCCGACCTGCGCATCGACCTCGTCGTGCAGGACGCCACCAACCTCATGAACGACTGCGGCTTCCTGCCCTTTGCCGAGGGCGTTATCAAGGCCGTTGTGGTGTCCGACTTCTCCGGCACCCGCAAGCAGATCGACGCCCTGTGCAATGACGTGGAGGTCCAGTCCGGCTCCAAAGCCTACTGGTTCCGCATGGACGAGCACGGCGAGCTGGTCGGCGGCATTTCCAAGTTCCTTCAGGACCCGGAGAAAAAGGCGGACGCCATTGAGCGTCTGGGCCTGAAGCCCAACACCTTCGTGGGTCTCACCTGCGGCCCCCGTCTCACCGCCCAGAAGACCGCCGGCGTGCTCCGCAATAAGCTGGGCGCTTTCTGCCCCAACCACATGGACAAGGAAAAGTACGAATTCTGCTGGATCGTGGACTTCCCCATGTACGAGATCGGCGAGGAGTCCGGCGAGCTGGAATTCTGCCACAATCCGTTCTCCATGCCCAACGGCGGCCTTGAGATCCTGAAGAAGGCCGCGGCAGGCGAGGTGGACCCCCTGACCATCACCGCCTTCCAGTACGATCTGGTGTGCAACGGCGTGGAACTGTCCTCCGGCGCCGTCCGGAACCACGACCCGGAGATCATGGTGGAGGCCTTCCAGCTGGTGCGGCTGGGCGAGGACGACGTCAAGGCCAAGTTCCCCGCCATGTACAACGCCTTCACCTACGGCGCGCCCCCTCACGCGGGCATCGCCCCGGGCGTGGACCGCATGGTCATGCTGCTGGCCGGCGAGGACTCCATCCGGGAGATCATCCCCTTCCCCATGAACAAGAACGCCCAGGACGTTATGATGGGCGCGCCCAGCTTCGTGGAGCAGAAACAACTCGATGAATTGAACATCGCCTGCACCGCCAAAGAAGCCGACGACGCCGAGTGATGAAAAAAGCCCTCCGTATGGTTGAACCATACGGAGGTTTTTTTGCGCCTTTTTCAATACAAATAGTAGCACTATAATGAAATACTACTTAAAATCATCGTGTCAGCACCTCAATGGCCACCGTCACCGCCCGGAGAGACAGCTCCGCCGCCATGCTGGGCTGGCCGGGCTTGTCCGTCACCTGCTCCGGCAGGAAGGGGATGTGGATGAACCCGTTCCGCGCCGCCGGGTACTCCCGGGCCAGCAGATGGGCCACGGCGTACATCAGGTGGTTGCAGACGTAGGTCCCCGCCGAGTTGGAAATTTCCGCCGGAACACCGGCCGCCCGCATGGCCTCTACCATGGCCCGCACCGGCAGGCGGCAAAGGTAGGCGTCCGGCCCGTCGGCGGCAATGGGCGCATCCACCGGCTGGTCGCCGTTGTTGTCCGGAATGCGGAAATCGTCCACGTTGACGGCCCCCCGCTCCACCGTTACCGCCGCCCGGCCACCGGCCTGACCGATGGACAGCACCACGTCGGGGGCGTTGGCTCGGATAGCGGCAGTCACCGCGTCCACTGAACCCCGGCCCGTTACCGGCAGAATGGCGGTGACGATCTCTGCGCCGCCGATCTCGCCAGGCAGGGACTGCACCAGCTCCATGGAAGGGTTGCGGCTTTCGCCGCCGAAGGGCTCGAAGCCCGTCACAAGAATTTTCATCAAGTTCTCCCCTTTCTGTGGAAGCTGTCAGCGCTTCAGCTTCTGCCATTCAGATACCGCCAGTTCATCACAGCGGTTATTATAGGGATTCTGGGCATGGCCCTTGACTCCCCATGGGCCTTGCCCATGGGGACCCCTTTGATCTGATTTGCGCGGGCGAAGTGAATTCGCCCTTGCGCCAAGGTTTTGCCTTCGGCAAAACGCTTGTACGCCGCACCCGCGGCGGGCTGGGTCAAGGGCCTTAACCTTTCAGCTTCTGCCACCCGGACAC